>CAZTSL010000105.1:0-13312 GCA_964616915.1 uncultured bacterium
TTCCCCGCCCATCTCACCGGATGCCAGGAGGATTCACGACTTTGCCGGGGCCCTGGGAAGAGAGAGGGAATCGCCTTGCATTTGTGTCATCCGTCACGTAGAATGGGAGATCGGAATGAGCGGGGCCGATGGGCCTCGTGGAACGTGATCGGATGGACGATCGACCGGCACAGCTCCGGAGAGCGTGGAAAGGTGACGCATGGCTGAGGTGACGGCAAACGAAGTACTCGAAGCGTTGCGGAGCGTCCGGGATCCGGATCTCGGAAAAGATATCGTGACGTTGGGGTTCGTCAAGAACCTGAAGATCAAGGATGGAGAGGTCCGGTTCGATATCGAATTGACGACACCGGCCTGTCCCGTCAAGGACCTTCTCGAGGTCCAGGCACGGAAATGCGTGGAAGCGCTTCCCGGGGTTCGGCGCGTTTCGGTCTCGATGACGAGCAACGTTCCGGGCGGCGGCGTCGGCAACGCCCCGGCGCTGGAGGGGGTAAAGACCCTGATCGCCGTGGCCAGCGGCAAGGGAGGCGTCGGAAAATCGACGGTGACCTCGAATCTGGCCGTGGCCCTCGCTCAGACCGGTGCCCGCGTGGGGCTCCTCGACGGCGATGTCTATGGGCCAAGCATTCCGGCGATGTTCGGTATCACGGAGCCACCGGCGCTCTCCCCCCGCCAGCGGATCAAGCCGGTGGAGAAGTACGGTGTCGCGATCATGTCGCTCGGCTTCCTCCTGCACGACGACTCCCCCGTGATCTGGCGGGGACCGATGGCGACACGGCTCATCCAGCAGTTCCTGCGGGACGTCGATTGGGGAGACCTCGACTACCTTCTCATCGATCTTCCTCCCGGAACGGGGGACATCCAGTTGACGCTCACGCAGAGCGCCCCCCTGACCGGTGCGGTGATCGTGACGACCCCCCAGGACGTGGCCTTGCAGATCGCGCGCAAGGGACTCCGGATGTTCCAGCAGGTCAACGTGCCGATCCTCGGGATCGTGGAGAACATGAGCACCTTCGTCTGTCCCCACTGTAACGAGGCGACCCCGATCTTCCGGGAGGGTGGGGGACGTAAGGTGTGTGCGGAACTGGGGCTGCCCCTCCTCGGCGAAATCCCCCTCGATCCCGAACTCGTGGTCGGCGGGGACGAAGGGATCCCCATCGTGGTCCGAAAACCCGATGCCCCCGCGGCCCAGGCCTACCGTTCGATCACGGGGAAGATGGCCGCCCAGCTCGCCAAAGCCACGATCCTCTCCTCGCAGGTCAGCGCCGTTCCGGTGGAGATCTCCTCTTCCGATTCCCAACTTACGATCAAGTGGGATGACGGAGAAGAGACGACCTATCCCCTCCGCGCGCTCCGTGCCGCCTGCCCCTGCGCCTCGTGCGTGGACGAATGGAGCGGAAAACGTCTCATCTCCGAAGAGGCGATCCCGAGCGACATCCAACTGCGGGGAAGCACCCCCGTCGGGCGCTACGCCGTGGCCTTCCAATGGAGTGACGGCCATTCCTCCGGCCTCTACACCTTCGACTACCTCCGCCGCCTCGCCCGCAGAATGCAAGGGCTCGACTGAGATCGACGGCGAAGGAGAGAGGAAGAGGAAGAGCGATCGCCTGGATCATGTTGGTGCGGAGATTGCCTACGGAAGCGTGCCATGTATCGATATTACCGCTATTTCACCGAAGACGTCATCGATGCGATCAACATCGGAGCTTCCGAACTGATTGCGATTCGCCGCAACGAACTCTCCCCCGAATTCGTCCTCGTGGGCATCCTGATGCAGGAAGACTCCCCGGCGCTCAAGATCTTCCGGGAGCTGGGGCTCGATCCGGAAAGGACGCGTCAGGAACTCCTCGAGCGGGTCTTCGAGATCGAAGAACTCGTTCCCCCGATCGAGGGGGATTCCCCGATTCATCTCGTCGTGCCCAAGACGACGCAGCTCTTCTTCGAACAGGCGAAACGGGAGGCGGACACGAACGGCGACGCCTATATCGGGATCATGTCGGTCTTTCTCGCCTTCTACGACGCCTCTGCCGGAGTGGCGTCGCAGATCCTCAAGGAGCACGTCCAGCTCGGCAACCAGCGCCGGGTCCGCAAGATCGTCCAGGAACTCCGGGGGGAGCGCAAGATCACGGACCGGCGGGAGGAGGCCTGCAACAACCAGCTCTCCCGCTTCACGACCGATCTGACCGCCCTGGCCCGGCGTCAGGCGCTCGATCCCCTGATCGGCCGGGAGGACGTTCTCGACCGCATCATCGAGGTCCTGGCGCGTCGCAAGAAGAACAACCCCCTCCTGATCGGAGAGCCTGGGGTCGGAAAGACCGTGATCGTCGAGGGGTTGGCCCAGCGCATCGTCCGGATGGAGGTGCCCGAGATGCTCCTCAACAAGCGCCTCCTCCTCCTCGATCTCGGCGAGATCGTCGCGGGGGCCAAGTTCCGGGGGGAATTCGAGGAGCGCCTCAAGATGATCCAGGATGAGATCACCGCCGCGGCGGGACGGATCATCCTCTTCATCGACGAACTCCATCAGGTGGTCAACGCCGGGGCCGCCATGGGGGGACTCGATGCGTCGAACATGCTCAAACCCGCGCTGGCCAAGGGGAATCTCCTCTGCATCGGTGCCACGACGATCGACGACTACAAGAAGTTCATCGAGATCGACAAGGGGCTCGAACGCCGCTTCCAGCCGATCCTCATCCGGGAGCCCTCCCCCAAAGAGACGCTCGAGATCCTGGAAGGGCTACGCCCCTGTTACGAAACGTTCCATCACGTCACCTTCACGCCCGAAGCGTTACAGGCCGCCGTCTCCCTCTCCGAACGCTACATCACCGACCGCTGTCTCCCCGACAAAGCGATCGATCTCCTCGACGAGGCCGCGGGACGCAAACGGATCGAGACGGGATACTTCCCCCGCAGCATCCGGGATCTGCGCAAGGAGAAGGAACGAATGCGCCAGGAGCAGCTCACGGCCTACCAGCAGGAAGACTACCGCAGCGCCATCCTGGCCCAGCAGCGCCTCATCACCCTCGAACTCGAACTCAAGACGAAACAGCGCCGCTGGCAGGAGGAGATCGAACCGGCACGAAGGGTCGTCACCGAAGAGGATATCGCCCAGATCGTGGCCAGATGGACCGAGATCCCCGTCTTCCGCGTCATGGAGACGGAGAAGGCGCGCCTGCTCGGGATGGAGGAACGCCTCCACGAACGGATCATCGGCCAGCACGACGCGATCTGCGCGGTGAGCAACGCGATCCGCAGGAACCGGGCGGGCCTCAAGGATCCGCGCCGGCCGATCGGAACGTTTCTCTTTCTCGGTCCCACCGGCGTGGGGAAGACGGAGTTGGCCCGCGCGTTGGCCGAACACCTCCTCGACGACGAAAACCGCCTCATCCGCCTCGACATGTCGGAGTACATGGAGCGCCACGAGGTCTCCAAGATCATCGGCGCCCCCCCCGGCTATCTCGGCTACGGCGAGGGGGGACAGCTCACGGAGAAGATCCGCCGCCAGCCCTACTCGGTCCTCCTCCTCGACGAAATCGAGAAGGCCCACCCCGACGTCTTCAACATCCTCCTTCAGATCCTCGACGAGGGACGGCTCACCGATGCGCACGGCCGCACCGTCAGCTTCCGCAACACGATCATCATCGGCACCTCGAACATCGGCAGCGCCATCCTTACCCGGGAACGGCTCAGCGCAGGTTTCTCCTCCGATAACGAAGACTCCGAGGCGGAGATCCGCGCCAGGATCCTGGCTGAGGTCAAGAAGCACTTCAAACCGGAGTTCCTCAACCGGATCGACGATCTCATCGTCTTCCACCGCCTGAGTCCGCAGGACGTCCGACAGATCGTGGAGCTGATGCTCCGCAACCTCCTGCGGCGTCTCGAGGAGAAGAAGATCCACCTCGAGATCTCCGATGCCGTCAAGGCCTTCCTCGCCGCCGAGGGGTTCGATCCGATCTACGGCGCCAGACCCCTCAAACGGACGATCGAACGCTTCCTCGAAAACCCTCTGGCCCAGGATCTCATCGCGGGAAAATTCGAGGCTGGGGATACGATCCTCGCAAAGCTCGCCGGCAAGGAGATCCATTTCGAAAAACGTCAGCCCGCGCCGAATCTCGTTCCCCTCTTTCCCGAAGAATCGAAATGCGAGTCGTAGCGATCTGCCAATCGCTCAGAATGCACACCCGTCGGGTTGGGGCTCCATCGACTCGACCTCGGCCGCGAAGTCTTCCGTGATCGTGGGATCCTCGGTGAAACGCCCTCCCGGCGTTCCCGACATCGCTTTCCCCCCATAGCCGCTCGTGTTCATGTGCGCCCGTACGATCATCTTGCGCTCCGCATCGATCGCTACCGGCCCACCGGTTCGGGTGAAGGGCTGTTCGTCGGGGTGGCTATGGGTGAGGATCCGACGGTAGATCAGCGTGCCATCCGTTCCGAGCACCTCCCACCAGTCCGCATACTGCTCGCACCCCGTATCGGGACGCCGGATCGTGACCGCAAAGGTATAGTCGTTGGGTGCACCGGTCACGGCCACATGGACCACATCGGCCTCCTCCCCCGGATCACCACCCGGACAGCCAGGGGCAAGGAGGAGGATGGAGGGGCGCCTGCCGACCCGGGATCGAGCATCGTCGTCAGCGATAGGGTATGGTAGCATCGAAAAAAACGATGCCGATCCATCCGTTGAGTCCCTGGAGCGTGAGTTTCGAGAAACGATGGCCCAGGAACGCGGCCAGTAGCGCGGCAGCCGGGTGGGAGTGAAACGGAGGTCAGTCGTATTCCCCCTCCTCGGTGTTGAAGGTTTCCGGGGGGGTCGCTTTCCCCTTCGGTTTCTCCCCTTTGACGGGGGGGATGGGGATGGGGGATTCATCCGTGGGCGTTTCGGAGACGGGCTCGATCTTCTCCGAAACATCGGGCAAGGCGGCGAGATGGGCCTCGTACTCCTCCTTCGTGATGAGTCCCTTTCGCCGGTTGCGTTCCACGAGACGGCGGTCGAAGAGGAAGTCTTTCGTGTAGAACTTCACTTCGTCGGTTCTGTCGGGCATGGGATCGTCTCCTTCATCTTTTCGAGGGGGGGGAGCGCGCTTCCCCTTTCCCGCTCTGGGAGGGCGAAAGGGTGCCCCCGGAAGGGACGAAGATCTCCTTTCCCTCCGGAGCGCACCGATCGCCCGGGAATGACTCAGGGGTGTTTCGCGGGGGAAGCCGCCTGCGCCGCTTTCCCTTCCCCTTTGGCGGTGGAGGGGGGCGTCTTCCCCTTCGCTTCGGAGGATTCCCCTTCCGGTTTCTTCGGTTCGGCGAGGAGTTCGTCGATCGAAGCGGGCAGGGTGAAGTCCTTGACGAGGTAGATCTGGTCGGAGGTGGCGCTTTTCACGTAGCGTCCCTGGGCCTCCGTGTCGACCGCCCCCACCAGAAGGGTGTCGCGCTTCTCCTCCTCCCCTTCTTTGCCGTTGGAGAGGGTGACGCGCACTTCCGGTTCGGCGAGTCCGAATCTGGAAAGATCGTCGGTCTCCTCGTCCACGAAGCGGATGACGTCGAAGTTGGCGACCGCGTTGAGGACCTTGCTCACCTCGGCGTACTTGAGTTTCTTGCCCGAGGCCGGATCGGTCCAGTCGCCGCCTCCCTCGGCGGGTTTGCGCATCCGGATCGTCTGGTCGCCACGCGCGATCTCGACATCCTTGATCTCCCAGCGTTTGATCGCCACGACATCCTTGTTGCGCAGGTCGAAGACCTCCTTCGTGAGATCCTGCTTCGCCCCCTTGCGGACCACGGCGATCGGATCCTTGTCCGCCCGTTTCGCATAGATCCCGCTGGTATCCTTCTCCGCGCCAAGGAGGAGGGTCTGCTGGGCAACGTCGTCACCCGTGGCGATATGGATCGTGACGGTGACCGCGGGCTTGTCGAGGCCGTATTTCGAGAGGTCCTCGGCCTTTTCCGTCTCGAAGGCGGTGGCGCGAAGCCCCTGGAGGGTGGAGATCAGACGGTTGACCTCGCTCGTGCTCGCCGGCTTGTCGATCGGCGTCTCGATGCGCCATGCGTCGTCCTTCTTGACGAGGGTGATCCCCCGATCGGGATAGGTGAGTTCGATCTTGCGCAGGTCATCGCGGGAGAAGGCCAGCAGCTTCTTCTCCCGGAGATCGAAGGCGGTCTTCTTGAGACTCGTCTGGATGTGGGCCGGGGCGAGCAGGACACGCTTCTCCCCCCCCCGTTGCAGATAGACGGTGTTGCCGACAGGCGACTTGTCACCGACGATGAGGGCGCCGCTCGTGCCATCCTCGAGGTGGAAGGTCACCTTGATCGGATAGGGTTCCTTGAGGCCGAAGATGGCCGGATCGGCCGGGTTCTCCTCCACGACCCGGGAGATCGAGAGGTTCTTCACCGCATCGATGATCCCCCGGACGGCGAACTTGTCGGCATCCGTTTCGATCGGCGCGGTGAGGACCCAGTGCTCCTTCTCCCCTTTGCGCTTTTCGAGGACGATCGTCTCCTCGGGGTAGGCGAGTTCGACCTTCGTGACCTTGTCCCAGTCGAGCACGAGCGCTTTCTTCTCCGTCTCCTCCCGTTGCTTCTCCTCCCGGGCGCCCTTGATCTCCACGAAGTAGACGTAGAAGCCGAGCGCGGCGACGATGAGGGCGAAGAGTCCGAAGTTTCGCCAGCTCTTGAGGTATCTGCGCTGTGCCGCGCGAGAGGAGATCTTCGCGGTCTTGGGGGAGGGGGCGCCTTCGGTGTATGCGGTCGCCTCGGCCTCCTGCTGCGTCTTTGCGGGTGCATCGTTCTTCGTCGTCATCACTAGTCCCTCCGCATGATCCAGATCAGAATCCCGATGATCGCCACGACCTCCGGTAGGAAGAGGACGGAGCCGTAGAAGATGTAGTAATGTTCCCGCTCGGTCAGTTGAATCGTGGAGGAACGCATCCGCCGTGGCCGGATCGAGATCGAGGCCTCCTGGCCGGTGAGCCAGTTGATCGCGTTGAGGAAGAAGTCTTCGTTGTAGAACTGGACGATGTTCGTGTTGTTCACGAAATCGGCATCGCCAAGGACGACGAGGCGGGCTTCCGCCGGGGTTTCGTCCGCCTGCTTCGAGACCTTCTTCGAGACGGCGACCCCCATCGCCACCGGTCCGGGGAGGTCCGCATCATCGAGCGAGGCGCGGGGCTTCTCGCTCCGGAGGAGATCGAGGTTCGTCTCGGCCCACCCCTCCTTGGAGCTGAGGAGGAGTTCGGTCACGGTGAGCCCTTCGGGGGGGGAGGCCATCTTGCGCACGGAACGGGTCGTGGGGAGGACGACCCGGCGCTTTGCGTCCCACCCCTTGACGATCGGGTGATCCCCGAAGCTGCCGATGATCGGCGCATCGCCGAGCTGTACGAAGAAGAGCCGCTGCGTCTTGTCGATCACGAGATCGTTCCCGATCTCGACGCCCCATTTCTTCGCGAACTCCGTCATTCCGGTCTCGATCATCGGATCGGCCATGAGAAGGACGTGCCCGCCGTCCTCGAGGTAGCGGTCGACCGTGGCCCACTCCTCCTCGAGGAGGGGTTTTTGCACACGGGCGATGACGAGTGCCGTACATCGGTCGGGGACTTCCCCCACTTCGGCGAGGACGATCGACTCGACCTTGTAGTTTTCGCCGAGGAGCGCCTTCTTCATCGCGCTGTACTCGAAGCGGGCATCGCTTTCGATGTCGGCCTCCCCATGGCCCGTGGAGAAGCAGACGGTCTTGCTCTCGCCGCTGGCCACCTTGAGGATCGCCTTCGTGATCGCCTCCTCGCTTTCCTCATCGACCTTGACCTTCTGCTCTCCGGAGACGACGAGGAGGGTGCGGGGTTCCTCGCCGAGTTCCTCCAGATCGTACTCCTTGACCACGGTCGGGTTCTTGGCCGGATCGACGAAACGGTAGTGGAACTTGTCCGAGGCATAACTGTAGGCCTTGAGGAGATCCTCGACGGCCCCCTCCGTGCCTTCGATGTAGAATCCGATCACCTCGACGGGATCGGTGAGGTGATCGAGGATCTTCTTCGTCTGGTCGGAGAGGCTGTAGACCTTGTTCTCCGTGAGATCGATCCGGTGGGGGTGGCGGGCGGCGATCACGTTCGCGAAGCCGAGGAGGACGAGGACGGCCGCCCCCCACAGGATCGTCAGGGAGCCGTACTGCGTCTTGCGGCTCACGAGCATCTCCCCGAGCCGGCGGAGGTTGAACCAGAGCCACGTCACGAGGAAGGTCGCCCCGAGGATCACGTTCCACATCACGATCGGGTCGTTGAAGGTGCGGCGAACCGCGAAGATCACCACTCCCAGGAGGACGAGGATCGTGCCACTCAAACCCAATGCGTCAACGAATTTCTTCATCGTATCACCTCCACCGCAGGGAATCGAGCGAGAGTTTCGTCAGGACGAGAAAGAGAGCGACGAAACTGACGAAGAAGGCGACGTCCTTCGTATCGATCAGCCCCTTCGTGAAGTTCTGGAAATGATCGATGAGCGCGACGTAGCTGATGATCTCTTTCCACGCCCCCGAGGCCCTTCCGGAAAGCACCCCCACGAGCCAGAAGAGGAGAAGCCCCACGAAGCCGATGACTGCGGCCACCATCTGATTCTTCGTCAGGGACGAGGCGAAAAGCCCGAAGGTGAGATACGCGGTTCCAAGGAGGAGGAGACCGAGATACCCCGCAACGATCGGACCCTTCTCCGGATTTCCGTACTTCGTCAGGATCACCGGGTAGTGAAGGGTGAGCGCCAGCATCACGAGGTAGAAGGTGAAAGCCCCAAGAAACTTCCCGAACACGAGTTGTACCGTCGAAACCGGTGAGGTGAAGAGGAGTTCATCGATCCCGTTTCGCCGGTCCTCGGCAAAGGAACGCATCGTCACGATCGGCATCAGGAAGATGAGAATGACGCTGATCGTGGAGAGAAGGGGCTGCACGATCATCTGGTTGACGTTGAGTTGCTGGAGGATCTGGGGATTCCGGTACATCTGGGCAATCGCCTGGTACTGGGCGTAGCGTTCCGCAAAGGCGGAGATGTAGGAATAATTGAAGAACCCCGACACCAGGAGGAAGAGCATCAGGACGACGTAGGCGATCGGGGAGACGAAGAATGCGCCGAGTTCCCGTCGGGCGATCGAGAGAACGTTTCTCATGCCGCAACCTCCTCTGTCTCTGTGACGGCCTGGAGAAAGATCTCCTCGAGGGAGCGCTCCTGGGTTTTCAGCTCGATGAGATCCCAATCCCGTTCGTGGATCGTATCGAGCACCTTGCGCCGTACCTCCTCCACCGGGCCGGTGCAGCCGATCAGGTAGGAAGCCTCGGAAACGCCCGATACCTCACCGACCCCCTCGATCCGCGCCAGGCGCTGGGCGGTATCCTTTTCCGGACGGCCCAGCCGCAGGAGGAAGCGTTTGCCCTGTCCGTCGTGGAGGTTCTTCATCTCCTCCTGCATCACGATCGTGCCCCGGCTGATGATGACGACGGCATCGCAGAGCATGGCGACCTCCTGGAGGATGTGGGTCGAGAGGATGATCGTCTGCTCCCGGGCGAGATCGCGAATCAGCTTCCGGATCTCGATGATCTGCTTCGGATCGAGGCCGATCGTCGGCTCGTCGAGGATGATGACCGGCGGGCGGTGGATGAAGGCCTGGGCGATCCCGACGCGCTGGCGGTACCCCTTGGAGAGATGGTCGATCAGACGATTCGCGTGGTGTTCGAGCCCACACTGATGGAGGACCTCGTCGAGACGCGCCTTGCGGAGGTTTCGGGGGACTCCCTTGATCTTCATGACGAAGCGGAGGTAGCTCGCCACGGTCATGTCGGGGTAGAGGGGGGGATTCTCGGGGAGATAGCCGATCCGGCGCTTGACCTCCATCGGATCGGCGGTGACGTCGTAGCCAGCGACCCGGACCGAGCCGCTCGTGGGGGGGAGGTAGCCGGTGATGATCCGCATCGTCGTCGTCTTCCCCGCCCCGTTGGGACCGAGAAATCCGAGGATCCGCCCCTTCTCCACGGAGAAGGAGACGTCCTCGATCGCAACGATCTCCCCGTAATGCTTCGTGAGATTCTGCACTTCGATCATCGGTCTTTCACCCTTCGTCTCATGACCGGCCGCGGGGAGCGCTTTCGGGGGCACCGGAAGACGCACCACCACGGCCCCTTGCCCTTGGAAGTTCGTTCACAGGAACGTGTCGCGCATGGGATGGAGAGGAGATGAACTCCTGGTGGAAGGGAGAAGCCTCCATCGCGACGTTGGCCGGCAGAAGCCCTGGGTTGTACCGGGATGCCGACCCACGAGATGCCGGATCCCACCCGAGGGGAGAAGATGGCAGAATCCCCTCCTCCCCGTCGTGTGAGGGGGAGGGAAGAGCGGGGGGAGACGCCGGTCCGGCCCCTACCGGAAATCGGGGAGGGGACCGGTTCCATCCTTCACCGAGCGCGGGCGCTGCCCGACGCTCCCTCGATGACCCTGATCTTGTTCGCAGCGATCTCCCGAAGCGCGGTGACGATCACCTTGTTGTTCTTCGTCTTGACGAGGGGTTCGGCCCCCTTCATCAACTGCTTCGTCCGCTGCGCGCACACGAGCACGAGTTCGAAGCGATTCTCCACATGCTCGAGGCAATCTTCGATCGTTACTCTTGCCATGATGTTCTCCCGATGGGGGGTTGGTACCCCATCTTCCTTACGGATCGGGGACCCGACGCAGAGACGACAACGCGCACCCCGATTCCGTTCCCGGTTCGGGGGGCATCGGATCGATTTCCGCTCCGTACTCCTCGCAAATTTTCCTGAAAGATCCGTTCGAGCTGGATTTTCCCGAGGCGTGACGGGTCGGGAGTGCCCAGGGGGAACGACACCCCATCGCATCTCCCGGTAACCAGGGGGGCGAGGCGTTCTCCCCCGTCACGCCAGGGCGACTTCTCTGGGGATTGCTCAGTGGCTCTGCTGGAAGAGGTTGATCCGCTGTTTGTCGGCGGGCGAGATATGGGAAATCGCATGCTTGTAGATGAGCATCATCCGTTCCCCTTCCACGATCACACAGAAGCTGTCGAAACTCTTGATGACGCCAAGCACTTCGGTCCCGGTCAACAGTTCCACACGGACGCGAAGCTTTTCACGGCGGGCCTGATTCAAAAACTGGTCCTGAACGTTGATCTTACCCTTGGGCATTCCATGTCCTCCCTGCCAGATCATCGTGCATCCCCGCTCGGAACGATCCCCCGATCCGAATCGTGGATGCAACGTACAAGAACAGACCCTCCCCGCACGCCTGGGGCGCCGATGTGGGGAGAGGGGCACACTTCCCGCCGCGCCGGCCGGCTCGGAGGGATTCGAACGGAAGGCGGTCTCCTCGAAAAATCAGCGCACTATAGCATACGATCCGTCCCAGATCAAGATGTAAGTTCGTGGGCTTTACGGCAGGAGGGAGACGAGGAAGTGAAGGAGAGAAGATGTACGGAAGGCCACCCCACCGGATGAGAAACGACGCCCGATGGCTGGAAACATCCGCCCCTGGCATCCAATTCAAGGAACGTTTGCCCGCGGGACCCACCGGAAAGAAAGAAGAATGGGAGGAAGGTACGAAACCAAGCCTTGCTGAATTCCAATATCTCTACGATATCACTAGGAGGAAGAGGTGTCAAGTCGAAGATCAGGGCAATCGCATCGAAATCGACTTGACCTGGGCGATCCGGCATCATCCAACCGAGGTATCCTGAAATCGAGGGCGCCGGCCCGCACGTGTCCCTCACACGTGGCGAAAGAACGGCGGCGGGGCCCTCTCCTTGTGCTCGCCGATGGCCGTAAATCAGGGAAAGAGATGCTGCACCTGGAGAGGAAAGAGGGAATCCCGAGCGCGCTGAGCGGATTCCGCGAGTCATTGGGGATTTTGATACGATGGAGCTGGCTCTGAGGCTTGCCGCACTTCGGTCGCTGTGATATCATCCTCTCCATGTACGCTCCCTCACCATTGGGGAGGGAGCACCGGAAGACGAGAGGGGAATCGTGGCAGAGCTGGGTGCATTGCAGGAGAAAATCGGGTACCGTTTCCGGAACGAGCGTCTTCTCGAACGGGCACTCGTGCATCCCTCCTTTGCGCATGAACGCCAGGATCCGGAGATCCGGGACTACGAGCGGTTCGAGTTCCTGGGGGATGCCGCTCTCGATCTCGTGGTGAGCCATCTCCTGCTCGAAGCCCATCCCGATGCGCCGGAGGGGGAACTCTCCCGACTTCGGGCGGCCATGGTCAACGAGCCGTCACTCGCCCAGCTCGCGCGTTCCTTCGATCTGGGGCGTTTCCTCCTTCTCGGGAAGGGGGAGGAGGGGACCCAGGGGCGGGAGAAGGACTCGATCCTGGCCGATGCCTGCGAGGCCCTCTTCGCCGCGATCTATCTCGATGGTGGCTTCGAGGCCCTCTTTTCCGTCGTGAAACGGATCTTCACGCCGCTCATCGAAGCCGCGGACCGGCGGAAGACCTATCGCGACTACAAATCGATCTTCCAGGAATACGTCCAGAAGACCAGGAAGGTCGTTCCACGTTACCAACTGATCGGAAAATATGGTCCCCCCCACGATCCGATTTTCGAGGTCCACATCCTCGTGCAAGGGGAGGTCTACGGAAAGGGGCTGGGCCGCAGCAAGAAACTCGCAGAGCAAGAGGCCGCCCGCCAGGCCCTGGAAGAGATGGAAGCACTACAATGAGCGAGGGATACCAGTCGGGATTCGTCTCGATCGTGGGGCGCCCCAACGTCGGAAAATCGACCCTCCTCAACACGATCCTCGGGGAGAAGATCTCGATCATCTCTCCGAAGCCGCAGACGACGCGCAACCGGATCACGGGGATCAAGCATCTGCCCAACGCCCAGATCGTCTTCCTCGACACACCGGGGATTCACGAGGCGACCACCCGTCTGAACCGTTATATGGTGGAGACTGCGCTCATGACGCTCAAGGAGGTCGATCTCCTCCTCTTCATGACGGAGAGCACGCTACGCCCCGAGGATACGTTGATCCTCGAGACGCTCGGGAAGATCGACCGGCCGCGCTTTGGCCTGATCAACAAGATCGACCGCGTTGCTCCCCAGGACCTCCTTCCCACGATCGACCATCTCGGAAAGACTGAACTCTTCGAGGAGATCGTTCCGATCAGCGCGTTGACCGGCGACGGCGTGGGGATCGTGCTCGATCTCCTCCTCGAACGTCTCCCCGAAGGCCCCCCCTACTTCCCTGAGGATATGGTGACCGATCTGCCGGAGCGTTTCCTTGCCGCCGAGATCGTCCGGGAGAAGGTCTTCCTCCTGACCGGCGAGGAGATCCCCTACGCCACGGCCGTCGAGATCGAT
>CAZTSL010000105.1:13412-16946 GCA_964616915.1 uncultured bacterium
CCGGCCCAGATCCGGCAGCAGGCGGAGGTGGCGATCGAGGAGGCCGACCTCATCCTCTTCGTGATGGACGGCCTTGCCGGCGTCACCCCCCTCGACGAACAGGTGGCCGATCTGCTCCGGCGCACCGACAAGGAGATCCTCTACGTCGTCAACAAGATCGACAACGAGCGACGGGAGGAACTCGTCGGCGAGTTCTACCGGCTGGGGATCTCCGAACCGATCACGATCTCCGCCCTGCATCATCGGGGGACCTCGGATCTCCTCGACCGCATCGAGGCCGTCCTCGCTCTGGCGGAACGAGCGGCCGACGAGGCGGAAGGAGAAGCCCCCCACGAGACCCGCGTGGCTTTCGTCGGCTGTCCGAACGTGGGGAAGTCCTCCCTCATCAACGCGATCCTCGGGGATCCCCGGATGATCGTCGATGACCGTCCCGGCACGACCCGCGATGCGATCCACACCCCCTTCACCTACGACGAGAAGCCCTTCCTCCTCGTCGATACTGCCGGAATCCGCAGGAAATCCCGGGTGACCGACCGGGTCGAGAAATTCAGTGCGCTCAAGTCGCTGCGCAGCATCGCGCAGTGTCACATCGCCTGTCTCGTGCTCGATGCCACCCGTCCGATCACGGATCAGGACAAGCGGATCGCCGCTCAGATCGAGGAGGCGGGAAGGGGCGTGGTCCTGATCGCCAACAAATGGGATCTCGTGACCGGAGCGCAGGCGCGGGAGCGGTACCGCGAGATGGCCCGCTATGAGCTTCGCCACCTGCCCGAGCCCCCCATCCTCTTCACCTCTGCGACGACGGGGAAGGGGGTGCGAAGGATCCTTCCCGCGGTCGTCCGCGTCGCGCAATCGCATGCCATCGAGATCGCCACACCGGAACTCAACCGCCTTCTCCAGCAGTTCGTCGCCCATGCGCCCCCCCCCCTTCACCGCAACCGGCCGGTCAAGTTCTACTACGCGACCCAGACGAAGCGCCGTCCGCCCACCTTCACGATCTTCACGAATCATCCCGACGGGGTGCGGGCGCCCTATGTCCGCTACCTCAAGAACCGCTTCCGGGAACACCTCGCGCTCGAGGGGACCGATCTGCGGCTCTTCTTCAAGGCGCGCAAACGGAGGGGATGAGCGCCGGGATCGTGCCGGCGGCAAGCTCTCCCGACCGAAGCTTCACTCCCCTTTCACCTCGGGAAACCCCTTCCCCCAGAAGTAGGCATCGAAGAGGGGTGATAGATCCTTCCCCGAAACCTCCTCGAGGATCGCCATGAAGTCCTTCGTCTGGACCCGCTTCCCCAGGTTCCGCCGGTAGAAGGACGTCATCGCTCGCATCATCGCATTCCTTCCGACTTCCTCTTCGAGGTAGCGCAGGAAGAGGGGTCCCTTGGCGTAGAGGAGGCGCACCCGGTGATATCGATGCTCATAGTCCGTGATGTTTGTATAGGTCAGTTCGTCGGCACGGGGGATCGGGACGACGTCCGTGCTCTCCCTGGCCCGGTTCCGCCAATCGTGAAGCATCCATTCCGAGGTGAGGACGCCCGCCTGCCGGGCGTCCTCCTCGTAGGCCCGCATGAGGAGATAGGCGGAATACTCGGCGAACGCTTCCGAGAGCCAGTGGTCTTCCTCCGAGCGCGGTATCACCCCATGCCCCCACCAGAGGTGAGCGAGGTCGTAGGCAAGAAAGCCATTGATACCGAGTGCATAGAGAACGGACCCCCTGAAGGCTTCTGTACTGCCCCTCGGAGACGGTGATAATGGATTCGCATAGAGAACGGACTCTCTGAAGGCATACGGTAAGGTGAGGGGATCGAAAAGATCGCTGGGAACGAGCACCATCCCGGCCGGCGTATGCTCGACATCGAGCAAATCGGGAATCTCTACGATGTCGATCTCCGTGAGGCGCGGAGGGCCAAAGCGCTGGTTGTAGTAATGGAGCATCGCATGCGCGAGGTTGAAGATCTGCTCCGTCTGCTCCCGGGGAAAGGCATAGGTGTGGATCCGAACCCGGAAGGGGGGGAACTCCCGCTCCGAAGAGATGAACTTTCCGCAGCCGATGGCAGGGGAGTGGATCTTTCTCCGCACTCGGCTCTCCAGAACGATCTCCCTGTCCGATTCTGTCAGGATCTGGTTTATTCCAGTGGCCAGGGGGCGAAGGGGTTTGGGACAGGAGATCTCCGCTTTCCAGGAAAAACGGTCCACTCCATATCCTGGGGGCCTGGGGAACCATCCCGGCGTCCTGAGGAACCCGCTCGACTCCGTGAAAGACCACCCTTTCTCCCGGAGGAGAAGGATCTCTTTCGACTTGATGTGGCGCAGGTGCGTACTCTCGATACGAAACCGCATTCGAGCCGTCTCGCCCCGCGAGAAGGCTCGGGGAAGTTCCACGAGGAGGAGGTCACGGCAATGACGGAAGGGAAGCGCATTTCCTGACTCATCCTCGATCGATTGGACGATCAGTCTGTCTTCCGGGTAACCCGGCATCCAGTTGAGGAGGGAGAAGAGGAGGGCCCGAACCCGGTCCCGATCGACCGTGACGGTGAGATCGAGCGTTTGTGTATACCGCTTGAGATTCCTGGCGACCTTCATCTGAACGCCAAGCTCGGTCAGCCCGTAAGGCTCTGGAGGAAGCTCCGTGCGTTCGCGTCCGATCGGCTTTCGCACGATGGGAGAAGTCAAGAAAAAGATCTCGTCCTTTCCGAAGAGGTGCCCCTGTTTACGGACCCGAAGGGCGTGTAACGATTCCTCCACCCGCCAGATCTCGTCGAACGTGAATCGAACCCGAGCGAGCTTTCCATCGAACTGCCACTGGAGGTATGGGTTTTCCTCCCTATTGAGGAGTGCCGCGGCATACCAGAGGATCTCCCCTTCGATCCAGCCCCATCCCTCCTTCCACGCCCGGTCGAATTCTGCAACATCGGAGGAGGCGGTGCGCTGCTCCTTCTTCAAGAGGGTGAAGATCTGAGGTTGATTCAGGCCAAGGAAGAGCGCACGATGGAAGGTGTCTGCAACGGAACCATCCTTCCCGAGATCGATGTCGGTCGCCTTCTCGAGGTTGAAACGGGCCAGATCGACATCGTAGGGGTCATCGACGACGTAGCGATACGATCCCTTCCCGAGAAAGACCCCCGCCACCTCCCGGCCGTTGGGGAGGTGGAGTGGCCGGAAGCGTCCCTCCGCCAGATGGATCTCGAGGCCACCGACCCGAAGGTCGAGCGCGTGGACCGCAAAGACCTCCTCCGAAGGGCGCAGATGGAGGAAGGCCTCGGCTTCCGGCAAGGTTCCCAAGGCTTCGGAAAGATCGCTGTTGAAGGAACCGGGTATCTCGATGGCCGGGGGCCCTGCCGCGCAACCGATAAGCATGGAGAAGACGACGAAGAGACCGATGGACGGAACAAGGTTCGTGTGCGCTCTTCCTCGCATCCGATTGCCTCCTTTGTTCCTCATGGAGAAGTGTTCATCCGGTCTTTCCGTCTGATCATCTCTGCCGGAGCGACCTTTACCCCCCTTCCAAATAAGCGAGGGGTGGCAGCCTCGTCT
>CAZTSL010000106.1:0-16882 GCA_964616915.1 uncultured bacterium
CGAGGAGGTTCACGAGGGATACTTTTCCATCGACAAGCGTTCCAAACGGGTGGTGGACACCGACGAACGCAACCAGGCCGGCCGCGAGGCCGCCGAGCAGGCCTACAACCTGATCATGCGCGAGAAGGAAAAGCTGCTCTCCCTGGATACCCCTCTCAAGTTCATCTTCTCGCACTCGGCCCTGCGGGAGGGTTGGGACAATCCCAACGTCTTCCAGATCTGCACCCTGCGCGACATCCGCACCGAGCGCGAGCGGCGCCAAAGCATCGGCCGCGGACTGCGCCTGTGCGTGAACCAGGAAGGGCACCGGGTGCGCGGCTTCGAGGTGAACACGCTCACCGTGGTGGCGACCGAGAGCTACGAGGCGTTCGCCGAGAACCTCCAACGCGAGATCGAAGAAGAGACCGGCGTGCGCTTCGGCATCGTCGAGCCGCACCAGTTTGCCGGTGTGACGATCACCGGGGAGGACGGGACGGCCACGCCCTTGGGGCTCGAACAGTCCAAGGCCCTATGGCAACACCTGAAGGACCGGGGCTATATCGACGCCAAGGGCAAGGTGCAGGACACCCTGCGGGCGGCCCTCGAGGATAACAGGGTCGATCTGCCCGGCAATCTCGCGGCCCAAGCCCCCCAGATCAATCAGATCCTCCGCAAGCTCGCCGGGCGACTGGAGATCAGGAACGCCGACGAGCGGCGGCAGGTGCGAGTTCGCAAGGAGGTCTACCTCAGCGAGGAGTTCAAGGCGCTGTGGGACAGGATCAAGCACAAGACCACATACCGTGTGGCCTTCGACAACGAGAAACTGATCGCAGAATGCATCGAGGCGTTGCGGGCCGCGCCCCCCATTCCGAAGACGCGCCTTCAGTGGCGGAAGGCCGACCTGGCCATCGGCAGGGCCGGTGTGGAGGCTACAGAGCGCGAAGGTGCCCAGACCGTGGTGCTGAACGAGAGCGACATCGAGCTGCCGGACCTGCTCTCCGAACTCCAGGACCGCACCCAGCTCACCCGCCGCACCATCCACCGGGTGCTGACGGAGTCTGGCCGCTTGGCTGATTTCCGGCGCAACCCGCAGGCCTTCATCGAACTCGCCGCCGAGGCCATCAACCGCCGCAAGCGCCTGGCTGTCGTGGATGGGATCAAGTACCAGCGGCTAGGCGATGAGCACTACTACGCACAGGAGCTGTTCGAGCAGGAGGAACTCACGGGCTACCTGAAGAACATGCTCACCGAAACGAAGAAGTCCGTCTACGAGCATGTCGTATACGACTCCGGAACCGAACGCGTCTTTGCGGAGGAGCTGGAGAAGAACCGCGCGATCAAGGTCTACGCCAAGCTCCCCGGGTGGTTCACCGTCCCAACGCCGCTTGGGTCATACAACCCAGATTGGGCCGTACTCGTGGAGAAGGATGGCGCCGAACGGCTCTATCTGGTCGTGGAGACGAAGAGCAGCCTCTTTGCGGATGATCTTCGCGATGCCGAAGGTGCAAAGATCGACTGCGGAAAGGTTCACTTCGGCGCCTTGGCCGTCGGCGAGTCACCCGCCAGATATATGACCGCGCGTTCGGTGAAAGAGATCCTCACGTAGGAGATGGCGTAGCGGTCCGTACCCCGATGACACGGGCATCACAATGCTGACGTGCGCCCGTGGCGCCGCGCAGGAAGGCGGGATCACCTCCCCGAGTCACTCGTGATGTCGAAATCGCGGTTGAGTTCCCGCCAGGAGAGGCGAATGAAGCCCGATCCCTGGGGGAAGTTCGGGGGGTAGAAGGAATGGAGGCGGGGATCGTAGATCACATGGGTGTCGAAACCGACCTTGTTGCAGGTGAGCCCATCGCTGGCGTTGCTGCACCCATTGCCGTCGCGGCCGTTCAGGCGGAGATCCCAGTTGAAGCGGCCGGAGATCTTCTGGTAGACGCCCCCCACGATCGTCAATGTTCCTGAGTCGTCCCACTCGCCATCCTCGAAGAGGGGTGGACCGGAGGAGGCGAGGTTCTCGTCCGCTTCCCGCTCCTCGGCATAGACGCCGACGCGGAAGTTGCGGATCGCACAGCCGTCGAGGCGGTAGTTGCCCGTATCGCCGCTGTTGTAGCCCCCCCCGTCGATCGCGAAGGGGATGGAGTCCGCCTCGGCACGCTCGTAACAGGTCGTGATCGAGGGGTTGTCCGTCTCGTTGGCGAAGGAGAGGAGGAGGGCGTAGATCGTCTCGTTCGGATCACTGTCCGCATCGACGTAATTCGGGTCCATGTTCGCAGGCTGGGGATAGGAGAAACGGGCGCGCATCTTGGGACCGTCGCTCAGGTCGTCGTGGTTCGGCAGTTCGATGCCGATCTCCGCCACGAGACCGAGCATGTCGTCGTTTTCGGGATCGTCGGGGGCATGGGTGAGGGGATCGACCTCATAGGCGATCGGATGGTCGATGTAGATCCGCCCCCCCGCCCCCGTGGTGGGATCGACGGCGGCCACCACGGTGAGCCGGCCGTCGAGGATGCCACTGATGACGACGTCCCCCTCGACGTAGACGACGCCGTTGGGGGGGAGATTCCAGTAGGGGATCTGGACCGCCTGGGTGGTCAAGGGGGCGGTGGGATCGAAGTCGGCCGGATTGCTCGGGCCGGGAGCAGAATTGGGGTTTGCCCGGTAGATCGGCAGCGTGCTCGATGTGGTGGTGCTGCAATCCTGCGGGCGATAGACCTCCCGGATGCCATCGTTGCGCACGTCGGGAACCGTGGCCCCCAGGTTCGAGGGGGGACGGATGATCCGGGCGCTCTTGTCCCGCATCCAGTCCCCGCCGTTGGGTTCACTCGTGCTCTCCCGGTCGGTGTCCTGGGGTGTCGGTGCGAAACCGGCGGCACAGGTGTCGAGGTCGGCCGGCATGATCGGGTCGGAGAGGAGTTCGCCGTTGGAGACGTTGGGGGTCACCGGGGAACCGGGCCTTCCCCCCCAATCGAAGAAGGAGAGCATCCCGGCGCGGCTGATCCGGGCGCGGAACTGTCCCCCCCAGAGCATGAGGTCCTTGGGATCCTCGGCGTGGTAGGTACAGTAGTAGAGCGATCCGGTGGGATCGTCCGTGATGCAGGTATTGATGAGATCGACGCAGGTGGGCTCACCGGCACCACAGTGCATCCGGATCGGGCGGATATCCTCGTCCCGCCCCCGCCAGATGCCGCGTCCCCCCACCTTCGTGCTGAAGAACCCCTGATCGTACTCCTCGATGCTCCCCTGGATGAGGACCATGACGCCGGGATCGTCGAGGAGGTCGGGGCAATCCTTCTCCCCGTTGTTCGCGGCGATCCAGTCGCGGCGTTCGGTGAGGGGGGGAAGGGCGGCGCGGTCCTCGACGCAGCCGGTGCCCGGTTGCGGAACGCCGTTGGAATCGAGCTGGACGTCGCGGTTCACATCGACATCGTGGCGCAGGATGATCCGGAGCGCCTGGCGGTCGCCGTTGACGATCGACTGGAAGCCGTTCTCGCCCCGTCCGAAGTAGTAGCCGTCCTGTTCGGCGAGGCTCTTGAGGTGGGCCAGGGTGCTCTTGACATCGGGGAAGTTGAACTCGGGCGCTCCCGATTCGATACCCCCCCGGAAATCGGGGTGCGTCGGAGGAGAGGCCTGCCAGACCTTCTGCCCACCGGCGGTCTGGTTGCTCATCTGGCACCCCCCCACCGACGCCTGGTCGTAGTCGTAGGGGGTTCCGAGGATCGCCAGACTCACCGGTCCCCGGAAGCTCGGATTTCCGCGGACGAAGTAGGTCGTGTTGTAGTGGAGCGGCCCGCTGATCGCATCCCCGGCCTTGAGGGAGTGCTGGCTGTTCTCCGTCTCGCAGCCGCGCCCCGTTTCGTCGCGGTCGGAGACGACCTCCTGGTCGGTGAGCATCGCGTAGTTCGTCAGCGCGACCTGATCGACCTCCGTCTGAAGGGTTTTCTGGATGATCTCGCTCCCCTGGCCCCCGACGTCCCAGGTCACCCGTGCCGTGACGAGGAGTTTGCGGTTGGCCAGGAAGGAGACCGGGGTCGTGGTGGAGGGCTGCGAGACGGAGGAGAGGTTCTGCGGATCGACGTAGACCTCCACCGTGCAGTAGCTATCCACCGAGGGGTTGGAAGAGGCATCGCAGGGGGGGGGCGTCTGGCCGCTGATGTCGAGAACCTCGCCGATCCGGCTGATGTCGCGGTCGTCGAGCTGTACCGGGGGGATCACGGTGCTCTGCCCCGGGGTGTACCCCGGGTAGCTCCCCCGGCTTCGGGTGATGTACTCCACGAAGGGAGAATCGAGCTTGGCGAGCCACGCCATCGTGCGGGCAAGCACCTGCTCCGTCCAGAAGAAGACCTCCTGTTCCCGCCGATCGTTGGCGGAAAGCCGGATCTCCGTGGTGGAGGTGAGCACCGCGGCCAGGGCCAGGAGGGTGATGAGCATGAGCACGAGCATGGCCACGACGAGGACGAAGCCGCCCGATCCTTCACGACGCTGTCGGAGACGCTGGGTCATCGGAGCGTTCCTCATGGGCAGTTGCACAATTGCGAGATGTGGACGTCGTCGATATAGACCTGATCCGTCCCCGTCGTGGAACCGGTCTGCAAGGGGCCGTTGACGAAGCCCGGTTTGCCGAGGAGGTAGAGGGGGGCCTGATCGTCCAGGATATCGTTGCTCGGCGTGATCCGACTCCCACTCGTATCGCAGACGACCCGCGGGGGGTCGCAGATCGGCTCGCTGCCGGTCAGCGGGACGAAGTTGAGGTCGGTGAGCTGGTTCGCGTCCCACCCTTTCCCCGGCTTGAACTTGACGGTGATCTTCGGTTGCCCGGGGGCAGTGCCCGTGTTGCAGACATCGACGGAGAGGGTGTACCAGCCGAAGTCCTGGGTGTTTCCGGAGTAGGCGTGGACCCGCTTCCCCAGGACCACCCGCTTGAAGGGCTGACCCGGATCGGGGGGCTCGGCCTTGTAGACGTAGAAGGTGACGTTGTCGCCCGGGTTGTTGAAGTAGATCGCCACGCCGTAGTGGTAGTCCTCGGGGCTGTTCGTGATGAAGTTGCGGTTGAGATCGACGTCGGGGTCATCGATGTAGCGTAGCACGATCCCGGCGGACCAGCGGTCGATGTCGCTGCGAAGGCTCGCACGGATCGAGTAGTTCTCCAGACGATTGAGTTCCTCGCTGTTGTTGTCGGCCAGGGGACCGGGGTCATCGGAGGCGGAGAAGGAGGGGGGAGGGAAATCGTTCGTCAGCACGACGAAATCGTTCGTGGCCGTGTTGAAGGTCATCTCCGGATTGTTCCGCAGCGTCATGCTCGGGAACGATTCCTCGGAGGGATCCTGATTGCCGAAGCATCCGGTCAGGGGATCGCCGTTGATGTCGAAGCAATTCCCCGAGGGGAGCGCGCTCTTTCGCCCCCGCTCCGTATCGTTGCCGTAGATCCAGTTCGTGTCGGAGTCGGCGTTCGTGACCCCCGTCTCCTTCCAGGGATAACTGTGGTTCGGGGTGTTTCCCACGGCGATGTTCGTGTGGTCGTCGTCGTTGATGCAGGAGATCGTGGCCGGGGGCTCGGGGAGACAGGGGACGTTGGAGATCGTCGGTTCACGATCGTTGAAGTTGTCCTGGAAGAGGGCTTCGTTGGGCGTACAGGAGCAGAGGACGAGGGTCTGGGAATTCGCCGAAGTCGGGGAGGGGGGGGAGTCGAAGGTGAGCGTGGAGGACTGCCCCGTGGGAAGCTGGCTCCCCGTGGCGATCACCCGGTAGGCGTAATTGACGCCGTCGAGGGGCGGGGTGGAAACGGCAGTCGGGCACTCCGGCTTCGGGCCGTTGTCGGCCGGATCGACGTAGAGAAACTTGCCGTTGCGTTCGTTGTAGTGAGGGTTGGGAAGCCCGGTGTCCGGGTCGATCTTCTCGCCGGGAATGCAGCCGATCAACTCCTCCGTACCCGAAATCAGGTTCTTCCGCAAAACCTTGTAGAGCGTGATGAACTCCGTGGAGGCGGGATTCTGCTGGACGTCGCAATCGGGGGCGGCGCTCCACTGGACGCCGACCTCCGGGCTGTTGTCGGAACAACTCGTCGAGATGAAGGTCGCGGTGACGTCTTTTGGAGGATCGGGACGTGCGATGCTCACCGAGTCGGGGCTCGTGATCGAGCCTTGACACGCGGGGGTGACGTTGGTGTTCACGCAGCGCACCCGGTAGTAGAAGGTCACGTCCTCCGCATCGTTCTGGGTGTCCTCGTAGTAGTTGCCGTCATTGTCGGCGTCGAGATCGGTCTGGGTGTGGTTGACCTCGAGGGTGCCCGGATCGTCGGTGATGATGAAGGTCTTCGTTCCGAAGATCGGCTGCGTCACGGTCAACTGGTTGACGACCGTATAGTTGCCGAAGGCGGAGTCGGAGCGAAGGAGTTCGAAACGATCCCCCACCTCGGGATTGACGACGTCGAAGGCGACGTTGACCGCGCCGCGCGCGCGCGCCGGTTCACAGATCGCCACCTCGGCCCGGACGTTCGAGATGCTGGGGCAATCGCAGTTGATCGAGGTGGAGTCGCAGATCTCACAGAAGCTATGCCCTTGGGCGGGGTCGGGGTAGACCTGCAGGATGTCGCTCGGGTTGTTGAAGGGGTCGCCCCCGGGCGCCACTTCGGCGGCGGCCACGGTGTAGCAGTAGACGGTATCGGGCGCAAGGAGGGGATAGGTGTTCGTATCGGGGTTCCCCGTGGGGAGGACCCGGGCCCCGTCCTCGTCGGTGATGCTACGCAGGATGTCCGTCATGTCGGTGAAGGTGAACTCGATCCCCTTTCGCATCCGGTAGAGGGGGATGAGCGTCCCCCCCGAGAAGGTGGGGTAGGCACCGCTTTCGGTGCGCCGATAGACGAAGTAGTCCGTGAGATCGGCGATGCAGTCGTTGACCGTGCATTCCCCCTCCCGCGGGGCATCGAGGCTGCACGCCGCCGGTACATCAATATTCCGCTCGTTGGGCGAGGCCACCCATTCGATCGACATCGAGAGCGCATCGGGCGCGCCGCTCGTGTTCGAGACGTTCGTGGCGTCGTGGAAGGTCGGCGGGCTGAGCTGGTTCGCCGTGTTGCGCACGAGGCAGAGCGTCTGGCGGGGCGTCGATTCGCAGGTTTCCGTATTCCCCCCGTAGGTGACGTCGGCCACCGTCGTGACGGCATAGTAGAAGTCCGTGTTCGTGGGGGCCAGGGAATCGGTGTAGCAGTAGTCGGGCTCATCGACGGTTTGCGGGGAGAAGCCCGGGTCGGTCCGGTTGGGAACGGTGGGGGAAACCGTGCCGAGGGGCGTGGCGCCGGAGACGACCTGCCCCGGCGTGAGGCGGTAGACGTTGTAGCCCTTCACTTCGACATCCACGAGGCCGGACCTGGCGGGGTCGGTGGGGGTGACGGGACCGCCGGAGCCATCGTCGTCCGGGGAGCCGCTCGTCAATGCCGCGGCGTTCCATTCGACCTTGATCCCCTGGGCCGCGGCCGATCCATCACCCGGTTTGTCGAACGCGACGACGGAGTAGGCACTCACGAGTGGCGGTGCGGGTTGTGGAACCACGACGAACCGCTTCGCGACATCCGCCGATGCGACCGACTCCTGGCTTCCGCAATCGATCGCAGTGACCCAGTAGAAGTACTGGTTTCCGACGAGCGCGGTCTCGTCCTGGTAGGAATAGGAGAAGGCGCCGCCGCTGCCCGGCGTACCGAGGGCGCCGACGAAATCGATCCGCTGGATCGTTCCATCGGGGGTGTCGTCGAGATCCGCATCGATGGCGCGATAGACGACGTAGCCGACGACATCCTCCTCTCCGGCGCCGTCGTCGGGGGAGGGGTCCCACGTGATGATCACGGGCACGGAACTGGCTTCCGCCGTCTCTCCCAGGACGCCGGTACAGAGGTCGATCTTCGTGGCGACGTTGACGGGAGGACGGGGTTTCTTCCCGCAGGAGAGGGGGGGCGACTCGACGTTTCGGGGTTCCACGATACTCTTCGAGGTCGATTCCCGGAAGCGGTAGCAGCGGATGTTCGGGTTGGGAGAGGCGGGATCGAAGGTGTCGGGACTCGCGGGGCAGGAGGGCTGGCTCTTGCTCTCGAGGAAGTAGTTCGGGTCCTGGACCCGGGCCGCCGTCGTCATCGTGATGATGATCTGCTCCACGTGCTGGTCGAGGAGGTTCGTATCGAGGCGGCCGTTGCCGTTGATGTCCTCTCCGGGGTCGAGGCGGCCATTGAAGTTGTCGTCCTCGTTGTTGTCGATGTTCGTCTGGCCGGGGTCGAGGACCACGGCACCGGCGAAGGGGTTGGCAAGGAGCGTGGCCAGCTCGCCGGTAGGGCCGAGATCGAGGGTGCCGTCACCGTTGGTGTCTCCCCAGAGTGTCGGCGGTGTCTCGGGGTTGAAATCTTCGTCCACGAGGTACTGGAAGAGGGGCGTGGGAAACGACCCGTTCGGGTAACGCCCCCCCTTCAGGATCCGGTTGTTCGACTCGCTCAGGGACGTGGCCACGCCGCGTACGCCGAAGGCGACCGGATCGGGGGAGATGATGCCGTTGTTCACCGTGCGGGTGAGCACGAAGTCCCACGGGTTGAAGGAGGGGTCGGCGTCGTTGGCATCGACGACGTAATCGTTGTTGCGGTCGAAGCTGAAGCGGATCGTCTCCGCCTTGAAGGCCGGGGAGGTCAACACGGCCCAGGCGTCCGAAGGACGGGCCGAATAGGGGAGCAGTTTTCCCGTGGCCACGGTGCAGTCCGTGGGCGCGCCACTCCGCGGGATACAGCCGGCCGTCGCACTCCCGTTCGTATCCGCTTCCCGCAGCGAGATGAGGTCGAAGAGGAGGTTCGGGTCGATGATCGCGGCCTTGTTCGTCTGCTGGGCGCTCGTGGAATCGTCCTTGGCCATGATATCCGCGTTGATCGTGACGTGGAAGGGGGCCAGATCGACATATCCGGGCTGGTTCGCGGAACGGTCCACCCCGAGCCCCGCCATCCGGAGGTCACGGCTGAGGATCTCGAGACCGGCACGATTGTTCTGCCCCATCACGACGAGCTGGTCCTGCACCTCCACACCTCGCTGCGTCGTGATGAAGACCGAGATGACGCCGATGACCAGGAGCGAGGAGAGAAGGACGGCCACAAGCAGTTCGACGAGCGTGAACCCCTTCAGGGATCCATCGCCGGCGGGTCTCGAAAAACGATCGCTGAATCCATTCTCGCGCTGGTTCAAGATATCAGACTCCCTCTCCGACAGAAGAAGATGCGACGCCCTCTCCGGCAGATGGACGTGGCGAGGGTCTTGGGCATCGCGGACGAGTGTCAGAACTTGGCCACCGAGGAGCGCAGGATCACGGATCGGACCTTCGGGGCTCCCCCCTCCTCTTCGAAAGGGGTCGTCCACGAAACCGTCACCCGGATGGTCCGGTATTCGATCGGGGGATCGGTGGGGTCCGGTGCGTCTCCCCCGGAGATCCGTTCCATGTTCGTCAGGCTCGTATTCGACACGATGCTCGTGGTCCGCGTGAATTTCTGGGGAACGTCCCCGACGGTGAGATTCAATTCCGTGATCACCCCATCGGGGTTGGAGGTGTTGCAGTTCCCGTTCCCCCCCCAGGCATCGTTTTGCGCCTGGATGCCGCACAGATCGAGGACGGGGTCGTAGTCGTAGCGGGGCCAGGTGCGGATCTCCTCGATCCGTTCGCGGGCCAGGTTCGAGGCGATCGAGGTGTTGCGGGCCAGGATGTTCGAGCTGATCACGGAGTTCATCAAGGGAACGACCCCGAGAATCCCGATCGTGATCACGAAGACCGCGACGACGATTTCCGAAAGGGTGAAGCCTCGATTCGATCGTAGATCCATGACTCGACTCCCCAAGGGGCGAAAGGGGCCCCCTCGACTCACCGCCACTCGGTCGAGCGCCAACGCCACGCCCGGACCCGTCCTGTCGTCCGGAGCACATCGGCCGCCCGTTGCCGGTCCTGCCGGGCACCGGTTCCTGCGCGGTCCTGTTGGGGAATGATGTAGACGTCCCCATTGATGTCCGTGGTCCCGTCCCGGAAGAAGGTGATGAACTTCTCGCCGTCGGGGAGAACGTTCGGGGAGTTCGTCGGGATTCCCGGCAGGATCGGGTCATCCACGGTTCCTCCGTTCTGGTCGGGAACCCGCGGGTTGTTCGCCACCGCCCCGTAGATGATCGTCGGTTGCAACCGGAAGGTGCGCGCCTGCTCCGTCGGTTCACAGCGGCCGTCGTTGTCGTCGTCGTCGCAGACCGTGAAGGTATCGTTGCCGGCGAGGTAGTCGGGCGTATCCGGACTCTCCCGACCGTCACTGAAGATCACGAGGTAGTTGTTCCCTTCCCGGATCGCGCGCGCCCGCGCCAGCCGCATGTTCCCCGCGATATCCCGGATCGAGGCATTGACGCGGATCAGCGTCCGGTACTGGAGCATCGCCAGGAAGCCGACCGCAGCCACGATCGCCAGGATTCCGATCACGATCATCAGTTCGATCAGCGTGAATCCGGAGCGTTTTCGAAATTTCCCCCGAATCTGGACGAAGACGTTTGCGGCGCTCATGAATCGCTCTCCCTACCCCGAACAGGCACTTCCAGAAAGTATGCAAGAGGGATACCATTCATCAATTCCCCCAATTCTCCTCATGATCGAGGGCCCTGGAGGAATGAGGTATGCATTTTTTTCGTAGCCGTTCCCGTCGGTCGTGGTGTTTCGTGATGCGCCCCTCCACGGGAAGACCGCGAAGGGAATCCGGCATCTGGCCCGATTCCTCCTGGCAAGGGGATCGATCGGCCCGATCGACCCGAAACGGCGGAAAGGACGATGCCGTGTGATCCCCCTCCCGATCGAGTATATCCCACCTTCCCGACATGTGTCAACAAACGAACGGCGATCCAGATCCCTTCACGGTCGGTGGAGAAGCGGAGGGCGTCCGCACGAGATCGAACGTCGGGCGTTGCCCGAAAGTGTCTCGATCCAAGTCTCGGCTTCACGAGGCGAAATCCCTAGCGATGGCAGCCCTGGCCTTTCGATTCCGCGAAGCCCCTCTGTCGGCAGAACCGGCGTCGTGTCGGCTTGACACGTCCTTTCTCCCACTGCTATGATCCTCGACGTG
Organism: uncultured bacterium; assembly: GCA_964616915.1. GTDB lineage: Bacteria > Myxococcota_A > CAZTSL01 > CAZTSL01 > CAZTSL01 > CAZTSL01. Next base: position 11,078 of record CAZTSL010000106.1, read on the forward strand.
AGAAGGGGGAACGAAATCATGGATGCCATCGTAGATATTGAATGAAGAACGCGTCCCTCGATGGAGAGGAGACGGACAGGTTTTGCCCGCGCTCCGGTAGGAGAGAACGACTGGATGAAATCTCGAATCGTGAAATATCTGGGATTTTCGCTCTTCCCCCTCTTCCTGCTCCTCGCAGGCACGGCGGCCCCTTCGATCGAACGCGTCTCCAGCCGCGGTTTCTTCGAGGCGGAGTTGCGCATCGATCCCGCCACGCTCCACCTTGCGGGGAATCGGGACGCGGGGGTGATCCTCATCGAGTTCAGCGACTACCGTTGTCCCTCCTGCATGAAGTTCAACATGACGGTCCTGCCGCATCTCAAACAGACGTTCATCGACCCGGGGAAGATCGCCTATGCCTTCGTGGATGCGCCACTCTCCACGACGGATCGGGGGATCCTGCTTCCCCGTGCCGCCTTCTGCGCGGCGAAGCAGGGGCGTTTCTGGGAGTTTCACGACTGGCTCTTCCTCCACCCGACGCGTTCCGGAAACGAAGCGGTGAAAGCGGGCGCGAGGGCCCTCTCCCTCGACCTTTCAGCGCTCGAGACCTGTCTTTCCTCGGAGGAATCGAAACGGGTCGTCCTCGCCTCCCAGGAGGCGGCGCAACGTCTCGGCGTTTCGGCCACCCCCGCTTTCTTCATCGGCTGGCGGAAATCGGAGAACCTCTATTCGGGCAAGTGGGTACGGGGGGCGGAACACTACTTCGTCTACCGGTACCTGATCGAGAAATCGCTCCGGGCCGTCGAGGAATCGGCTCATTGAGCGGGCGGGGGGAAGGCGTGATGGAGCGTGGATCCTTTCGCCCGATCGCGTGGCGCACGCTGATCCTCTTCGGGGTAGGAGGACTCCTGGGGGGGGGGATCAACCTCGTACGGGGCACCCCCCTCCCGTGGGTCGCGGAACCCCGCTTCTCCGATCTTCTGGAGACTTCCCCTCCGAACGCATCCCTTTCGGAGATATCGATCGACGAAATCGCCACCCTGCTCGGACAACCCGACGTGGTTTTCGTGGACATCCGCGCGCCCCGATCGTATGCGGCGGCACATCTGCCCAACGCCGTTTCCATCCCGGCAGAGAGCCTGGAGGCCGATCCCTCCCGAATCCGGGATTTCCTCTTCCCCCCCGAATGGCTCGTCGTCCTCTACGGTGAGGGGGAAGACCTCGAAAGGGCGCGAGAGGTCGCTCAGCGTTTCCTCGAGAGCGGCGTCACGCACTTGCGGTGGATGGCTGGGGGATTTTCGGCATGGCAAGCCCGTGGATTCCCCCTGACCCGGGGAGGCGAGGGATGACGACCGGACCGATCGGATCGAGTATTCCGGTTTGGCCGATGGGAAGGTGGCTCGCCAACCGCTACCTCCTCCTGCTCTCCCGTCTGCTGCTCGGGGGAGTCTTCCTCTTCGCCGCGATTCCCAAGATCGAGGATCCCGCCCGTTTCGCGGAAGACATCCGGGCCTACGAGATCCTCCCCTACTGGGCGGTCAACGGGAGCGCGATTCTCCTTCCCGCGATCGAACTCCTCCTGGCAGGCTGCCTCATCCTCGGTATCTGGACACGCAGCGCGGCGGCGGGGATCAATGCGCTCCTCCTCCTCTTCATCGGCGCGATCGCTTCCACGATCGTGCGGGGTCTCGAGATCGACTGTGGTTGCTTCGGGGAGGCGGTCGAGGAATCGACCGGATGGGGCGTGATCCTTCGGGATCTCCTCTTCCTGGTCCTGGGTCTCCACATCCTCCTCTTTACGCCGGAGGAGGAAAGGGGCCACGCCTCCCTTCGTCGTCTCTTCCGCGCCATCGTCCCTCGTCGCGCCGACATCGGCACGAACCCCCAAGGACCGACGACCCTTTCAGAGAAAGGTGAGCGATGAAACGGATCTCGATCCTCCTATCGATCCTCTCCCTGGCGACTTCCCTTGCCTTTTCCGGCTGTTCCGGAGAAAAGAAGACAACCACCAGCGCTTCGAAGGATGCGGCTCGAAAGGGAAAGGGGGTGGAGAAAACCTCCCCCCTCCCCCCGAAACCGACGGCGCTCAAACCGAACGACCGGATTCCGGAGGACCTCGTCGTCCGGCTCCTCGTGCGGGATGGAAAGGAGACGGGAAACCGCTACGAGGAGAAACCCCTCCTCGAGGCGATGGGGGGGAGACATGCCCTCCTCTTCTATACGATCGTGGGCAACGCCCTCTGTGAGAAGACGCTGCTCGAAGTCGAGCAATTCCTTCAGGAATCGAATTTTTCGAACATCGCCCCCTTCCTCGTCGTCAACATCCGGGAGGGGGAGCAACGCAAAGGGGCAAAGAATCCGATCACGCCCGACGACGTCGAGTTGCGGGCCGACCTCCTCGACATCGAGATGCCGATCATCCTCGACCGCAACTATCACCTCGGCCACCTCCTCGGCATCCGGACCGCGCCGAGCATGACGATCCTCCACCGCGACGGCACGATCCGGATCGTGGATGCCACCGCGCTCCGACAGATGGTCATGCCGGGGAAACGCTTCGAGGACTATCTGCGGGAGGGTGCGAAGAACGACGCTTTTCCGGCGATCAAGCGGATGCCGCACCACTATCCGGCGCGCGAGCTGATCGGATCGCGCTACCTCGATTTTGCCCTCCCCACCCTCGATGGGGAGGTTCACCCCCTCCGGGAGGCGTTCGGGAAGGGGAAGGTCGTCCTCCTCACCTTCTGGCGTGTCAACTGCCCCCACTGCCAGCGAGAGATCCCCAAACTCAACGAGTTCTACCGCGCCCATGAGGACGAGGTTACGGTCGTTTCCGTGATGCGCGCCAACGAGGAGGCGATGAAACGGCGAAGCCGGGCGTTCATCGAGAAACATCGGATCGCCTTCCCCGCCCTCGTCGATCAGGGGAATCAGATCTTCCGTCTCTACGGTGTGATCTCCACCCCCACGACCCTCGTCATGACCCCCGATGGCCAGATCAAGGCCGTCTTCGTCTATGCCGTCGATTTCGAGAAGGTGCTCGGAAGCAGGCTCCGAGAACTCCGGGAGGCCGGATGAGGCCATCGAGGATGATCTCTGCGCGATCCCCCCGAAAGGAGGAACCCCGTGAAACAGGAGTGTGAACGCTTTTCCCCCGATACGATCGTCCAGGCAACCCCGGGAAAGACCTTCTCGGCCGTGGAAGACGAAGTCGTCATCCTCGACCTCGAGAAAGGGACCTATTTCGCCCTCGATGAAGTCGGCCGTTTCGTCTGGGAAAGGCTTCAAGCCCCGAAAGGGGTCGAGGAACTCGAAGCAGCCATCCTCGAAACCTACGAGGTCGAACCCGACGTCTGCCGCAACGATCTCCTTGAACTCCTCGCCGACCTCGACCGTCAGGGACTCATCGAAATCGTCGAATAGCCCGAGGTACCCATGAAGGCGGTTGTGCCATCCAAGGGACGATGCGCCTGGGTCGATCTCACGAAGCCCGACTACGTCGCCTACCACGACGAGGAATGGGGGGTTCCCCTCCACGACGACCGCCGCATCTTCGAATTCCTCCTCCTCGAGACCGCGCAGGCCGGGCTCAGTTGGTACACCGTGCTACGGAAGCGGGAAGCGTACCGCGCAGCGTTCGCCGGTTTCGATCCCGGGCGGGTGGCCCGCTACACCCCCGCAGACGTGGACGCCCTCCTCCAGAACCGCGGAATCATCCGCAACCGCCGGAAGATCGAGGCAGCGATCTCAAACGCCCGTCGTTTCCTCGAGGTCGCCGAGGCGTTCGGGAGTTTCGACGCCTACGTCTGGCGCTTCGTCGATGGAAAGCCGATCCTCCATGCACCCCGCACGGCGGCGGACTGCCCCACCACTTCCCCAGAGGCCAAGGCGCTCTGCCGTGACCTCAAACAGCGCGGATTCCGGTTCGTGGGTCCAACCGTCGTCTACGCCCACATGCAGGCCACGGGGATGGTCAACGATCACCTTCTCCACTGCTTCCGGCGCTCGGAGATCGTGGGCACCTACCGGTAGACCCTCCCCTCCCCGATCGAGGAAGGGGGAAGGCGAGGAGACTCATGAGACGAAATTGCTGGGGAGGGCCTGGCGTGTTGTGGATCGTTGGGAATGATTGTGATAGAGTAAGGGGAAATGAAGAGGGAAAGTGGAGGCGATGGACTCGATCGAGCAGGCGAGCAGGCAAATGCCGGAACTCATCGATGGGGAACCGCGGGAGGAGTATATCCAGCGACTCCAATGGCTCCTCTTCCTGCGGGTGATCGTCTCGACCTTCCTCCTTGGCTCCACGCTCCTGCTCCACATTCAGGAACAACTGGCCTACCTCAACACCTTCAACGCGCTCGTGGGGGTGAACGTCCTCTTCTCCTTCCTCTCCCTCTTCTTCGTGAACCGGATCGTGCGGCTGCAACGTTTCGCGCTCTGGCAGGTGGTGTGGGACGTGGTCTTCATTTCGCTCCTCGTCTTCATCAGCGAGGGAGCAGAGAACTTCTTCCCCTTCCTCTACTTCCTGACGATCTTCAACAGCTCGGTCGTTCTGGGACGGGGGGGGGCGTATCTGACCGCGCTCCTTTCGATGGTCCTCTATGGAGGCGTGCTGTGGGGGGCCCGCGCCCTCTTCGGAGAAGAACGGGGCGAGGTGGGACTTACGAGCTACCTCATCTACGGTAGCGCATTCTTCCTCGTCGCCTCGATCGGCAGCTTCATCTCGGACCAGCTCCGCAAGACCGGCAGGGCCCTGGCGGAACAGAAGCTCAACTTCCTCTGGCTCAAGGCGCTCCACGAGAACATCGTGGAGAGCGTGAACATGGGACTCGTGACGATCGATCGGGAGGGACGGATCACCTTCTTCAACCAGAGCGCGGTCACGATCACGGGGATCCCCATCGAGAGCGCGCACCACCGGCCGATCGAGGAGGTTTTTCCGGGGATCCCCCTCCCCCGGACGAGCCGGGAAGACGACCACCCCAGAAATCATCGCTTCGAGTTCGAATTCCTCCGGGCGGGAAGCACACCGGTCCCCCTCGGCTGCACGATCACCGCACTCAAGGACACCGCGGGGATCGTGATCGGAAAGATCATGACCTTCCAGGACCTCACGGAATTCAAACGGATGGAGGAACAGATCCGACGGGCGGACAAACTCGCCGCGATCGGAAAACTCGCAGCCGGGATCGCCCACGAGATCCGAAACCCCCTCGCCTCGATCAGCGGCTCGATCCAGATGCTCAAAAACGACATTGGCCTCTCCCCCTTGCAGGAACAGCTCATGGAGATCGTCCTGCGGGAGACGGACCGCTTGAACACGCTCCTCACCGAGTTCCTCCTCTTCGCCCGCCCCTGGCGCAATACGATGGAACGGGTCAACCTCGATGCGTTGATCGGTGAGACGATCGAGGTCTTCACGAAGCATCCCGACTTCGACCAGCACTACGAGATCGAGGCGCACGTCGAGGAAGACCTCTGGGTCAGCGGCGATCCGGAACGGCTCAAGCAGGTCTTCTGGAACCTCCTCAACAACGCGCTCGAAGCGATGCCCGACGCCGGCAGGGTGACGATCGAAACGGCACGCCTCCTGGAGGCGGGAGAGGTCCGCATCGATATCCGGGACGATGGGATCGGGATCGACCCCGAAACGCTCGAGAAGATCTTCGATCCCTTCTTCACGACCAAGGAGAGCGGCACCGGCCTCGGTCTTGCGCTGGCGTACCGCATCATCGAAAACCACGATGGACGCATCACGGTTCAGAGCCGGGTCGGAGCGGGGACGACCTTTTCGATCTACCTCCCCCTCCCCCCTCCCCTCGAACC
>CAZTSL010000107.1:0-16742 GCA_964616915.1 uncultured bacterium
ATCGTAGATCTTGAAGGTGAGATCGTGCGGCCCGTCGTTCAAGGGGAACCCATCCGCATCCCGGATCAGCCCCTGATAGTTGATGAACCGGGAGACCGACTGGGCATGCGCTCTGGAGGCCCAGGGCAATGTCCCGAAGATCGAAAGGAGAAAGACGACGAGCAGGAGCCTTTCGAGACGAGAACGTGGCTTCTTTCGATTCCCGGAGAAAGATGGACGATGGAACCTTTCGGGAATACGAAGTGTATCCATGACAAGACCTCCACCAAAATGTGGAACCTCACACATGCAGATCGTCACCGGCGGGTTCGCACCCAGCGATCTCTCCCTCCGAGGCGTCACGTTTCCTCGGAGCGGAGTCCCCATGCGCCGTACCCGACGTCATCCCCGCTTCCGCATCATCTCTTGCCGATGAAGAGCAACGCGTGCTTCCCCAAAATTCAGGTACACCTTAGAATTCCGGAACGTCGTCCCCTGAATTCCGGGGAGATCTCTACCAGACAACCCCAATCTTACCATCTGTCGATTTTCCCAGAAGAATAAAGAGAATCTCAACGATAGCATCTGATTGTCTCTGCGATCTCACTCCTCGCATCTCGAGCATCCGTGTGGTTGACTTCGCCGATCAGGAAAAATGCTCGAGACGTAAAGCTATATTAGCCTAACACAAGGCGCGATTTCCTGTCAAAAGATTTTGGTAAGGGTGGGATTTCAAAGGAAATACCGTTGGATTCGGGTCCAGGAGATTCCTTTGTGGGGAGATGATCCCTTGCTGGAGTGGAGTCCCATTTTTGGGGTAAGAAGGAATATTCCCAACCGATCCAGGATCTGGACGCAGGACTCGAGGATGGAGATGGCCCATATTGATCGAAGCATCGGGTGGAAAGGGGGGAGGAGGGTGTCGGAGGGAGGGGATCACTCTGGCGCTGGAGGTGTCGTCTCAGCCGGCGGCGTGTCGGGGGAGGTTGGGGGGGAATCACCGGTAGGGTTTTGGGGAGAGGCTTGGGTCTCTGGGGTTTCCGGCGAGGTCGTCGGATGGGAAGGAGGGGTGCCCACCGCCGGGAGTCCGGCAAAGGAGAGAACCCGCATGCCGTATTTCGTGACGCCCCCCTTCGATTTCTTCGCCAGTTCGCCGACGATTCGCTGCTGGGAGGAAAGCTGCTCGAAGAGTTCCCTGGAGGTGGCCTCCTCGGTATCGACGAAGAGGGTGACATCGAGTTCATGACCCGCTTCGATCCCCTTCACTTTTCTTCCCGGAGCTACGACCTCGAGTACCCGGACCCTGGCCCTGGCAAAGGGGTAACGTCGTTTCCCCATCTCGATCAGTTCGACCTCGAGGAGATTCTTCCGTTTGTGCTGGACCCCGAACTTGGCCCGGATGCTGGAGCCTTCCTCTCGTTTTTCTGCGGCGACCTTTTCGCTGGAGATTGCGTTGGCAAGATCTCCCCATAGGGAGAGGTCTTCGGAGAAGTCTTCCTCCTCCTCGGCGGCATGGAGAGGGGAGAAGGAGACGATCTGCCCGATGCCTAGGAAGAGGGCGCAAAAGAAGGTTGCTCGGAGAAGCTGACGCATGATGCACCTCCTCGGATACCTTGGAACGATGATCCGCTCGTTCGGTTCGACAGCACAGGGGAGGTCGTGTTCCCCCGGAAGCCGACGTCCCTCATGCGTGGATCCGACGCATGACCTCGAGCATCTCCTCGTGGATGTGGCCGTTGGAAGCGAGGATCTCTTTGGCTTCGATCGTAATCGGAGCGCCGGAGAAATCGCTGAGTCTTCCTCCGGCTTCCTCGATGATGAGCATCCCGGCGGCGACGTCCCAGGGATGGAGATCGAACTCCCAGAAGCCGTCGAAGCGACCGGAGGCAACATTGCAGAGATCGAGGGCTGCGGAGCCATTTCGCCGGATTCCGTGCGTTCGCATCATGAACGCACGGAAATAGCGGAGGTAGAAATCGGGCCGCTCGCGCCGGTCGTAGGGGAAACCGGTGGCCATGAGCGCATTGGCGAGCCGATCGACCCCCGAAACACGGATTCGCGTTCCATTCCGATAGGCGCCCCCCCCCCGCAGGGCATGCCAGCGCTCTCCCAGGGCGGGTGCGTCCACGAGGCCGACGAGGCGTTGCTCTCCCCGCACGAGCGCGATCGAGACGGCAAAGGCGGGATAACCGTGCGCGTAATTCGTCGTGCCGTCGAGGGGGTCGATGACCCAGCGATAGGGGCTCTGCCCACCCCGCCGGCTCCCCTCTTCGGCCAGAATCCGATGTTCGGGGAAGTGGCTGGCGATCACCTCACAGATCCGGGCCTCGGAACGCCGGTCGTACTCCGTGACGAGATCGACCGCTCCCTTGTGCTCGACCTTTCGGTTCTCCTCAGCCAGTCCTGCGAGAAGGATTTCGGCGGCCTGGTCCGCAGCCCTCTGGGCACAAGCGAGATACTTCTCCACCGCTGCCTCCCCATCTCGATCTTCAGCCGTACCCTTCCCGGAAGGGTGTCGAAGTCTCCGAAGCGGCAAAGCGGCTCGTCCGTCACGATCGAGCCGCCATTCGGCGTTCTGAGGTGATCACTCGTAACCGTTCTCGTTCAGCGCAGAGGGGGAAGGAGGGATGATCTCCTCCGATTTCACCGGTTCGATCTCCTCGAGATCGGGGGTCTCCTCTCGCCGTTCCATGAAGCACGTTCCCTTGAAGAGGGCGCCGCGTTGAACGACGAGGGAGGGGGTATGGATGTTGCCGGTGAGCTGGGCCGGGGCTTTGAGTTCCACCTCCTTCTCCGCGTACACATCGCCATTCACATGGCCTGCGATCACCGCGGTTCCCACCCGGATCTCCGCTTCGATCCGGGCCGCGGGGCCGATGATGAGGGTACCCGGGCTGAAGATCTCACCGGTCAGACGTCCATCGATGCGCAGGGTTCCGTCGAAGGTGAGTTTTCCAGTGAACTCACTCTCCTGTCCGATGAATGTATCCGTGTTTCGGGAGTTCATGGTCTCCGGCGTCTCCTGTCGTTCCCGATGGATCCCCCAGGGATCGAAGTTCCGCTGTTCGGTGGAATCGGTTCCGAGGCGTGGCTCCGTCTCATCGATGTTCGGTGGGTATGACATGAATCGAATGCCCTCCAGATGTTCTTCCGATCGACGCTGCATGGGAAGTCCCTCCTCTGTGCAAACGCCCCTTCCGTACACTCCGCCTGACGTACTGGAGCATTCAGCCTAACACACCGTTTCCCTTCTGGCAAGGGGGGATTTGGCGCACCACCCCGAGTGAGGAGAAACGATCGGGATCGCGGGTTCGAGTTGCCTGAACCTTTCCTCTTGATCCGAATGCAGCATTGCGCTAAGGTGAGTCCCGGATGGATTGCGTGAGGTCGTCGTTCACGCGGCTCTTTCGGGTTTCCTGTCATCCCGACGCGGAACCGGCCCGACGATCCGTGGGTATCTCGTTCCATAGCCCCCTTGATTCGAGAAGATCTTTCCGGGTTCCCTTCGGAAAGTGGAGAGGGAGATTGTTGTGAGTAGATTCACTGCCAGGGATTTCATGAACCACGACCTCAAATTCGCACACGAGGATTGGACGATCCATGAACTTGCCGAGTTTCTGATCGACAACTCGATCTCCGGTGCGCCGGTGATCAATGAGGAGGGACGCGTCGTGGGTGTCGTCTCACTCGCCGACATCGCCCGGTACAATGCCCTTTCCGTCCGGGAGGTCCCGCCCCCCGAACCCCACGAGTTCTACGTCCAGACCCTGGAGCGGACCTTCGGAAAGGACGAACGATCCGGTTTCCATATCGACTACGAGGACGAGACCGTCACGGTTCGGGAGTTGATGACCGCGGCGTTCTTCCATGTCTCGGAGGAGACACCGGTTCAGCAGGTCGCGGACACGCTCATCAAGGGGCGGATCCACCGGATTTTCGTGACGCGCGCCGAGCAGGTCGTCGGGATCATCACGGCGCACGATCTCCTCAAGATCGTGCGGGACATGCCCGACTGAGCCCCCCCTACTTCGCGCAGATCTTCTCGATGTCCTGGAAACGCCGGTAGAGTTCCCGGCTCACCTTGCCACTTTCGAGGAGGTAGCGCACGACGTTGTCGTTGGCGCGGCGTACCATTTCGAAGTCCTGCGGTTGCAGGCGGGTGACGCCGAATCCGAACCGGTTGCGGAGGAGTTCGATCGACTTGCGGTTGTCCGCATCGACCTGCTGGAAGAAACGGTCGCCGAGCGTTTCGAGGGCGGCCTCCTTGATCACCCTCCGGATCTCTTTGGGGATCCGGTTCCATACATCGCCCCGCACGATCGTTGCCCCGACGGAGTTTCCGATCGGCTGGTCGGACATGTAGGAGAATTCCGCATACCAGCCAGAGGTGACGAGTTGCAGGGGGGAGGCATAGACGAGGTCGATGTTTCCCGCAATCAGGTCATCCCGGACATCGATGAGGGCATTGCGGTTTGGCGTAATCCCCAGTTCCCGCACCACGCGCTCCGAATAGACGTGATCCTTGAGGATCCACACCTTCATCCGGTTCTTCTTGATGTCGGTCAGACCACCGGGGATATCGAAGCGGGAGTAGACGTAGACGAAACCGAGTTCCAGGACGTTGAGGAGGACGTAGCCCTCCGCCTCGACCTGGAAGTCGAGAATGTCGTAGAGTTCCCGGACATAGCAGGCGAGCTGTTCGTAGTCGTGGTAGTAGAGGAGCATCTCGAGCAGGTAGATCGCGGGGGCCTTCTCCGAGGCGTGCATCGGCATGACGAAGCTGGCTGCGTCGCACGCACCCAGTTCGAGTTCCTCCTTGACCTGTTCCTCCTCGCGCATGTAGTCCACGGGGACGATCTTGAGGCGGGCCTGGTTGCCGGTTCGTTGCCGGATGATGTCGTTCATCTGCGCAAGGGCATGGGTCCAGCGGGTGCCCTTGGGGACGATCGTACAGAGCCGGATCTCGTAGGGGAGGGGGGTGAGGAAGTCATCGATCTCTTTGAGGAGGAGGCGGGCGCGGTGGCGGGCGACCTCGTTGGCGAGTTCGACCTCGGGCAAAAGCCCCCGGGGCGCCTCGACGATCGCGGTCAGCGCTTTCCTGGCGCGCCGATAGCCCTCTTCGAGTTTCTTCTCCTCGGTCTGGAAGCCCATGTCGAGGTACATCGTCTTGAGGAGGCGGGCCATCAGGAATTTCCCCCCCGTCTTCTCGATCGCCTCGTCGAAGTATTTCCGCCCGTCCTCCCGGTAGCCGCTGAACTTGGGAAGCCCCCCGTAGAGGGAACCGGCCAGGAGGAGGGGAGTGGCATGGAAGTAGTCCCGGTCGAGTTCGAGGATCCGCTCGACGAGGAGGCGCACCTTCTCGATGTTCGTCAGGGCCTCGGGCTCGGTCCGGTTGAGGTTGATCCATCCCGCCCATCCGTAGGTGAACCAGAAGAGGGTGGGGACATCCTCCTTCCCGAGGCTGGGAAGCTCGGCGGCCAGAACCTTCGGCAGTCCCGTGCGCGTGGCTCGGGCCAGAGCGGGATGATCGCGCTCGAGGAGTTCGAGGGCATAGCGGTACCCCCGTTCGTAGTAGAGGCTCGCCCGCTTCCGGTAGTGCTCCCGTTCCTCCCAGGAGCGTTCGATGTCGAACGCCTTGGGCTCCAGGAATGCGAACGCATAGAACCCGAACCCCATCGCGGCGATCCGACGAAGATCCTCCCGCTCCGGGTAGTGCAGGATCATCCCCTCGAGGAGCTTGAGCGTGGCCGGCAGCGACGCCTCGGCCGTCTCCAGATCCGATTCCTCGAAGAGCGCCCGTTGCAGGTCGGCCAGCACACGCTCCACCTCCCGGTCGATGTAGGGACGCATCGGCGGCAGGAAGCAGTTCTCCACGATCGCAGTGCATCCTGGGAGGAGGAGCGATGAAAGGACCAAGAGCATCGCAGGACCCAGGATGAAACGCCTCTGCCACATGTCGTGTCTCCTCTCCTTACGTCGGATCCATCCATTTCCGCTTTACGGAAGCTCTGCTTTCCCTTCGCCGGGGGGGGAGAAGCGAGAAATTCGCCTCCTCCTGGTGAGCGGCTTCAGGGGCGTTCCAGCACGCAGCGGAAGCCCCGACTCTTCACGGGGAAGATCGTCTCGATGCACTTCGTGAGTTCCTGCGGCGTGGCGGCCGATTCGTCGAATCCTTTGCCGCAGGCGTAGGGGCGTTGTCCCTTCCCGCTCGCCCATTCGCTGACGTTCCCCCCCATCCCGACGAGGCCGGCACGGCTCACATCCTTGCCGAGGGCATGGACGAAGCGCAGGCGGGGACCCTCCTCTGTGCTTCCCAGGATGTTGAAGTCGCGCAGTTCGTGCTGCTCGATCCCCTGGGCGGCCCGTTGCCACTCCGCGACGGTGGGGAGGCGCCCTCCCGCGCCGAGCCGGAGCCGGCAGAAGCGCTCCGCTTCCTCGAATTTCACCGAAACGAGGGGGGCATCGGGTTCCTTCCATGCGATCCCGGGAAACTTCCGGGAAAGGGCCAGGTAGGTCTCATCCTTGAGGAACTGCCGGCATTCCACGATCTCCTGGCATACCCCCACCGTGAACTCGTACCGATCGATGCAGAACGCCCCGAAGTGGATCATCTCCTGTGGGCATGGGGGGGGCGGGGTTGTGGCTGGGGCGCGTTTGGCCCCTTTCCCTGTGCCCCCTTTCCCTCGCGATTTCGCCGTGGGTCCGCGGGGGGAAGGTGTTTCCCCCACGACCGGGAAGCGGGCGACCGCAAGCCCGTTGACCCGAACCTCGCAGTCGATCCGGTCACCCTTGAACCGTTCCCCCCATCCAGCAATCGCCGCCTCGAGATCGACAAGACAGCGATCCTCACAGCGCTTGGCGAAACGGCGGTGTCCACCGATATAGATCTCCACATCCACGGGTAGGTATGTTGTCACCGAGATCGTCTTTTCGCCGGCGATTTCGATCTTCCTCCGGCCACGACGCCGGAAGGTGGGGGGATCTGCGGTGGGCGCTTCGACGGTGAGGAGGGGAAACTCCCCCCCAATCCCCTCTTTCGCCTCGATCCGGGCGACCAGGGAGGAGAGGGAACGCAGGCGGGGGGGAGAGAACTCCGTTCGATAGGGGAGGCGCACCCGCTTCACGTCCCGGAGCCGCCATTTCGTGGCCGGCATCGCTCGCGGATGAAGCTCGAGGTGAGCACCGGGTGGGCCGATCCAGGTGAAACGGCATCGCCGCGGGGAGGGACAATCCCACGCCGTGATCGCTGTCACCGTCGCGAGATGGAGCGTCCCCCAGCGCAAGGTCTCCCCGGAGAACGCCGCCTCGAGGGTCATGGTGATCGCCTCCCCCCCGCCGGTGACGTACGTCTCCGCGATCTCCTGCCGGTTGCGTTGGGCCCACCGGGAAAGGAGGGCATGCCAGGTCTGCGCCGAGGTCACGACCTCCGTATCACTCGAAACGATCGTTCCCCCCTTCGTGTGCATTTCGAAAGTGATCTGTTGGGGATAGGGAACGATGCCGTCCAGCTCGGGCGGTCCACCGACGGGGGGGAGGGGAAAGTGCGTCTCCCAGGAGAAAAGGGGGGTGGGATAGGACCATCCTCCGGAAGGGAGACGGACCTTGGCACACCGCCACGCCGTCCCGAAGCAGACCTCGATCGAAGAGGGATCGCTCTCGAGGAAGATCTGATGGAACGACTCGAAGGGGAGGACGAAATCGTCCGAGCGGATCTTGACCCGGTCGGTTCGCCAGATGAGGGGGCGTGCCGGGGGCAGTTGCGAGGGAACGGGTGAAAGGAGCGTCACTTTTCCCTTCCCCACCACCGAAGGGGGACCCTCGTCCCGCAACGTGGCCACTCCCACGATCCGCCCTTCCCGGTCGGCGAAGAGGTGAAGCCTCTCCCCCTCCGAGACGAAGCGTTCGACCGGCGGGAGCGCGATCTCGATCCCTCCCCCCGCGACCGGACTGCCAAGGAGCCAGGCTGCCAGCCGAAGACGCAGATCCGTGAAGTAGATGAGCGCAAAGACCCCGAGCGCGACGCCGGCGATCGCCCCGAGGATGCCAAGGAGACGACGTCGCCGGGGGGACGCCGAGATCGGGGTGATCGGTTGGAGCGGCGCATAGGAACCGGGGACCGTCTCCTTCTGCTCGATCTCGGTCGGCGGAAGCTCGGATGGAGGGGGGAAATCGGAGTCCACATCGGAGAAGCGGCTGCGCTCCGGAAGGAAGGCCGAAGGGGGCCGCATCGAGGGCAGGTTCGACTGGCTCGAGTACTCCTGCTGCGCAGCCTCGAGCGCCTGGGCCACCTCCTGGATCGTCTGATACCGCCGTTCTTTTTCCTTGGCCAGGCACTTGAGGATCAACCGATCGAGCATCGGCCTGATCCGCGGATTGAAGGTACTCGGCGGGGGGGGGGACTCATGGAGATGGAAGTGCATCAGTTCCTCGCTGCTCTGCTTCGTCTCCCGGTCGAAGGGGAAGCGTCCCGTGAAGAGGAAGTAGAGGACGATGCCGAAGGAGTAGATGTCGGTCCGGACATCGACCCCCTTCTGGAGGAACTGTTCCGGTGCGGCGTACTCGCGGGTCCCGATGAATCCGAGGTAGGTGCCCAGCCCCCCATCCTGCCGGCTGGCGATCCCCAGGTCGATCAGTTTGATCTCGTTGGCATCGTTGACGAGGATGTTTTTCAGCTTGATGTCGCGGTGGACGACCTCGATCTCGTGGATCGCCTCGAGGGCGTGACAGATCTGGCGTGCGATCGACATCGCGGTCAGCATGTCGAAGAGACCCGCCTGCCGGATCCGTCGGTTGAGCGGTTCCCCCTCGAACCACTCCATGAGGATGAACTCGCACCCTTCGATCTCGCCGTGCTCGTACGCCTTGATGATGTAGGGGTTGTCGATCTTGCAGAGACAATCGTATTCGTGTTCGAGGAGGCTCACCTCTCCGAGGAAGCGGTACTTTCCCTTGGCGACCTTGAGGACGAAGAACACGTCCTCCGACTTCGTGAGATCGACCCCTTTGTAGACGACCGACTGGGCTCCGGAGCCGAGTTCTCCCTCGATCCGGAAACGCTCTCCCAGCTTCAACCGGGCGGAACACGCCGGGCAGACCTTCCACGCTTCTTCCACACGGTGTTCACAGGCGTAACAGAGTCTCATGAGGGGGGCGGTTCCTTCAACCTGCGATGCCCAAGGGGATCACCTCTCCTGCATCCTTGCGGTATCGTCGCCTCCATGGGAGGAAGGCGCAAAGACGACGTCGATGCGGCACGGAGTCTACCAGACTCGCAGGGATGGGTCAATCTCTCTGCGGAAGGCAGGATCGATTCATGCCGATCCTGTCGAATGCTCCGGGCGCATTGACACGCCCTGGCCGGGAGGATATACTTTTCCCAGTCCTGATCTGGCATATCGGCTGCAGCAGACCTTCTTCCCCGCCGTCAGGCACGACGCCCCATCCTGAGGATGACGGGACCCGCAAGGATAAGGTCCATTCCGATGAAACCATTGCGTGATCTCTCCCTGAGCCACAAATTCGGCATTTTTCTCCTTACGTCGATCCCATGGATCATCGTGATCCATCAGTATACCTCCGAGGAGATCGTGGTCGCGGTCCTCGAGATGCAGATGCCAAAGCCCGTGGAAGGGATCGATCCGGTGACGGTCACGGAGGATGCGGCCCGGGCCCTCCAGTCGGCGTTCTCCGGGACGATCAAGAGCGGGGAGCGGCTCTATGCCGAGTTCGTCCGCAAGGGGGTGGAGTGGAAAGCGTTTTGCAAGGAGGATCCCACCTGTCCCTTCGAACTGGGGGGCTACGCCGGCGCCCACCACGTGCTCGTCTCCTCCCTCGAGGAGATCGCTCCAGAACGCTTCCGGATCGCCGCGCGGATCTATCACATCCGCACGCACCGGGCCGGACGCAAGGTCCAGGAGGTGGCCGCAAGGGGGGAAGTGACGGAAAAGCTCGCTGCCCTCTATGCCGACCTCCTCGACGTCGATCGGGAATCGCTCTCGTTCTCGCCTCCCCCTCCGCCTCCGGCAGAGGTCGTCGCCTCGGGAGGGCTGCGGATCGAGACGAGCCCGCCTGGCGCTCAGGTGACCTTCGATGGCAAGGAGATGGGCCCAACCCCCCTCACCCTCGAAGGGATTCCGGCGGGGAAACACGACCTCTCGATCGAACTCGATCGCTATTTTCCCATTCATCGGGAGGTGAGCGTTCCGGCCGGTGTCGTTCGGGACCTTGCGATCGAACTCGTCTCGGCCCTTGGAATCCTGGAGGTGACCTCGACACCGCCGGGTGCCGAGGTCTTCCTCGACGAGGAGGATACGGGGAAGAAGACCCCTGCGACGATCTTCGATCTCGAGGCGCGGGAGTATCCCATCCGCCTTCGTCTGGCCCATTATTTCGACCTCGAGGATTCCGTCTTCGTCTATCCAGCCCGCAAGTCGAATATCCACTTCGAACTTCGGGGGAAGCCGACGCGCTTCACGATCGAGGGGACGCCCAAGGGGGCGCAGGTATACTGCGACAAGGTCTTCCAAGGCTATGCCCCCCTCACCCTGGAACTCGCCCCCCAGGTCGATCATCCCCTCGTCGTCCATCTCCCCGGCTTTCAGGCGCATCTGGCCACGATCCGCGGAGGGATCGATGAGGAACGGACCTTCGCCTATACCCTCGAACGGGGAGGGAAGGGGCCGGGGACGGGGGAGATGGTGAAGATCCCCGCCGGTTCCTTCACGATGGGGAGCAGCACGAAGGATGTCGTCATCGGCCTCGAGCTCTGCCCCACCTGCCAGGCGGAGGACTTCAAGATCGAACAGCCCCAGCGAAAGGTCTTCCTGAAAGGGTATCGCATCGATCGCTACGAGGTGACGAACGCCGAATATGAGAAGTGCGTCGCCGCCGGGGTGTGCAAAGCCACCCCCTTCCTTGGGAAGGCGGGATTCGACGATCCCCGCCAGCCCGTGGTCGGCGTGATGTACGAGGATGCCGAGCGGTACTGTCGCTGGGTTGGAAAACGGATGCCCACCGAGGCGGAGTGGGAGAAGGCCGCGCGGGGTACCGACAAACGGCTCTTTCCCTGGGGCTGGGAGATCGACTGCACGAAGGCCCACCATGCCCAGGGCCTCGGCTACGACTGCCGTGACGCCCTTCCCCGGCATCCGATGCCGGTGGGCAGCTTCCCCGAGGGCAAGAGCCCTTACGGCCTCTATGACATGGCGGGAAACGTCTGGGAGTGGGTCTCCGACTACTTCGCCGACGACGGTTACGCCCGTGTCTCGACGAAGAACCCGACCGGCCCCCCCCCGAATGAATCGGGGTGGCGGGTGTTGCGCGGAGGATCGTGGACCGACGGCGCCGTCGATCTGCGCACGACCTCCCGCGTCTGTTCCTGCGCCGCGCCGGAATACCTCAACGCGCTCGGCTTCCGCTGCGCCCAGGATCTGTGAGATGCTGCGGCGGGCAGGTCGATGGCACGGGAAACCTGCCCTTGCCCCGCGTCATCCGAGTTCGATGCTCCCCGCGCCGTAGGTCTGGAGGACGTCGTCGATCAGGTAGAGGAGGTCGAGGAGATCCCCCCGCCGGTCGTATTCCTTGGGGATGATGCCCAGATCGGCGAGCTGGACGAGTTCCACGGGCGGGACCTTCGAACGGAGGGAGACGAGGTCCTCCGCCCCATCGGGAGAACCGACATAGGTGCAGGAACGGTCGAGATCCCGCCACCGGACGTGGACCTCGGGCAGCTTCGGGGCAGGGCGGGGCTCCTGGTCGAAGTCGAAGGCGTCGAGCAGGTTGTTGGCGGCCGCGTCCCGCATCGTCAGCGAGGGGAGGTCGTAGCGCCACTCGATGAACTTGAGCACCGAGGTATGGTCGTAGGTCACCTTCGAGACGTGGCCCCCTTTCACGTACGGTCCCACGATCAGGCCGGGGACCCGGATCCCGAAGTGGGCGAACTCCTCCAGTTCGTCCGGCGCCTCGGTCGGGGGTTCGTGGTCGAAGAAACCGCCATGCTCGTCGTAGGTGACGATGAAGGCCATCCGCTCCCACTGCGGCGAATTCGCCAGTGCCGCGTAGACCGAGGCCACGAACGCCTGGGCCACCCGCGGATCGTGGGGGGGATGATCGTCCGTGAGCGTGAAGGCGGGGTCCACGACGGTCACCGGAGGGAGCGTCCCCGCTTCCGCCGCACGGTAGAAATCCCGGATCCACGAGATCTTGCGTCGCTGCCGCCGCAGGCGAGGGTAGAGGTAGAGGAAGGGCTCGTCGCTGAAGTAGTAGTGCCACGCGATCCCCGCCTCGTTGAGCAGGTCGTAGATCGTGGGCCAGGTGAACATCCGGATGCCGGGGAGTTCATTGTTCTTGAGGCCCCCCGACTGCCCGGAGTGGAGGTAGTTGCGGTTCGGCCAGGTGCCGGTCAGGAGGGAACAGAACCATCGGTCGCAGAGCGTGAATTCGTCGGCCATCGCATACCAGAAGGGAAGATCCTCCCGGTTGTGGTAGCCCATCACGAGATGGCGGTTCGCTTCGCCGTAGACCTTCTCCATCTCCCGGACGAAACCGTCGTTTCGGCCCTCGTCGAACTGGCTGTGAACCGCGTCCCAGCCATGGGGGGGATCGAGGACACAGTACTCCTCGCTGTGGTAGATCCCGACCGGGGTGCCGTCGAGGCCGGGGTTGCTCATCCCGGGTTGCAGCCCATTGACGTCCGATCGTCCCTCCTCGAGGGAGAGGGATCCGAACATCTGATCGAAGGAGCGGTTCTCCATCATCAGGATCACGATCGTATCGATCGGAACGTCTGGGCGTGCCCGGTCGGGACGTCCCTTGAACCCACTGAGCAACCCGTACCCCGCCGCCATCGCGGCCGAGGCTTTCAGAAACTTTCGTCGGCTGATCGGTTTCATGCACTCTCCCTGTTCGAGGGTTCCGGTGGATCCTTGGCGTGCCTCTTGCGAAGGACCGTGGGAGATCCGCCTTACAAGTCTGGAGTCCCCCTCGTGCGGAATTCCACCCGTTCGATCGATTTTTCCACGACAGCCGGTTCCTGTCAATCCCTCGAAGATTCGAGGTGTCCGCTTCGTTCCTGGGATCCTCCGATGCCATGCGGATTCCGCGAATCATGGGGATTTTCGATGTGATTGTCCTGGGGGGTTGACCTTCTCGCCTCGATGTGATGCGATCGAGGTGAGAGGTGGAACGGGGGGGGCCTTCGGCCCCCCCGAAATGGAACAGGAGAAAGGAGACCAGAGACGATGGGAAGTCTGCGGGATGAACTCCTCAAGGCAAAGATCGTGAGCAGGAAGGAAGCACGAAAGGCCGCGCACGAAGCCCGGGTCCGCCGGAAAGAACTGGGAAGAGAGGGGATCGAAGCGGAAAGGAAGGCCGCAGAGGAGAGACGGAAAACCGAGGAGGCGAAACGAAAAGCGGCCGAACGCAAGCGGGTGCGCCGCGAACAGGCTGCCCGGGCCGAGCATGAACGCCAGAACCGGCTCAAGACGATCATCCGTAACGGTATGCTCCCCGACATTCCATCGGGACCGAGGCGCTTCTACTTCGTGGCCATGGATGGAAAGATCCCCTTCCTCCAGATCGCCGAATCCGTGGCCACTCGCCTGGAACGGGGGGAACTGGCGATCGTGGAAGCCCCCGAGTTTTCCCCGGATGGGTTCGTCCTCGTGACGCGGGAGGCTGCCGGCAAGATCGCCGAAATCGATCCCGAACGTGTCCGCTTCTCCAACGCAGCCTGAACACTCCCAAAGCCCGCCTCGTCCCGAAACCACACCCCATGGTCAGGGCACTCCATTCCTCCCCCCTCTTCAAGTTTCCATCCCTCCTGACCGATAACGGTAGAGAGATGAGTCGATTCATCTCCGTGGCTCAGGAGTTCGATCCCGATCCACCGCAACCCGATCCATGTGGAGGCGTGCGAATATGGTCATGGGAAGCGCCGTGGGAACGCATCTGATTCCCTCCATCAGCGGATACACCATCGCGAGTGCCACTCCGGCCGGATTCGATCTGCAGAAGGTTGTCGATTATCTCTCCACCTTCAACGATCCGCTCGTCTTCTGGGTGGTGAGCGCCGTGATCGGCGTCTCGCTCATCGTCTTCCTCGTCCTCTTCCTCTCCCACCGGACGGAGGAGACGGGGAAGGACGAAATCCTCAAATCGAATGCTGAACGAATGGAGAAGCGAGGCGATTTCCTTCAGGCGGGTCAACTCTACCTCCAGATCGGAGCAACCCGCAGGGCGATCCAGATGTTCCGGAGGGCAGGCGCGTACACGCATCTCGGGGATCTCTATCTCGAGAAGGGAAAAGTGCGCAAGGCGATCTCCTGCTACAAGCAGGACGAAAATTACGAGAAGCTCGCCGAAGTCTATGAGAAACGTCACGACTTCCAACTCGCCGCCGATGCATACGAACGGTCGGGGGACTTCGAGCGGGCCGCCGAACTCTACGCTCGCCTCGATCTCCTCGCCGACGCCGCACGCTGTTATCTGCGAAAGGAGGATTACGAGGGGCTCGCCAGGCTCTATCTCGATCGCGGTTGCCTGGAGGAAGCCGCCGGCATCTACGCCAGAACCTTCGAATTCTTCTACCAACGCAACAAAGAGGCCGGCAAGGCGATCCCGGACAAGGAGACCCTCAAAATCCTCGACAAGTGCATCGATCTCTACAAGAAGACGGAGCAGACGGACAAGATCGCTCATTATACGGGACTACGTGAACAGTTCGAGCAACGGATCGAAGCGAAGAAGAAGGAGGAGGCGGCCAAACGCCGGATCAAGAAACGCCTCCTCCTCACGAAAGGCCCCAAGGGGGAAAAGGAGAAGCGCTCCAGTTCCTCGAAGAACAGGTCACCGACCGCACGTGCCGTCTCCTCCGACGAGGGGATCATCGTCGATACGGAACTGGCCTCCCTGATCGAACGGGGAACCCCCCCGGAATCCGGGGTCGAATCCGCCTCGAAGTCCACGGCACCGGTTCCCCAGAGACCGAAAGAGAAACGGCCGGCAGAAGCGAAAGCAAAGAAGCGGAAGAAGAAGAAACCCTCTGCCACGAAAGTCGATGAATCCGTGACCGCGCTCCTCATGAAGCCCTCCCATTCCGAACGCTACACGCTCATCCGCCAGATCGGGCGCGGCGGCATGGGGCACGTCTACCTCGCCAAGGACAACCTTCTCGGCCGGCTCATGGCCTACAAGGTCATCTCCATGGAGTGTGAGGAGGATCAGAAAGCGATCGGCTACCTCATGAAGGAGGCCAGATCCACCGCGGCCCTCAATCACCCCCACATCGTCACCCTCTACGATGTCGGCAAAGAGGGGGACAACTACTTCCTCGCCATGGAGTTCGTGGAGGGAGAGACCCTGAAAGCCCTGATCAAGCAGTCTCGACTCACGATCCCCCAGGTGCTCACGATCTTCATGCAGCTTTGCGACGCCCTGCGCTACGCCCATGAGAACAAGATTCTCCATCTCGACGTGAAACCTTCCAACATCATGTGTCGCAAGGGACCCCAGATCTGTACGAAACTGATGGACTTCGGATTGGCGCGTGCGATGCAGGCCCGCGGTTCCCAGACCACGGCCCGCTATACGCCCTTCTACGTCTCTCCCGAGCAGATCCTCAACCGAAACATCGACCATCGTTCCGACATCTATTCCCTCGGGGTGACCCTCTTCGAGGCGCTCGTAGGCTCTCCCCCCTTCCAGAGCGGGGACTGCATCTACCAGCATCTCTTCGCCGATCCCCCTTCCCCGATGGAGCGAAATCCCGAGATTCCTCCCCAACTCGATGCGATCGTGCGAAAGAGCATCGCCAAGAAGCCGAGGGATCGCTTCCAGACGATGGGAGAATTCCTGCAGGCGATCACGGAAGTGGCCAACCTGCCCCAGATGCGGATGCCGGCCACGATGCCGCAACAGCTCTCTGCTGGGAGTTGATCCTCCACGCGGGCGACGGATGCAGCGCATGGCGTGTAGTCTTTTCCTACAAAACATCCCCCTTTGGGGCATGCGCGCCCTCCCTTCATCTCCCCTTCGGGTTCGTCTTCCGGAAGGGATCATCCCGCTTCCGGACGCGTGGAACGCGGTATTCTCCGCTCTTCCCTGCTCCTGATTTCCGGTCGTACCGAGGTTGCTTCGAATCTCTCGAACAAGTGGTACGCTCTATGCTTGCCATCCCCGACGACACGCCGGTGCCTGGATCGGCCTGCGTGGGCCAGAGAGAGACGTCGCCCCGCATCGAGGGGAGGGGGCCTCCCTCACGGGTGTGACGTCGTTCCCCTCCGAAATCGATGAGACCGGAATTTTTCGCTCATCCCCTTCCACCGATTCCCCTCGACGCCAGCAGGGGGAAGTGAACGATCATTGGCCCGACACGGCAAAGGAGGCTCATTTGGATCGTGCAGTGAACGGCATCCGTCACGCCCTCCCGGAAGGAACGGCCATGAGCGCCAGACTTGCCAACCGCTTGTGGATGGCCTCTCCCGGCTTCGTGGAAGGGGCTGGGCGCATTCCGAAACGGCGCCGGAAGTCCCGGATCCGCCGCGACGGGATCGTGGAGTTGCGGGGATTCTATGCCGGCGTGCTCGATTACGAAACCCATGACGTCGTCATCCACGATGTCGGTGTGATCCCCTATACGCACGGCGGTGGCCGCCTGCGCGTCCGGGCGAAGAACATCCGGGTCACCGGTTGCCTCGATGCCTCCGGCTGCGGATATGGCGGCGGCGGGGGCGGCGGCGGGGGCGGCGGCGTCATCCACGTGGAAG
>CAZTSL010000108.1:0-5955 GCA_964616915.1 uncultured bacterium
CGGCTCTGGGAGATCGCGGCGACCCGGATCGAGGAACCGGATGGAACGACCTTTCCCCTCCTCACGCCCGAGGAGCTTTCGATCCTCTCGATCCCCCGGGGGAGCCTCGACGAGGCGGAACGCCGCGAGATCGAATCCCATGTGCGCCACACCCGCCGCTTCCTCGAACGGATCCCGTGGCCCAATGGATTGGAACGGGTACCGGAGATCGCCGCGATGCATCACGAAAAGCTCGATGGAAGCGGCTATCCGAACCGATTGCGAGGGAGTCAGATCCCCGTCGAGGTCCGGATGATGACGATCACCGACATCTACGACGCCCTGACCGCCAGCGATCGTCCCTACAAGAAGGCGGTCCCTCCCGATCGGGCTCTCGACATCCTCTCCGATTCCGCCCGGAAGGGGGAACTCGACGCAGAGATCCTCGACGTCTTCATCACGGATCGGATCTACCGATCGATCGAGACGAGGCAGAGGGGACGGTGAAGGGGGAGATCATGGAGCGAACCGTGGAACGAGACGACAAAGGAAACGATACCGTGCGCAGTGTGCCCTCTGACGAACGCGAAGCCTTCTGTCGGATCCATCTCATCGCTGACCAGCAGCTCGATTTCATCCGGATCCGTGATCTCTTGACGGAGATTTCGCCAAAGCGGTACCACCTCACCCTTTCCCTCGACTACGAGGGGGGCTTCCGGGAGATCGCGCAGGGAGGATACGATCTTTGCCTCGTGCGGGAGAGGATCGGAGCGGCGCGGGCGATCCCATGGCTCCGCCAGGCGGCGGAGGCGTTCGAGACGCCGCTCGTGCTTCTGGCGACCTCCTCCCTCTCCCGGATCAGCGAAGCGATCGAGGCGGGTGTCGAGGAAGTTCTCGATTTCAACCGGCTGGGGCCCCAGCAACTCGCCCGGACGATCGAGGTCACGATCGCACGGCAGAGGCGACGAATCCGGCTGGCCAGGAGGGAAGAATGCTACCGGATCGCCGCCGAACGGGCCGGGGAGGGATACTGGCGGTGGAACCCCATCCAACGATGCATCGAACTCCCCCCCTCGGCCCGGAGAAACCTCGGCCTCGGGAGGGAGAACGACGTCACCCCCGCTGTAGGGTGGGCTTCGATCCACCCCGAGGACGTCGAACGCGCGCAGTACGAGATCACGGAACATGCCGCGGGAAGGAAGCCACAGGTCGCCGTCGAATTCCGCATCCGTAACGCGGCGGGGGCCTGGCGATGGGTGCTCTGCCGGGGAAAGGGGCAGCCGAACCCGCAGGGGGAGTTGACGGAGATCTGCGGCTTGATCGACGATATCACGGAGCGCAAGGCCCTCGTCGAGCAGGCCCGGCACGAGGCCTTCCACGATCCTCTCACCGGTCTTCCGAACCGGGCGCTCTTCACCGAACGGCTCGCCCAGGCGCTCAAACGGCGTCGCCGGGAGCCCCACTTCCGTTTCGCGGTCCTCTTCCTCGACCTCGACCGCTTCAAGATCATCAACGACAGCCTCGGCCATCTCGTGGGAGATCAGCTCCTCATCGCGGTCTCCCGGAAACTGGAGATGATCCTGCGCAGCGTCGATACCGTGGCCCGACTCGGCGGCGACGAGTTCACGGTGCTCCTTTGCGACATCCACGATGTCCGTGACGCCGTACGCGTGGCGGAACGAATCCAGGAGGAGATCTCGATCCCGATCCGGATCGGCGGGCAGGAGATCTATACGACCGCCAGCATCGGGATTGCGATGAGCACGCTCGACTACACGGAGAGCGAGGAGCTGATGCGAGCCGCGGACACCGCGATGTACCGCGCCAAGGAAGCGGGGAAGGCGCGCTACGAGATCTTCGACGTCGAGATGCACCAGGCTGCGATGCAGCGCCTCCAACTCGAAACCGACCTGCGCTTCGCGGTGGAACGGAAGGAATTCCGCATCCACTATCAACCGGTCGTGGAACTCGCCTCCTCCCGGATCGTGGGGTTCGAGGCCCTGCTGCGATGGCATCATCCCACGCGGGGGCTCCTTGCCCCCCATAGCTTCATCTCCGTGGCCGAAGAGATCGGCATCACCGTGGAGATCGGAGTATGGGTCTTCGAGGAGGCGTGCCGGCAGCTCCGCCACTGGAACGAGATCCATGCCCTCTCCCCCAAGCTGTGGGTGAGCGTCAACCTCACGGAGCGGCAGTTCGCCCACCCCGACTTCCTCGACATGGTCTTCGAGACGCTCACCCGTACCCGCCTCGACCCCTCCCTCCTTCGCCTCGAACTCACCGAAAGCGTCATGCAGGCCAACGCTCGTGGGATCTGGGAGTCCCTCGCACGAATGAAGGCGATGGGGCTCCAGGTCCAGATCGACGACTTCGGGACCGGATTCTCCTCGCTCCACTTCCTGCGGCAGATGCCGATCGATAAGATCAAGATCGATCGGACCTTCATCGAGAAGATCGGCACCGAGGCGCAGGACCTCGAGATCATCCGGGCCACGGTGGTGCTCGCCCACAATCTCGGCATCGACATCGTGGCCGAGGGGGTGGAAACCGAAGCGCAGCGGGCCCTCCTCCTCGAACTCTCCTGTCTCTATGGCCAGGGCTATCTCTTCGATCGCCCCCTCACCCCCGGCGAGGTCTCCCGGAAACTCTCCGAACGTTGCGGGAACGGTGAAGTCTTTGCGATGGAGGATCGCGCGGTGAAATTCATGCTCCCGAGGATCCGGGTCGTGGATTTCCGCGAGGAGGAGCGGTGAAGAGCGGGAAGGCGTCATGGAGACGGTGTAGCCAAGAGCCGGAAGCGCTGCACCGTCCCCATCGGCCTCCCCCGCATACCCCGAGAGGTATGCCGGGTCAGGGTGGATCAAGGAGAAGGAGTTGGATGTCGATCTATCGAACGGCCTGACCACCTTCGATGACACGATCGAGCGTCACCTCCAGCTTTTCGAGCGAAAAGGGTTTGGTCAGACAAGGGAGCGCATGCTCCTGGAGGAAGCGTTGAACTTCCGGTTCGACCGCATCGGCTGTGATGAAGACGAAACGGGATGCGAACTCGGGATGCCGCTCTTCGAGCGCATGGAAAAGGGAGAAACCGTCCATCTCCGGCATGGAGATGTCGCTGATGACGAGATCGAAGGTCTGCGCCGCCACGGCCGCGAGGGCTTCCCGGCCATCCCGCGCGATCTGGACCGTGTGGTCGTTGTGTTCGAGAATCCGCCGCAGCAACTCGGCGGTATAGGGTTCGTCCTCCACGACGAGGATCCGTTTCCCCCGCCGTGCCATCCGGGTCGTTCGGCTGCTCAGAAGGGGAAGCACGATCGTGAATTTGGCCCCCCGGCCGAGCGCGGTCTCGACGTGGAGGGAGCCGTCATGCCCCTCCGCGATGCTCCGCGTGATCGCAAGCCCGAGCCCCGTCCCCTTCCCCATCGACTTCGTGGTGAAGAAGGGATCGAAGATCTTTCCGAGATGGCCGGGCGCGATCCCCGGACCGTTGTCGCAGACCGACAGATACGCGCGCCCCTCGCGCTGCGTCGTGCGAATCTCGATCTCGCCGCCCGAAGCGCCGATCGCCTGGCAGGCGTTGTCGATGAGATTGATGAGGGCCTGCCGGATCTCGTTCTCATCGACGAGCGCATCGGGCAGCGTGGGATCGAGATCGGTTTTGACAAGCACGGCATGATTCTGGAGCTGATCTTCGATCTGATCGAGGGTGGCCCGCACGATCGCGTTGAGGTTCATGCGGGAACGGATCGGTTTGCTGATCCGCACGTAGTCGAGCACATGCTGAACCATCTGCTGGATCTGGGTCGCGGCCTGGAAGATCTTCGTCGCAGAGCTGTGAAACTTCGTCTCCTGCGTCATGTTGATGAGGAGTTGGGCGTATCCGGAGAGGACACTCAGCGGATTCGAGAGCTGGTGGGAGAGTTCCGTGAAGGCGTGGCCGATACGGGAGAGCTTCTCCGCCTGGAGGAGCTTGTCCTGGAGTTCCCGTTCCCGCGTCACGTCACGGATGACGATCATCACCCCCTTGATCCGTCCGTCATGCCAGCAGGGGGTGAAGGTGAACTGGAACGATCGCAACGTCTCGAACTCTTCGACCGTCTCCTCGTGGAGGCGCCGTCTTCCGCGGAAGAGGTCGTCGAGGATCGCCGTGACCGGCAAATCCCCGAGATGGGTCAACGCTCCGGCTTCCGGAAGGAGTTCCTCCGCGAGTTTCCGGGCCGCCTTGTTCCGAACCCGGATCCGGTGCGCTTCATCCACGAGGACCACACCTTCCTTCATGCTGTTGAGAAGGGCGAGATGACTACCGAGCCCGAAGGGGAAGGGGTCTTCCAGAACCTGTGCCGCAAGGGCGTTGACGCCGTGATTCAGTTCCCACATGATCGCTGCTCCCTTCTACGAACCGCTCTCCTCTCCGCAAAGAAGAGTACCACTCCAACGTGAGATCTCCGTTTCCATTCCAGGGAATCCCCTTGATTCACCCCTTCACTACGAAATGGAGGTTCGATTCGTTGCGAAAAAATTCCATCCCCTTTCAGATCTCTCTCAACCCACCGATTTCTCTACGCAAGTGTGAGATGCTCGGAGTGCCGGAAAGATGCCCGGCCGAATGTGCGGGTATCCTCGAGCCCGGCGAACCTCCTGGAAAACCGCGGACGGGACCCGGGGATCGGGAAGGAGGAAACGGTTCAGGGAAGCGGGGGGAGCAATTCGTCGAGATTCTTCTCGTGGCGCAGGAAAATGAAGAAGGTGAAAAGGAGCAAGAGGAGGAGTCGCAACGGTCGATCGGGGGAGAGGAAGAGGGTGGCCGGCAGGAGGGAACTCGCGGCGGCCAGCGAAGCCGCACCGGCCCGCTTCCAGAAGAGGAGCGTGACGATCCAGACCCCAAGGGAGATCGTGGCCACCCGCGGGTCGAGCGCAAGCACGACCCCGAAGGCGGTCGCCACCCCCTTCCCCCCCCGGAAGCCGAAGAAACAGGGATAGAGATGGCCGAGGAATGCGGCAAGGCCCCCAGCGACCACGAAGGAGGGGGGAAGGACGAGTCGCTGGGCGAACCAGCAGACGCCGAATCCCTTGAACGCATCCCATGCAAAGGTGAGGAGCGCAAAGGGGAGACCCAGAACCCGTCCGACGTTCGTGGCCCCGACGTTTCCGCTCCCGAGGCGCCGGATGTCCTCCCCTCGTGCGAGACGGACGAAGAGCACCCCCGGTACGATCGAACCGACGAGATACCCTCCTGCAACGATGGCCCATGGGGTGAAGTCCATCACGAAGTTTTCCATCCGCATCGCCTCCCCGGCAGCCGCTCTGCCAGCGCTTCCCCCACCGCATCGAAGTGCGCAGGGGGGAGGCCGGCTTCGACGAGGGGGAAGAAGACCCGCTCCTCGAAGCGGATGTGCTGGATCAGGAGGTCGAGGAGGGGGAGGAACGGACCCTTTCCCCCCCCAGCGCTCACCCGTTCGGTAGAGGTGACAAGCCGCCGGTGTTCCTCGAGGATCGTCCCGCATTCGAGGGAAAGATGCGGGCAATGACGGGAAACCGCAGGAAGGAGGATCTCTTCCTCGGCACGGAGATGGGGGGAAAGCGCCTCCTGCCAGAAGGCACAGAACTCCGCGGAGATGCGTTCCAGCGGGGGGGGATCGGTGCCGAGGAGCGCCTTTCGGAGACGATGCGCAAGGGAGAGGGCGGGGTGATGCCCCCAGGAGAGGGGATGGAGCCTGCGATCTCGTTTCATCTGTTGGATCCGATGGGTGGGGAATCGGGCAGACTGGATTTGAACCAGCGACCCCTTGGTCCCGAACCAAGTGCGCTACCAGACTGCGCTACTGCCCGAAAAGAAACACTCAGACGAGGCGGCGGTCCGCTCTGGCGGTCTCCTCCCGCAGGATCCTTCGATCTCGCTTCATCTCCCAGATCCGCGGGCGGGGGAATCGGGCAGACTGGATTTGAACCAGCGACCCCTTGGTCCCGAACCAAGTG
>CAZTSL010000108.1:6055-12354 GCA_964616915.1 uncultured bacterium
CGCTACCAGACTGCGCTACTGCCCGAAAAGAAACATTCAGACGAGGCGGCGGTCCGCTCTGGCGATCTCCTCCCGCATCCTCCGGATCGTGCTCCGGTAGTCGGGGCTCTCGAAGATCGCGCTTCCCGCCACGAAGACGTTTGCGCCTGCACGGCGAAGCCGCGCGATGTTCTCTACTTTTACACCACCATCCACCTCCAAGTCAACCAAAAGTTTTTCCCGGGCGATCCGGCCGGCGAGCGTCTCCACCTTGGGGAGGATCGTCTCGATGAAGGCCTGCCCGCCGAAACCGGGGTTTACCGTCATGAGGAGCACCATGTCGAGATGGGGGAAGGCATGCTCCAGGAGGGTGAGGGGAGAGAGGGGATTGAGCGCAACACCCGCCTTCTTCCCTGCCTGGCGGATCATCTGGAGGAGGCGGTGGAGGTGAGGCGTCGCCTCCGCATGGATCGTGATGAGATCGGCCCCCGCCGCGGCGAATGCCTCGATGTAGCGTTCCGGTTCGACGATCATGAGATGGACATCGAGCAGCAGGTGAAGGTTCCGGATATCGACGACCCGTCGGACCGCCTCCACGACGAGGGGACCGATCGTGAGATTGGGGACGAAGCGACCGTCCATCACATCGATGTGGACCCAGTCCGCACCGGCTTCCGCGATCTTTTCGATCTCTTCGCCGAGACGCGAGAAATCCGCCGAGAGGATCGAGGGGGCGATCCGGACGGGATCGTTCATGGCGAACTCCTTTCCTTCCCGGGTGGGGAGGAGATGAAACGATCTCCCACGCGAATCGGGGTGCCGCTCAGGAAGCGGTCGATCGGAAGGGGGCTTCGCCCCTCTCGCTGAAGGGTGGTGAGGAGGAGGCTCCCCTCACCGGTCGCCACGCGGATCCCGGATCGCTCCACCTGTACGACCGTCCCGGCGGGCGCCGCCGGTCGTTCGTGGGGAAGCGGCGTGACCTCGATCAGCTTGATGCGGATCCCCTGCCAGAAGGTATGGGTACCGGGCCAGGGGAAGAAGGCCCGAACCCGGCGATCGATCGCTTCCGCGCTTTGCGTCCAGTCGATCGCCCCATCCTCCTTCTCGAGGCGGGGAGCGTAGGTTGCCTGGGCCTCATCCTGTTTTCTCGGGGTGATCGTTCCCGCCTGGCAGCCCGAGATCGTTTCGAGGAGGAGTTCCGCACCCCGACGGGCGAGCCGGTCGTGCAGGGTTGCCGCCGTATCGCGCGGAAGGATCGGCTCTTCCGCCTGCAAGAGGATGTCACCGGTATCCATCCCCGCATCCATGAGCATCGTGGTCACCCCCGTGACCCGTTCCCCCCGCGCGATCGCCCACTGGATCGGTGCGGCGCCACGATACTTCGGGAGGAGGGAAGCATGCACGTTGATACACCCGAGGGGGGGGAGATCGAGGATCTCTCGGGGAAGGATGAGGCCATAGGCGACGACGACGATCAGATCGAGCCCCTGCGCCGAGAGGGCTTCGTGGAAACCCGGTTCCCGGGCCCTCCTCGGCTGGAGGATCGGGATTCCATGGCGCCCGGCGACCCTCTTGACGGGGGAAGGCACGACGCTCCGTCCCCGTCCCCGCCCCCGGTCGGGCTGGGTCGCCACCACCACGACTTCGTGGGGGGTGGACAAGAGGGCTTCCAACGACGGGACGGCGAAGTCGGGGGTGCCGAAGAATCCGATCCGAAGGGGCTTCACCGAAGGTACCTCACGCCTGCTTCTTCCGGAGCTTGCGGCGGTAATAGGTCCGCTTGATCGAACTGAGTCGATCGATGAAGAGAATCCCGTCGAGATGGTCGATCTCATGCTGGAGGCAGACGGCCAGGAGTTCCTGGGCATCGATCTCCTCGCTCTTCCCTTCGATGTCGAGCCCTTTGACCACCACCCGTTGCGCCCGGGTCACGTCATCGACGATTCCCGGGAGGCTGAGACATCCCTCCGTATAGACGATCTTCCCCTCCCGATGGGTGATCTCCGGGTTGAGGAGTACGATCGGATGACGGTGTTCTTCCCCGATATCGACGACGATCAGTCGTTTGGAAACGCCGATCTGCGGCGCTGCCAGCCCGATGCCGGGAGCAGCGTACATCGTCTCGAGCATATTCTTCGAGAGTTCGACGAGGTCCTCGGTCACTTCTTCGACCGGTTCGGCCCGTTGCGTCAACACGGGATCCGGATAGGTAAGGATCGGAAGTATTGCCATCGTTCTCACTTCGTGTGCAGCAGCGGAGGCGCCTCTCCCAAAGAGAGCCCCCCCAGGACGAGGAAAAGGAGGAAAAAACCTCCGTAGAGGCCTCAGGACCCGCCGGGGCACGCCCGCCCCTCGAACGGGTCGATTCATAGAGGGATTCTACCAGAAGGAGAGAGATCGGGCAACCCTCGACGCCATGGGTTCGATTCCCCCTGCCTGCCGGCAGGCAGGGGATTCTGGCGCCGGGTCGCTGATTGCTCGCTCTGCCCCTTTCGCCGCTCGCATCTCCAGGCGATCCTCCCCTTGCCACGATGCATTGAAAGCTCTACCATATGGATGAGCGGATTGGAAACCGCAGGTCGTCGAGGAGGGAGGAAGCGGGAGGGCAAGTCCACCTCCGCTCGGGAGGAACGCAGCGGTGGCGCGAAACGAACGGTATCTCACCGAACTTCGACGGATCGCGGAAGATCCGAGGGGGTTCGAACTCCGGGAAACGCCGCAGTGGTTTCTCGAACGACTCCGCTTCGACGAACGGAACGAACCCTCACCTTTGCTCCGTGCGGTCGCTCGCCTGTTGATCCGGGCGTGGAACGCCGAAACGTCTCCCCAGGAGGAGCGCACCCTCACCCTCCGTTTCGGCGCGCTCTGCGAACTCGAGCGTTTCCGCAGGATGGAGATCATCGATTATCGGATCCGTGATCCTTTTGAACCCCGCCCCTTCCTCACCGTCGCGAAAGGCCCCCGCTATCCCCTCCGCCTCGAAGACTTTCCTCCGACAGGGAGGGAAGAGCACGGCTAGGATCACCCGACCAGGAGATCGACCATAGATGTGGAAATTCGGATGTCTTGGTGTCGCAATGTGGCTGCTGCTGAGTAGCTGTACCCACGTGCGATTCGTTACCGACTCGGATGCGACCGGCCACGACGCACCGGTCGCGGAAGTTTCCCCCGTAGCGAAGAGATCCCTCGAGCGGGGGAAGAAACTGGCGGCGCAACGACGCTTCCTCGAAGCGATCGATGCCTTCGAGGCCGCGATCGCTTCCGATCCGGGATCGATCGAGGCGCATGAAGCGCTGGCGACGACCCTTGCCACGGTCGGCCGCACCGACGAGGCCCTTCAGGTGCTGGGGGCTGCGGAGGCCCGTTTCCCCAACGAGCCGAGGTTCGTCTTCCTCGAGGGACGGATCCATCTGCAGGCCGGCCGGACGGACGAAGCGGAATCCGCCTTCGAGGAGACGCTACGAATCGCGCCCGATCACGCCCTTGCCCTCCTCAACCTCGGGATGATCGAGATGTACCGGGATGGCGAAACCGAAGCGGCGCGGCGCGCATTCGAGCGGGTCACGGCGCTCATGCCCGAGGATCCGAAGGGCTATCGGTTCCTTGGAGAGGCCCACCTGCGCCTGGGGCACCTCGATGCGGCGGTGACCGCCTTGCAAGAGGCCCTGCGCCGTGATCCGAGGAACGTGGATGCCCATATCCTCCTCGGGGCCGCTTACGTCCGGCAGGAAAAGCTCGATGCCGCTGCCATCGAATTCCGCGAGGCGATCCGCGTCGATCCGGAGAACATCGACGCGCGCTTCCGCCTCGGCTTCGTCCTCCAACAGCAGGGAAGATTCGAGGAGGCCCTCGCAGCGTACGAGGCGGTGCTCGCTCGCGCCCCCGATTTCCTCCTCGTCCATCTCCTCGAAGCGAACATCTACGTCCATCAGGAGGCCTACGAAAAAGTCCTCGAATCGCTGGTGGCGGTGATGGTCCGCGACTTCGAACGGACGTTCACCGGAGCGGCCGAGGGGAGTGGGGAAAAGGGTGCCGCCATGAAACCTGCAACAGGACGCTTCCCCAGCCTCCCCGATGCCGAGGAAATCCGCAACGAGACGCAGGCGGAGCTGAGCCGCAGACTCGAAGCGCACGCGGATTCCCCGGCGGCCCATATCTTGCTGGCGCTCGTTGCCGTGGACCGGGGGGAACCGGAGGTTGCCCGCTTCGAGTGCCGGCGGGCGCTCGAACTCGACGCCCACGATCCTTACGCCCATTTCGTGATGGGACTCCTCTACCTCAACGGAAACGAACCGGACAAGGCGCTCGCTTCATTCGTGGCATCCACGGAGGGGCATCCATCGTTTGTACCGGGGAATCTCCTCCAGGGATGGGTGGAGGAGTACCGAGGCAACCTCGATGGGGCGATTGCGGCCTATGAGAAGGTCGCTCGGCCGGAACGCCCGCACATCACCCTTCACCTCGGAAACCTGCTGTTACGTCGAGGCGCCTATGAACGGGCGGGGGAACGCTTCCGCTCTCTCCTTTCCCGTTATCCCGATCATCCCGCCGCGCAGCGGGGGGAAGCGCTGGCCGCCTTCGGGAAGGCCCACGATGGCCGGGCCTACTGGCTCATCCGGAAGGTTTTCGCCGCGAATCCCGCCGATGCCCTGGCCTGTTACATCCTCGGAACCCTCGAGATCGAGCGGGGAGAGAAGACGGAGGGGGTTTCCACGCTTGCCCGATGCCTCTCGATCGAGTCGAAGGAAGCGATCGACTTCGACTTCATCTTCCGGGACGTCCGGAACCGCAAGGAAGTCTATGCGGCGCTCGTCGAGGCGGGGGGGAAGGCTGCGCAACCGGGGAAGGCGCTCCTCACCGTGGCCCAGATCCTCTCCGACCAGGAGGAGACCGACAGCGCGTTGGGGATCTACGACGAACTCCTCCGGAAACTCCCCGACAATCCCGCCCTCCATACCCTGCGGGGGAACCTCTTGCTGCGCAGCCACCGACTCGATGAGGCCCGACGGGCTTACGAGAGGGCGCTCGAACTCGATCCCACCTTTGCCTGGGCGCTTCGGGGACTCGGCTGGACCGCCTTCCAGGCGCACGACTTCAAGAAGGCGGAGGAGGCCTTCCGGAAGGCCCTCGAGATCAAGAACGATCCCGTGGCATGGAACGGTCTCGGCGAGGCGTTGCGCAGCCAGGGACGCTACGAGGAGGCGCGTCGCGCCTATCTCCAGGCGATCGGAGAGGCTCCCGACTTCCGGCCTCCCTATCTCAATCTCGCCCGCATGAATCGCGAAGAGGGATACTTCGTGGAGGCGATCGAGACCTACCAGGCCTATCTCGACCGCTATCCCGGTGATCGAGAGGCCCGCTTCCAACTCGGTCTCGCCTATTTCTACGCCCAGCGTCACCGGGAGGCTGCCCGGACCTGGCAGGCGCTCCTCGAGGTCGAGCATCCACGGGAGGACTATCTCGAGATCTTCACCTATTTTGCCCTTCAGTACAGCGGGGATTCCGAGGCGGCCGATCGGCTCATCCGCAAGAAGCTCGAAAAACTGAACCATTCCGATTGGCCGGCCTCCGTCTTCGCTTTCCTCGGCCGGCGGATCTCGGAAGAGGAACTCGTGGCCGCGGCCCGTGATGCGGACGAACGGAAAACGCTGGAGAACCTCTGCGAAGCCTACTACTATCTCGGCGCCTGGTATCGCAGCGTGCGGCAGGATCCGAAAACGGCCAGGCGCTACTTCGAACTCGCCGTCGAGACGAAGGTTACCGACTTCATCGAGTATCGGCTCGCCCGTATCGCGCTTGGCCTCGAAGGGGAGTAAGGCACCCCATGCGGTCTCTCTCCGAGGTTGTCCTCCGTTACGGCTCCCCTTCCACCAGGGAGAGGAGGTCCTCGAAGCGGGAGAGGGTATGGAACGCACCGGCGCTCCCTTCCGATACCGGCGCAAAGAGGATGCTCCTGACGCCGGCGGCGTGCCCCGCGGCCACGTCGCGCGGAGAATCGCCGATCATGAAGGAAGCCGCCGGATCGATCCCCCACGTTTCCATGGCCCGCAGGAGGAGCCCGGGGCGAGGTTTCCGGCACGCGCAGCGGACCGCGTACGCCGCGACCCGTCCCTCCGGGAGATGCGGGCAATAGTAGATCGCATCGAGGAAGACCCCCGCCCCCCGGAAACGTTCGAGGAGGCACTCGTGGATCCGGAGGAGATCCCCTTCGGAGAAGAAGCCACGGGCAATCCCCGACTGGTTCGTCACCACGACGAGGGGGTAGCGTTCCTGGAGGGCACGCAGCGTCTCCGCAACGCCGGGGAGGATCCGGATCGCTT
>CAZTSL010000108.1:12454-14042 GCA_964616915.1 uncultured bacterium
TGCGACAGGGGCAGGAGGGCGCATCCGCCGGGCGAAGAGAAGGAGATCGTATAGGGGTGACCGCGGTTGTCGGGGAAGTCGGGATCGATCTCTCCCCCCTCCCCCCGGTTGATCACGGCGACGACGAGGGAGGTCGCGCCGGAGAGATCGACCCGCCAGCTTCCTCCTTCCCCCAGCGTTCCGAGTTGCCACCCGTCATGCCTCCCCTGTCGGTACCGGAGCGTATCGACCTCCCAGAGGCGTCCCCCCTCTCCCGAGAAGTCGATCGAGAGCGTGGTCCCCTCGGGGAGGGGTCTTCCCTGCGAGAGGTCGAGGCGGATGTAGTGCGATGCCGTGTTGGCGGGCCCCTTCTCGACCCGGAGCGTGGCGGGAAGGGTGTGGATCGTCTTCTCCACGGCCACCGTCGCCGACACCGGCCACTCCCCCCCCTCCTCGAAGTGGGCGCCGTCGTCGTAGGGGCCGGCGAACCAGCGCCACCGGCCGAACTCCGTGTAGGCATCCCCGAAGGAGACCCCGGCTTCTTCCTTCAGGATCGAATCGAGCGCATCGAGGAAGTCGGGCTCGTTGGCGGAAGGATCGAGGTCGTGCTTTGGCGTCGGATTCCGGGAACGGAGCCACATCTCCGCGACGAAGGCCGGATTCCCCGCCATATACCGGTCCCGCACGAAGAAGAGGGAGAGGGAGGATCCGTACATGTACCACGAAAGGTAGCCGTCGTTGAAGGAGAGGGGAAGTCCCGGCCGCTTCTGGAAGGCATAGAGGAGGCTCTGATAGTCGTTGTCCGCGTCGTAGACGAGATCCTCGACGAAGGTCGCGGTCATCTCGTAGACCGCCGGGGCATCGAACCAGTCGTCCGCGGCCTGGAGGACGTGGTTGAACTCGTGCGCGACCGTCGTATCGAGGATCGTTCCGCCGTACGCATTCGGGTCGATCGCGATATAGGCGCTGTAGTCGTTCCATTCGGTCTCCGGATTGTCGGCCACGACGTCGGTATATGCGTAACCCAACCCGAAGACGAGGAAGAGATCGAGGGAATCGTCGCCGCATGCCCCCTGATCGGGGAGGGGCGCACGGAAGCCGATCTCTTCGACCTCCACGCGCCACGCTTCCTCGAGGTAGCGCAGCGCGAGTTCGGCAAGGGGGCGGTGAACGTCGAGTTGGTAGTGGACCCGCGCCGGATAGCGCCGGCTCTCGACATATCCGGCGAACGCCCCCGGAATGCTGCACGGGCTCTGGAGGAGCGCTTCGACTTCCTCCCGTTCCTCGGGGGAGAATCGGGGCAGGCGGGCTCTCGCCTCCCGGAAGATCTCCGTGGCGCAGCGTGGTGCCGCAAGATCGCGCCCCTGCAACGTGGGGGGAAGCGCTCCCGGAGCGCGGAGCGCCAGGAGGCGGTAACGTGTGGCCTCGTCCCGATCGATTTCTCCCGAAGCCACGGCCCGATCGATCGCCGCAAAGACCGAAGGCTCCCTTCCGGCCCATGCAGGTGTCCTTCCTGCCGCTCCAGTCAGGAAGAAGAGGAGAAAGACCACGCTCATGCCCCATCTTGGGGGAGAGAAGGGGGAAAGGAACCCTCGCATCGTCGCCTCCC
>CAZTSL010000108.1:14142-16504 GCA_964616915.1 uncultured bacterium
CTGTGGAAGGATCGAAGCCTGTGGAAGGATCGAAGGAGGACGAGATGTGGGAGGATCAGAGGAGGTCGCGGATCACGGCAAGCATGGCATCGAGGTTGTACTCCCGGTTGACGTAGGCGATCCGCCCGTCGGGAGCAACGACGACATCGATCGGATAGGGAGAGATGCTCTCCCCGGAGAGGTAGTTCGTGAACGTCTGCTCCGTATCGAGGAGGATCGGGAAGGTCACCCCCGTCTGGTCGATGAACTGGAGGATCGAACCCTCCGTCTCCGCGATGCCGCCCGTGCTCATCCCGAAGACCTGGAGTCCTTCGTCCCGGTACACCTGCCAGACGGCCACTTCGAGGTCTGGAAACTCCAGACTACAGACGGGTCAGAAGGTGGCAAAGTAGGCGAGCACCACGACATGTTCGCGGAAATCCGAGAGCCGGTAGGGTTTCCCATCGAGGTCGTGGAGGAGGAAATCGGGGGCGGGATCGCCGACTTGCAGGGTATCGAGGTTCCCGACGAGGTCGATTCCGAGTCCCCCTTCGTCCGGATCGTTCGAAACGAGGGTGAGTCGCGTGCGGTCCTCTCCTTCGTCGTCGGGGGTGTAATGGATCGTGAGGGGAGCGCTCCCCCCGGGAGGGATCGAGAGGGGGGGAGGATCGACGGCAAAGGGGCCGGAGGCGATCTCGATCCGTTCGATCTCGAGGGGGATTTGCCCCTCGTTGTGGAGCAGAAGGGGGAAATCGTACCGGCTCCCGGGCGCAACCCGTCCGAAATCGATCCGATCGTTCTGCACGAAGATGTCGGGGGCCTTCACATCGGGGAAGAGGCGGTAGGATTGCAGCCCGGTCCACTCCCCGGCAAAGGCGAAGTCGTCTTGGGCATCGATGGCGAGGATCCGAGAGAAATCCTGCCCGTCGCGTACCGGAGCGGTTTCGACCGCCAGGAGCGCGGGGGAGCGGGGATCCGTCACATCGACGACCCGGATGTCGTTCCAGTTCGCCAGATAGGCGCGTCCTTTCGAGAGGGCCAGGCGAAGCACCGATCCGGGGGTATCGACGTTGGCCGCCAGGGTGGGATGGTGGGGATCCGTGATGTCGAAGATATCGAGCCCCCCGCCGCCTGCCGCCACGAAGGCGAAATCACCCGAGACCACGATGTCCTGTGCCACGCCCGAGGTTTCGGCGCCTCCGGCGGGACGGGGGTGTGTCGGGTCCTGGACGTCCACGACCTTGAGTCCCCCGATCCCATCGGCGACGAAGGCGTCGTCTCCGGCAAGCGCGATCTGCCAGCTGTTCTCCAGCCCCTCCTGGAGCTGGGCGAGCGAGGTCAGCCGTCCGTCGGTTTCGATCCGGAAGACCTCGATCCCCGCTTCGTGGACTGCGGCGTAGAGGAGATCCTCCCGGACCGTGAGCCCTTCGTAGGGGTGGCCCGGGGCCTTGTGGAAGGCGAGTTCCGTCACCGCGGAGAGATCACTCGCATCGAAGACCGTGATCCAGGGGGAGGGCTGAAGCTCATCCCCATGATGGGCCACGAAGGCGCGGTCCCCGGAGACCACGACATGCTGGCAGCGGGGGAAACGGGAGAAACCGTTCGAGAAACGGGCCTGGGAGATCCGTTCCATCCGGAGCGGATCGTGGATGTCGTAGATGAGCACCCCCTGAACGCCGGTGCAGAGGAAGGCGGCCGTTCCCGATACCGTCACGTCGGTGATCTCCACGAAGGAAGGGCCGTCGTAGGTCGCGAGATAGACGAAATTGTCCCCCTCCGGTTCGATCTGCGCGACATCCTTCCCATCGCCGCCGCAGGCCGTAAACCAGAGCATGGGGATCACGATTCCCCACCATGGATGCTTCATCGTTGTTCCTTGTGAGGCGGGGGGTCTCCCCGCTGTACGGCAACATCCTATCGCCGGGCGTGTATTCCTGAAAGTCGTTCACCGCCAACCGGATCAACGAAATCCTCGGTCGCAAGGGACCCGTCTGGCAGGCCGACGACTTCGATCGCTTCATTCGCAACGAGGAGCACTGGCATCGCGCGATCATGTACCTCTACGAGAACCATCCCCTGGGAGAGCAGGATGCCCGCCCTCCCCGCAGCCGAGGGCGGGACGCCCTGGCTCCCGGCACGAGGTGCCATTGCGCCGGGGATACGGAGCGGAAGAAGCAAAGGACGTTCCAGGGAAGGAGAAACTGAGGGAAAACGCGGAGGGATGGGCGAAGAGACCGCCCTCCCCCCTGGTGAAGTGCGCTTCCTCACTCGCGGGATCATGTAACGAAGTGGGAGGAGGGGCGGGAGGGAAGAACGTTTCGATACATCGTCAGACCATCGGGATCCGTGGAAGGAAGGTCGGTCGGGGCGGGGAGAAGGATCG
>CAZTSL010000109.1:0-16029 GCA_964616915.1 uncultured bacterium
CCCCTTCGCCGTCGAGCCCCCCCCTCCCCCCCGAGGCCGGGAGACGTTTCCGCACGTTCCGTTACGGAGCGTGGACGATCCTCATCGGGAAGGATGGAGAAGAGAACGACCGTCTCGTCACCCGGATCGGCCGCCCCAACGACTTCTGGTTCCACGCGCGGGCAACGAGCGGCTCCCACGTCCTCATCCGCGGCCCCAAGGGGGATCCTCCCCATGAGATCCTCCGGCGCGCCGCAGCCGCCGCGGCCTGGTACAGCAAGGCCCGCAACGACACGAAGGTGGAGGTCGTCTATACCCGCGTCAAACATCTGCACAAACCGAAGGGGAGTCCCCCCGGTCTCGTGCGGCTCCGGCAGTTCAAGAGCATGATCGTGGCCCCCTGCTTGCCCCGTGTTCCACAAGGGGAAGATGCCCGCTCCCCATGACTTCCCCCCATCCGAAAGGAGGAGCAAGGTGCGCAAATCCCATTCGATCGAAAAATTCGACGTCGTGATCGCGGGGGGGGGACCGGCAGGTCTCTCGACGGGGATCGTCTGTGCCCGCAACGGCCTTCGCACGCTCCTTTGCGACAAACAGGCATTTCCGATCGACAAGGCGTGTGGAGAGGGGATCATGCCCACGGGGGTCGCCCACCTCGAGGCCCTCGGGGTTCGGGAGTACCTCGACGAAGCCCGCACCCACCTTTTCCGGGGGGTACGCTATCACGCCCCGGATGGAAGAGCGGCCACCGGCGTCTTCGCCCAGGGAACGGGGATGGGGATTCGGCGAATCGCCCTCTCCCAGGCCCTGTTCGAACGCCTGCGGACCTTCTCCTCGATCGAGATCCGGCAGGAGGCCCCTCTCGTCCCCCTGGGACGGCGCCCGGAGGAGATCGAGGTATCCGTGGGTGGCGACCGGATCCTTGCGCGCCTCCTCGTCGGCGCGGACGGCATGAACTCCGGCATCCGGAAATGGGCGGGGCTCACCGAAAGACCAGGGAAACTCAAGCGGTGGGGGGCCCGGCAGCACTTCGCCCTCCCCCCCTGGTCCCCCTACGTCGAGGTGATCTGGCAACCAGGGGTCGAAGCATACATCACGCCCTGCGGAGGCAACGAAGTGGGGATCGCGTTCCTCTGGCGCCCTGAGCGGCTTTACGGCGTTCGGGGGGGGGAGGCGTTGATCCCCTCACTCCTCTCGCACTTCCCCTGGTTGCGGGAACGGCTCGGGGATGCCCCCCCTTCGAGCCGCCCCCGTGCCGTGGGCCCCCTTCACCGTCCCGCGCGGGATGTCATCGATGAGGGACTCCTCCTCATCGGGGATGCGGCCGGCTATCTCGATGCGATCACGGGGGAGGGGATCAGTCTGGCCACGGCCGAAGCCCTTGCCTTCGAGCAACATGTCGTGCCGCTCCTTACGCGGAGGGATCCTCCCCTCCTCTCCCGGAAGGCGCTTGCCCCCTATCGGAACGCGCACCGTGCGATCGTCTCGCCCTATCTCCGGATGACGCGGCTCGTGCTCCTCCTGCACCGCGCGCCCCGTCTCGCGGAACGGGTCATTCCCGCGCTGGCCCGTGATCCGGTCCTCTTCACCCATCTCCTCGAGGCGAACATGGGGCGCAAGCGTCTTTCAGCCCTCCCTGCACGACGGATCCTCTCCTTTCTCTGGGCGCTCTCCCTTGTGCGGTCGGGGAGGGGGAATCGTCGGCCAGGATGAAGGGGCATTTCCTTCGGATGGCCCCGATGGCGTCCGGAGAGGAGGCCTCCTGCGCCGGAGCGGCGTTGCGGCGCCTCTTGACTTCGGGTTCCCCACTTGTGATAGTCTATCCACGGACAACGAGCGTTACGAAAGCGGGAGGAACCTTTGGATACGCAACGATCGGAGACCCGGATCCTCGTCTCCAACGACGACGGCATCGCTGCAGCAGGATTGCGCAGCCTGGCGGAAGGGGTGAGCGCCCTGGGAGAAGTCGTCGTGGTCGCCCCCGACAAGGAGCAGAGCGCCACGAGCCATTCCCTCACGTTGTGGCATCCGCTTCGCCTCACCGAGCAGGCGCCGGGATGGTACGCCTCGGACGGGGGACCGGCCGATTGCGTGAATCTGGGTGTCTTCTGGGTGATGCGGGAGAGGAAGCCCGATATCGTTCTCTCCGGGATCAATCACGGCGCCAACCTCGGCGAGGATCTCTTCTACTCCGGAACCGTCTCCGCCGCCCGGGAGGCTGCGATCCTCGGGATCCCCGCCATTGCGCTCTCCCTCTGCGGGCGGGGGCACTTCCACTTCGAAACCGCGGCGAAGTGGGCGCTTCGGATCACGAAGCAGGTGCTCTCCCATCGGCTCCCGAAAGGGATCTTCCTCAACGTCAACATCCCGAACGTCAAACCGGAGGAAGTCACCGGGATCGAGGTGACCCGACAGGGCACCCGCAACTACGGAGCCGGGATCATCGAGAAGAAGGATCCCCGGGGTCGTGCCTACTACTGGATCTCCGGCACGAATCCGGAGTACAGCAACGAGCCGGGAACCGACGCCTTCGCGATCCACGAGAAGCGGGTCTCGATCACCCCGATCCATCTCGACACGACCCACTATCCCACCTGCGAAATTCTCGCGCACTGGAAGTTCGAGGAAGATCGGTGAGATCGGTGAGATCGGCAAGATCGGTGAGATCACGTTCCCTCCCGGGGGGCGTTCTTGCCCTCGGGCGTGGGGGAGGCGGCGCATATTCGGTGACGCACCCGGACTGAGGGGAGCAGCGGACGATGAATCGTGAGGCCGAACGCATCGCCATGGTCGAACGGCAGATCCGGCGCCGGGGGGTCCGTGACCCCCGCCTTCTGGCGGCGATGGCGAAAGTGCCACGTCACTGCTTCGTTCCCGAACCCTACCGGGCGCATGCCTACGAGGACCACCCCCTCCCGATCGGGAGGAACCAGACGATCTCCCAGCCCTACATCGTGGCGGTGATGACCGAGGCCCTCGCGCTCACCGGAGAGGAACGGATCCTCGAAGTCGGAACCGGGTCGGGATACCAGACCGCGATCCTCGCCGAACTGGGCAAGGAGGTCTTCACCGTGGAGCGGCTCGCGGAACTCTCGGAACAGGCCCGCAAGATCCTCCATTCCCTCGGGTATACGACGATCCACTTCGCCGTGGGAGATGGGAGCCGGGGCTGGCCCGAATTCGCCCCGTACGACGCGATCGTCGTGACCGCCGGCGCCCCCGAGATCCCCGATCCCCTCTACGAACAGCTCGCCGAGGGGGGACGGCTCGTCATCCCGGTGGGTGACCATGCACATCAGGAACTCTTCCAGATCGTCAAGACGCCGGAGGGCCCCGATGTACGGAATCTCGGACCCTGCCGTTTCGTCGATCTTCTCGGCACCCACGCCTGGCAGGAAGAAGAAGGACCACAACGAGACACGTGAGACAGTGAGGTGAACGTGCACGAAGAAGCAGCGATCTCTACCGTACAGGAAACGGAAGGCCGGCGGTTCGGGATTTTGCGCCGGCTCTACGACTGGGTGCTCGGATGGGCCGACACTCCCTATGGAACGCCGATGCTCTTTGGGGTCGCCTTTGCCGAGAGTTCCTTCTTCCCCATTCCGCCCGATCCCCTCCTCATGGCGCTGGCGATCGGAAAGCCGAAGCGCTCCCTCTTCTATGCCTTCGTGTGCATCGCCGGGTCGGTGCTGGGGGGAATCCTTGGTTACTACATCGGTCTCGGTCTCTGGGATCTCGTCTCCGACTTCTTCTTCGCCTACGTTCCGGGGTTCACCCATACGAACTTTGCGCTCGTCCAGGGGAAGTACAGCGACAATGCCTTCCTTTCGGTTTTCACCGCGGCCTTCACGCCGATTCCCTACAAGGTCTTCACGATCGCGGGGGGCGTCTTTCGGATCCAGCTGGCCACGCTCGTCGTGGCCTCGATCCTGGGGCGGGGGATGCGCTTCGTTGGGGTCAGCCTCCTCGTCTTCTACTTCGGGGAACCGATCCGCGGCTTCATCGATCGTTACTTCAACCTCTTGACGATCGTCTTCACCGTGCTGCTCGTGCTCGGTTTCGTGGTGATCAAAATGCTCGCCTGATTCGCGGCAGGAGAAATGTTCATGAGAAGAGCTGGAATCCTCGTATCCGGTTGTTTCCTGGGATGGATCTTCCTTGCGCCGGCGGCCTGTCTGCCGATCCCCGGGGTGACGATCCTGGCGCCCGAGGAGGGGGCGATCACCCCTTCGAGTCTCGTTCAATTCGAGGCGGTCTTTCAGAACGTGACGACCGATCCGCCGGAGGCCCTCCTGACGCTCAATGGAACGGAGATCACGGGAGAGGGGACCTTCCAGGTCGGGAGCGCAACGGTTCGGATCGCGGACTTCGAACTCTCCCCGGCGGGGGTGCGCTTCACCGCCTTCCACCTCCCCATCGCTGAAGAACTCCACTTCGAGGTGACGGTCACGGAGGGGAGAAGCGCCTCTGATGCGGTTTCCTTTCTCGCCAGCGCGGAGC
The DNA here is from genome assembly GCA_964616915.1 of uncultured bacterium. GTDB lineage: Bacteria > Myxococcota_A > CAZTSL01 > CAZTSL01 > CAZTSL01 > CAZTSL01. The sequence goes on from CAZTSL010000109.1 coordinate 4,480, forward strand.
GGGGACTCTATCTCGGCAGCGGGAAGGATGGCGACGTGACGATCGATGAGGCCGGCGTCGTGATCAATGCCTATACCCACCTCGTCGGGAACGCCGACGCCGGGACAAGCGCGATCGTCGTCGAGGACGCCTCCGGCTTCGAGGATGGCGATGAGATCCTGATCCTCCAGAGCGCGGCCCCGGAGACGGAGATCGGCTTCTTCGCCTTCCATCAGGGCATCGAGGTTTCGGCCAACACGATCACCCTCGACCGTCCCCTCGACCACACCTTCCTCTCCGATCGGCTCGATGGGAATGATCCCCGCATCACCCAGGTGATCAAGGTTCCCAACTACCACACGCTCACCGTCACCCAGTTCGGTTCGATCACCGGGAAGGCCTGGGACGGCAGGAGTGGCGGTGTCGTGGCCTTCCGGGTCCAGGAGACGCTCACGGTCGAACGAAACGGGCTTATCGCGGCAAGCGCGATCGGCTACCGCGGCGGCGCCGCGATCCCGGAACAGGGGAAGGGTCGGCAGGGGGAATCGTTCGCACACCCCGGCGGGCTCCAAGGCATCGATCCGAACGACGGCGGTGGGGGCGGCGGCGAAGCGGGACGGGAGTGCTGTGACGCCGCCGGTGGCGGTGGCGGGGGCTTCGGCACCCCGGGGGAAGATGGACACTCCGCCAGCAGCGAAAAGGGGGGGCTTGCCGGTCTCACCTATGGCACCCCCACGATCGAACGCCTCCGCCTCGGTTCCGGGGGGGGCTCCGGCGCCGCGGACTTCAATGAAACGGGCGGCGCCTCCGCACCGGGGGGGAGCGGCGGCGGGATCCTCTTGCTGACCGCCCATACGATCGCCGCATCGGGGACGATCGCGGCCGATGGGGGGAGCGGCGGCGCCGCGACCCATACCGGCGGCCTCGAACTCGGCGGCGGGGGAGGGGGTTCCGGGGGCACGATCCTCCTCTCCGCGATCGACATCGACCTCTCCGCCCTCACGGCTCAGGGGGGGAGGGGATCCGATGGCGTCCTCGATTTCGCCCCCTCTCCCGACCGCCGGGGGGGAGACGGAGGAATGGGCCGGATCCGGATCGACTACGCCTCCTTCAACGGCGAACCCTTCCCCGATGCCGGTGAAGGGGAAGGGGGGATCACCACGACCGTTCCCCCCGCCTTCGGTGCTCCCCTCCCGGAATGATCGAGGCAGCGCTGACGTCTCTCTCCTCGGCCCTTGCCGCGATCTGCCGATCGAGCGGAGTTGTTCCAAGCGGGGAAACCCTTGGACGCTTCCCCTGACCGAGGTCTGGTGGAGGGGTGGGGTCGAAACCCGCCCCTACGGACACGGTATCGTTACGAATCGGTGCAACACCAGCGTCTCATGGATTCGTCTGTCCAACCATGGGTGAGGCTCGGGGATCTTCACCGATTCCGGTATGTAAGGGCGAAATGGCGTCATCTGGTTGCGCATCTCGTGGTTTTTGCACTTTGGACCCCCACGGTGTAGAATGAGGCATCTGGTGGGCGCAGCGGGGTCCCGGGCACTCGAAGCATGCGGGAATGCTCGGTGAGACCCTTGCGGCCTCACCGAGGGAACCGTAGAGCGTGGCCGAGGCGAGTCAACCATCCAGGCCGGTGTTCCGTTCGAGCAGACTCGGTAAAGGGAGGGACGCATGCCAAGAATGATTCTGGACGAATCCCGGATCGATCCTGCGATCCGCGAAAAGATCGAGACGAACCACCGGGATATCGTCGAGGAAGTCGAAAAGGCGATCGAGCGTGCGGATATCGTCGTCGTGGGGATGGCACAGAATCCTTTCTGTAAGCGGGCCCGGAAATCCCTCGACCGCAAGGGGCTCTCCTACGAATACCTGGAATATGGCAGTTACCTCTCGGCATGGCGCCGCCGAAACGCCCTCAAGATGTGGACGGGATGGCCCACCTTCCCGATGGTCTTCGTCAAGGGAACCCTGATCGGCGGAGCCGAGGACCTCGAAAGATCGATCGAGAGCGGGCGGCTCGAGGAGATGCTTGCCTCCGGGGGGGAGCCCGCCTCCGGCCAGGGCGTCCGGGGGGGATGAAGCCCCGTCTCGGTCCCGGTTGGGGTACACGCAGGGCGGCAGCGGGAGATCGCGACATGAGGATGGAAAGGTTTTCATGAACGGAAATCGGCGGGTACGCCCCCAACTGATCCTTCCGATCCATCGGCGCAAGCGCACCGCATGGCTCACCTGGTCCCTGATCGGGATCGACGTCCTCGTGATGGTGTGGATCTACGCGCGCTACCCGGGACGGCTGACGCTCGATACCCTGCTGGAGGGAACGGGGATCGATCTCGTTCCCTGGGGGGCCCAGCAGAACCGCTACGTCCTGGCCGGTGAGTACTGGCGGATCTTGACGGCGAATTTCCTCCACGGCGGTTGGATCCACCTCCTCCTCAACGCCTATGGGCTCTACTATCTCGGCACGTTCTACGAAACGCTCTTTGGATCGTGGCGTTTCGCGCTCGTCTATCTCCTCTCCGGGATCGGCGCCGGGATCGCCACGCTCCTCTTCATCGGGCCGCAGGCGGCCAGTGTAGGGGCATCGGGGGCGATCTTCGGGATCGCGGGTGCGCTCTTCAGCGCGATGATCGTATTGCAGCGACTCGAGCGGGGAGAGGTTCAGCCACTCCTCTACAAGGCGATGGCGATCTTCCTTGGGATCAATGCGCTCTTTGCCTTTTTCATCAATCACAGCGGCGCATTCGCCCAGATCAACTCTGCGGCCCACGTCGGCGGGTTCGTCACGGGCTACGTGCTCGGAGGAGCGTTCGTTCATCTCTCCCATCCGCATGGGAGGCGGTGGCGGGCCTGGGCGTGGATGCTCCTGCTCGGCCTCGTTGCCGCAACGGCAACGGCGAGGAAGCTCTCCGATCCGATGACCGCAGTGATCCGGGCGGAGCATGCCGTGATGTCGGAGAATTACGGGGGCCTGGAGCGTTTCGTGGCACACCTCGAAGCGGAGGCGAAAGAGGGGAGGATCGAACCGGAGGTGCTTTGTCGGGCAACGGCGCTCCTCTTCGAGGCGAACCGGGAAGCGGAGGCGGTCGCCCGCCTGGAACGACTCGCCCAGGCGGATACCACCCGCCTTTGCGCCGGCAAACTCCTGCTTCGGATCTTCACGGAAACCCAGTGGGCCGACCTTACCCGTGCCCACCGTGTGGCGCAGACTCTTGGCACCCTTCCCCATCTCGATGACGAGGCACTCGTTCTGCTCGGGCATCACGCGCTCCTCTCCGGCGACCTCACCGCGGCTCTCTCCGCACTCAAGCGGGTGCGCCACAAGGACGACTGGACGCGCTATCTCATCATGATGGTGTACTACGCGCAGGGGAACTACGAGACGATCGTCCGTTCCGGACGTCCCGATTTTCTCTTCCCCCTCTCCTGGTTCCTCTACGAGAAGGCACTCGCTGCCCTTGGCCGAACGGAGGAAGTCCAAAGGCTCCAGGAAGAGATCTTCACCCACTATACGCGGGAGATCGAGCATGCGCCCGACGACCCGCGACCGAAGAACGATTTCGCCTGGTACCTCGCGGAACGGGAGAAGAATCTCGACAAGGCCGACCGCCTCGCGCGCGAGGCGGTCGGCCTTGCGCCCGACGTCCACTACTACCACGACACGCTCGCCTGGGTGCGCTACAAGAGGAAGGCCTACGAGGAGGCCCTCCAGGCGATGGAGGAGGCGATCAAGCGCCAGAAGAGCGCGGAGTACCACTTCCACCGGGGGGTGATCCGCGAGGCCCTCGGGGACTCGGAAGGTGCGATCGAGGATTTCGGGGAAGCGCTTCGGATGGGACTGATGCCCGAGGAACGGCGGGAAGTCGAAGGGCGACTCGCCCGCCTCGGAATCATCCCTTCACGTTGAGACCGAGTTTCTCGATGATGATGTTCTCGATCGTCCGTTTGATCACCTGCCAGAGGAGTTCGCGGTCGTCGCACTTGACGAAGATCCCCACCGGGATCTGGAAGGCCCCCTTGTCCGCGCGTCCCCCCCCGTACGGTTTCCCGTTTTCGTTCGTGCCGAAGAGGTCCTTGATGAACTTGTCGGGATCCACCGTGTTCGAGAGGGTACGAAGCGAGCCATCGATCGTCTTGTAATCGACGATGCCGTAGACGATCACGGTATCGACCCCCTCCCGGCGCAGGAGGTAGTCGGCGGCCTGTGCGATCCCGTCGCGGTCCTCTTCCCGGACGAACCCGACGCCGGAAATGAGGTAGTTCTCGTAGATCTCCTTCTTCTCCAGGGCTCGTTCCAGAATGTCCATCGCCCGGGCGGAGATCGACTGCGTGGCGATCACCCGTAGCAGATCCATGTCCGCAAAGGGGGAGAGGTAGGCCGCGGCCCGGAAGTCGATCGGTTTGGCCAGGAAGTAGTTGTCCGTATCGCTGATGATCCCGTAGAGGAGCGCCGTGGCCAGCCGCGTATCCTCCACGTTGCCCATCTGCAGCTCCGCGATGCCGTACTGGAGGTATTCCGTGTAGATCGAGGAGGTACTTCCCGCGTTCTCCCGCACATCGACGAACTCCGCCCTCAGCGCGAGGTTCTTGTGGTGATCGACGACGCTGCAGAGCTTCGCCTCCTTGGGGAGTGCATCGATGATCGGAGAATCACAGACCTGGGTATCGACGAGGGCATAGGAGGCGATCTCGGAGAGGTCGAGATCCTCGTTGAACTGGATGATCTCGATTTCCAGCTTCTTGACGAGCGCCTTGTTCGACTGGTGGCTGATGTCTTCGTTGTAGAGGATGATACATTCGATGTCGAACTTTTCGGCGATGAACTTGTGGGCCAGAGCCGAGGCGATGCTGTCGGGGTCCGGGAACCCCCGGATGATGATCGCCATCTTCTCCCCGCGGTGCTTCGCCAAGGTTTGGTGAAACGCTTCCGCGCGGGACTTCCTGCGTCGCGTCTTTCCCTCCTCTTCACCGGGCACGGTGAACTTCTTCACCCCGGGAAGGAGGAGTTCGGGACCGGGTGTCTCCTCGAGCGAGAGTTCCTGCAACTTGTCGAGCTTTTCCGCCAGTTCTTCCAGGCCCTCTTCGTCCACGTGCTTCCGTGGTTTGAGTGGTGATGAATCCATGCAAGACCCCTTTGCGATTCCGTATCCTTGAAATCCGAAAGCCATAGAGGGGACCGCTGTGGTGGAGACCGCCTCCACGGAGAGGATCGTGACGGTTCCCACGGCTCCAGGCGTTGGGCTTCTCCGGATTGGAACCGATGCACGCCAGCCTTCGTGCCAGGATACGGGCGAATGGTACCACAATCCGATGCAATGGTCAAGGTGCGAAAAGGGGGGAAAACCTCGAGATGCCCGCATATCCAGGAGTTGGAGCCCCCTGGTCTCCCGGACGCCCCTGGGCCGCCCCTCCTTACCTCATTCCCTCTCCCCATGGACGGGAGCCGATTCGTCTCTTTGCCATATCTCATTCTTCCGGGGTTTCCTTCACGTCTCGGCAAGGCGTCCTCGCCTCGTCCCTCTGGTGGTCGAGGGTCTCGAGGTATCGGAGATCCTCGGGAGAAAGGGTGGCCTTCTCGAGGAGATCGGGCCGGTGGCGGTGCGTGATGCGGAGGGCGGCCTGCCGGCGCCATCGTTCGATCTCGGCATGGTGACCGGAGAGGAGGACCTCGGGGACCTCCTGGCCTCGCCACACCCGGGGGCGGGTATAGTGCGGATATTCGAGGAGGCCGTCGGTGAAGGATTCATCCCGGAAGGAAGCCGCGTTGCCAAGGACACCGGGGAGGAGGCGCGTCACCGCATCGACGATCACGAGTGCCCCATACTCCCCCCCCGTAACGATGTAGTCTCCGAGGGAGACCGCCTCGTCGATGTGGCCGAGGGCGCGCTCGTCGATCCCCTCGTAATGCCCGCAGACGAGGATCATCGCGGAAAGTCTGGAAAACGCCTGCACACGCTCCTGAGTGAGGGGAACGCCGCGCGGAGAGAGGAGTACCCGTCGCTGCGGAAGGGGGGCCTCGACGGCCTCGATCGCCGCGACGACGGGCTCGGCTTTCATCACCATGCCGCTCCCCCCGCCATAGGGGGTATCATCGACACTCCGATGACGGTCGGTCGCGTAGTCGCGGATGTCGTGCAACCGAACCGAGATCTTTCCCGCCGCGATCGCCCGCTTGAGGATGCTCACCTGCAACGGCGACGTGAAGAAGTCGGGGAAGAGGGTCAGGATATGGAATTCCATCTTACAGGTCGAGGAGGCCTTCGGGGGGATCGATCACGATCCCTTCCCCCTCCGGATCGATGACCTTGACGATCTCCGGTACGAAAGGGATGAGATGTTCGCGTCCCTCACCTGTGACGACGAGGAGATCCTGCCCCGGAGCGGAGGCGATCTCCTCGAGGTGGCCCACCACCGCTCCCGTCACCGTATGGACCGGCAACCCGAGCAACTCGTGATCGTAGTATTCCCCCTCGGGGAGGCGTGGAAGGTGCTCGGGCTCGACGAAGAGTTCCGCACCGACCCAGCGTTCGGCTTCGTCGATCGAGGCGATCTCCGCCGTCTCGAGGAGGTAGCGGAAGCGTTTCCCCGGTTTCTGCGAGAGTCTCACCAGATGCACCACCCGTTCCCCCCCCTCCGGGTGTACGAGGGAGATGGGAATCCCGGGGGGAATCTCCCCCCGAAAGGAGAGGTGAACGTGGAACCTTCCCTTCAGACCATGGGGACGCGTGATCTTGCCAAGGAAGATGGACATGTTCGTGGGTCGTCGATATCGCAGGATCACAGGACGAGGCGGCACCGGCCCTCCATCACGGCCCGTCTCCGCCGAAAAGGATGGGAGAGCGGGCCAGGCTATTCGATGATCTCGAGTACGGCCCGGCGTTTGAGCTTCGTCGAGGCTGCGCTCAGGATCGTCCGCATGGCCCGGGCGGTTCTCCCCTGTTTCCCGATCACCTTTCCGAGATCTTCCTTGGCGACCCGAAGCTCGATCACGGACGTGCTTTCCCCTTCGATTTCAGAGACTTCCACGGCATCCGGGTTGTCCACCAGTGACTTTGCGATGTACTCGATCAGGTCCTTCATCAATTCCCCCTCAACTGAAGATGAAACCACGCTGCATGCGAACTCGACCTTCTCTTCTCCCTCCTGCGCTCTCTTTCCCCGGCTCCGTTCCCTTACGCTGCCAGAGGGGGATCTGCGCCGGGGATGCGAAGTGGTTTCCTTGCGATCCGCATCCCCAGGCCAGAGAGCGTTACGGGATGCCTCATGGAACCCTGCGTTTCAAGGTGTCCGGCAGGGAATCGTCTCCGGATCAGGCTTCCGGCTCCTGCTCCTGAGCGCCTTCTGGTTCACTCGATCGCCGCAGGAGGCTTCGCACCGTATCCGTGGGGATCGCTCCTTCGTCGAGCCAGCGCTGCAGGCGCTCTTCCTCGAGCGTCACCGCCGCCGGATCCTGGAGGGGGTCGTAGGTTCCCACGATATCCAGGAAACTTCCGTCGCGGGGCGATTCGGAATTCGCCACCACGATCCGATAGAAAGGTCTCTTCTTTCTCCCATGTCTTGCAAGTCGAATGCGGACTGCCATCTCTCTTTTCCTTACCGATTCAGCACAATATCGAAGATTGTGAGAATTCGAAGTTGAAAGGGTGAGTTTGCGGCCGGCGCGAACGTCGATTTTCGGATCCAGCGGAAATTTTTCAGGGGTGACCAGCTTCCCGATGGAGTCTCGTCCGTATCGCAGATCTCTGTTATGAGGGCATTCTACCGGAAAAATCAAAAAATATCCAGCATTTTTTTGATTCTCCCGATTCTGTGGAACCTTGCGGGGAAAGGAGAATTCCCCGGAGCGCTTCCTTTCCCTCCGGCCCTCGGGGATGGGTCAGAAGGGAAGACGCATTCCCTTGCCGCCGGTCCTGGTGAACTTCTTCATCATCTTGCGCAGTTCGAGGTAGCGCTTGAGGAGGCGATTGACGTCCTGTACCGAGGTCCCGCTCCCCCTGGCGATGCGGCGGCGGCGGCTGCCGTTGAGGATCGTGTGATTCCGGCGTTCCTCCGGCGTCATGGAGTTGATGATCGCCTCGATCCGGACGAGTTCCTGTTCGTCGGCCTGGATGTTGCGCATCGCCTTCATCTTCGCCATTCCCGGCAGCATCGAGACGATCTGCTGGATTCCCCCCATCTTCTTGATCTGGAGGAGCTGGTCCCGGAAGTCCTCGAGCGTGAACTGGTTCTTCCGGAGTCGTTTCTCGAGTTCGCGGGCCTTCTTCTCGTCGAAGTCCTGCTGCGCCTTCTCGATCAGGGTGAGGATATCCCCCATCCCCAGGATCCGGGAAGCGATCCGGTCGGGGTGGAAGATCTCGAGCGCATCGAGTTTCTCCCCGACGCCGACGAACTTGATCGGTTTCCCCGTCACCGCTCGGATCGAGAGCGCCGCACCCCCACGGGCATCCCCATCGAGTTTCGTGAGGATGACCCCCGTGACGTCGAGGTCCTCGTTGAACTTCGCCGCGACGTTGACCGCTTCCTGCCCCGTCATCGCGTCGGCCACGAAGAGGATCTCCGTGGGGGCGATCGTGGCCTTGATCCGCTGGAGTTCCTCCATGAGGGGCGCGTCGATCTGCAAGCGTCCTGCCGTATCGATGATCAGGGTGTCACATCCACTCATCTCCGCCTGCAACGACGCCCGGCGGCAGATATCGACCGGATCCTGATCCGGCTCGGAGTGATAGACGGGAAGTGCGAGTTGTCCGGCCAACGTCTCGAGCTGCTCGATGGCGGCGGGGCGATAGACGTCGGCGGGTACGAGATAGGGCTTCTTCCCCTTCCCTGCCAAGAATTTCGCCAGCTTCCCCGCAGTCGTCGTCTTTCCGGAACCTTGCAGTCCCACGAGCATCAGCGCCACGGGGGGGGGACCCGACAGATCGAGCGGCGCAAACGCGCCCCCCATCAGCCGGATCAGTTCCTCGTGTACGATCTTGACGAACTGTTGCCCCGGCGTCAGGCTCCCCATCACCTCCTGACCGATCGCGCGTGCCCGCACGCTCTCCGTGAACTCCCGTACGACCTTGAAGTTGACGTCCGCTTCGAGGAGCGAGAGACGCACCTCCTTGAGCGCGTCCGCGATGTTCTTCTCCGAAAGCCGGCCCTTCCCCGTGACCTTCTTGAATACCGATCCCAGTTTCTCCGATAGATTGTCAAACATGAATCTCGATTCCTCGTTGCTCCCGATACATCTCTTCGTTCTCCCTGCTGGCTCGCGTGTCTGCCGTCTCCGGGGAGCCGCGGGACCAGAGAGAAAAGCCGACAGCCGAGCCGCGCCCCTGCAACCATGGGGCTTCCTCCCGACGAGGCGGAGGGCACGATTCCGGCTTCCCGCCCAGTATATCAAAAAATCAGAATTCCACAATCGGGACGGTTCCCCGATTCCGTGCAACGCTCCCAAAGTCCCACTTTGGTGGGATGCGCCCGCCTTGAAGAAAATGGTAGCGGGCATGGAGAGGTTTGTGGTAGAATCGCTCCTGCATTCCTCCTTCCCTCGGCTCCAACGAGAAGACCGAGGGAAAGGGATACACGCTCCCCCCTGCGATGCCCAGCACTTCCAGGGGCCACCGGGGCCCGGCTCTTCCTCCTCGTCCTCCCGGGAGGGTCGAGGGGCGTGATGCGATGATGTCCGTTCCCCAAGGAGAAGATTCATGCGGAGTCTGGCAGGAAAAACACTGTTCATCACGGGTGCGAGTCGCGGGATCGGAAAGGCCGTGGCCCTTCGGGCCGCCACGGATGGTGCCCGGATCGCGATCGCGGCAAAGACGGAGCACCCCCATCCGAAGTTGCCGGGGACGATCTACACGGCGGCGGAAGAGATCCGGGCCGCCGGAGGGGAGGCACTCCCCCTCGTCGTCGATGTCCGCTCCGAGGAGATGGTCGCCGCGGCGATCGAAAAGACCGTGACCCACTTCGGGGGGATCGACATCCTCGTCAACAACGCCAGCGCGATCTCGCTTACGAGCACGGAAGCGACCGGGATGAAGCGGTTCGATCTCATGCACCAGATCAACACCCGGGGCACCTTCCTCTGCACGAAGCTGGCGATCCCACACCTCCGGAAGGCCGAGAACCCCCATGTGCTCAACATGTCTCCGCCGCTGCGGATGGAACCGCGCTGGTTCGCCCCCCATGTCGCCTACACGATGGCCAAGTACGGGATGAGTATGTGCGTGCTTGGGATGGCCGAAGAGTTCCGAGAGGAGGGGATCGCCTTCAACGCGCTCTGGCCCAGGACGACGATCGCCACCGCAGCGGTGCGGAATCTCCTCGGTGGGGAGGAGATGATCCAACGGAGCCGGAAGCCCGAGATCGTCGCGGATGCCGCCTGGTTCATCCTCACGCGCAAGAGCCGGGAATGCACGGGCAACTTCTTCATCGATGAGGAGGTCCTCACCCAGGAAGGGATCACCGACTTCCGGAACTACCAGGTCGATCCGAACCTCCCCCCCTCGGAACTCATGATCGACTTCTACGTTTGAGGCATCGGTTCCTCTACGGAGGGGGGGGGAGCGGACTGCGTGACCCCCGCGATCTCCTTGAACGCCGCCTCCTCCGAGGGGTCGGCCAGGTTGGCGAAGATCACGTGCGTGATGACGTAGTTGGCCAGGGGCAGCCCCAGCAACAGTCCCCAGAGGCCGAAGTTGTGCTCCGCCACGAGGAGGATGATCAGGACCGCCAGCGGATGGATCTTGAGCACCTCCCCGAAGATCTTGGGGTTGAGGACGTACGCCTCGACCGTGTGGACGACGATCACGAGAAAGATCACCTGTAGCAGGAGGGGAAAGCCCCCCTGCTGGATCGCGATGATCCCGATCGGAACGGTCGAGAGGATCACCCCGAGCACCGGAATGAAGCTACAGAAAAAGACGACGACGAGCAGCAGGGTGAGATTCGGAATCCCGAGCCACCACAACCCGACACCGGTGAGAAAGGTATTGCAGAGTGCAATGATCGCCTGGGCCTGAAAGGCCCGCCCCATCACCTCCGCGAACCCCACCACGCTCGGCGCGATCTCGTCGTAGAAGTTGCGCAGCCGGGAGTGGTGCAGGAGTTGGATCTTCCGCCCGATCTTCGGGATGTCGAGCAGCAGGATGAGGCTGAAGAGGATCGAGAGGAGGAAGTGGAAGACGAAGACCCAAAGATCGAGCGTGAAGAGACGAATCCGGTTGATGACGACCGCGGCTTCCTGGCCGAGGTACTTCTCGAGCCGGTCGAGAATCTCGGGATTGAGGAGGAAGGCGCGGATCCGCTCGTCCTCTTCCCCCTTGAAGAGGGAATGGACGATCGCCTTGAAGGGTTCCCGGATGTTGATCCGATAGACCTCACCGGCCCGCGGAGGCTCCGGGATCGGCGTCTCGATCCCCTCCGTCGCCGGCACCTCCGTCTCTGGTAGGGGGAAGGCCCCCGCCGCAGCGGAGGATCGCTTGCTCGCAGATTCCCTCTTCCCCCCGGCAGGCCCCCCCCCCCCGGAAACGCCCTTCCCCTCCGGTGTGAAACGCCGGGGATCGAAGAGTTCGGGGGCCTCCG
>CAZTSL010000110.1:0-7709 GCA_964616915.1 uncultured bacterium
GTCAGACCATCGGGATCCGTGGAAGGAAGGTCGGTCGGGGCGGGGAGAAGGATCGCGGGGGATCAGAGGGATTTCTTCGCGAAGTACCAGTCCGTGATTTCGAGGGTCTCGTCGCGGGTGCGTTCCTCGGCGGCCTCATAGGTCACCGGGGGAGGAACGATCACCGGATCCCCAGGCTTCCAGTTCGCCGGGCAGGCGACGCCGTGCTTGTCCGCCGTCTGTAACGCATCGACGACCCGGAGGATCTCGTCGAAGTTGCGGCCGAGGTTGAGCGGGTAGTAGATCATCGCCCGCACCGTCCGCTTCGGATCGATGAAGTAGACACAGCGCACGGTGACCGTCGTGGAGCTGGGCGTGTGGACCATCCCGTAGAGGCGGGCGACCTTCTGGTCGAGGTCTGCGATCACGGGGAAGCCGATCTTCACCCCGAACTTCTCCTCGATGTTGCGGATCCAGGCGATGTGGCTGTAGAGGCTATCGACGGAGTTTCCGATCAGGGCCACGTTGCGCCGCTCGAACTCCTCCTGCCGTTTCGCGAACGCCACGAACTCCGTGGTGCAGACCGGGGTGAAGTCGGCGGGATGGGAGAAGAGGATGACCCATTTGCCTGGCTGCCAGGTCGAGAATTTGATCGGACCGTGCGTCGTGTTCGCCTCGAAGTCGGGCGCGGGGCCGTTCAGTTCCACAGCAGGGGGCCGAAAGGGTTGCGTCGTCGTTTCTGTCGTCATGACCGATGCTCCTTGCGAGCGCCACCGTGAAAATCGATCTCCCCATCCTTCCCGGCGGAGAGGACGGATTTCCCCGGTGGAGCGGATCGAACGTTTGGGCCGGGTGGATTCCCCGACAGTGAGGACAGTTCCGGCTGCAAGGACGGATCACGCCTCGCAACCGATGCATGGATGAACCGAAAAGGATTCTACCACCATCGGAGCGCCAAAGTAAACATTTCAGGCAAGGAGGAGGATTGATCCATGAAAACGGGGCTCATGGGGCCAAACGGCCGAGGGATCGCCGACCGTGCCTCTTTCATGGATCGATCTGCGTCCCACGTGGTTGCAGAAACCCCTACGCCGTGATAGAGTTGAAGGGATCCGAAACCCCGAGCATCTTCCCGAGGCGAGGCGATCGTGGCAGAAACACTCTTCGAGGAGATGAAACGCTTCGTTTCCTTCGGACCCCAGGAGGCCGAGGAACTCGTTTCGCTCCATCCTCTCCTGGAACCGCACTTCGTCGAGATCGTGGAACACTTCTACGCCGTGCAGTTGCAGCACGAGGGGTCGCGCAGCGTCTTCACCGGTCCGGCGCAGATCGAACGGTTGAAGGTGACGCTTCGCAACTGGCTCGACAAGCTCTTCACCGGCCCCTACGACGAGAGCTACTACGAACTGCGGAGCCGGATCGGCCGGATGCACGTCAAGATCGCGCTGCCACAGCACTACATGTTCACGGCGATGAACGTGATCCGTTCCGATCTCCACGCGATCCTCTTCGACCTCTTCCGGAAGGATCCTGATCGTCTCTTCCGAGCGACCACGGCGGTATCCCGGATTCTCGACCTCGAGCTTGCGATCATGCTCGAAACCTACCGAAGCGACCTCCTCGGAAAGCTGAAACGCCAGGACCGTCTGGCCACGATCGGGAAGCTGGCGGCGAGCATGAACCATGAGCTGAAGAATCCGCTCGGGGTGATCCTCTCCTCCCTCTTCATCCTCAAACGCAAGATTCCGGCGGAACCGGGGACACGGATCCATTCGCACTTCGAGAAGATCGAGCGCAACATCGAGCGGGCGAACCGGATCATTTCCCAGCTCCTCTCCTTTACGCGCGCCAAGGCCCCGGAGGCACGAGCGATCTCGGTGGGGAGTGTCTGTGAGATCGTGCGCCAGGACCTCGACATTCCGCCCGGGATCGAACTCGAAGTCGGCTTTCCTGAGGCGCTTCCGCCGGTTTCGGGAGATCTCTTCCAGCTTTCGATCGTCTTCCGGAACCTGATCGACAATGCCTTCGAGGCGATGCCGGGGGGGGGGAAGCTCCGGATCGATGCCCTTCGCGAGGGGGGAGAGGTCCTCGTTCGTTTCGCGGACGAGGGGAAGGGGATCCCCCCGGAACTTCAGGAAGAGGTCTTCGAACCCCTCTTCACGACCCGCTCCTCGGGCACGGGCCTTGGCCTTGCGATCTGCCGGAACATCGTGGAGGCCCATGGGGGGAGGATCTCCCTTTCGAGTGAACCGGACGGGGGAACAGTGTTTACGATCGCCCTGCCGATCGCTGAGGAGGGGTGATGTCCGACCATCCGATCCGGGTACTCGTTGCCGACGACAACGTCGATTTCCTCGAGAACATCCGGGAGATCCTCGAGGAGGAGGGGTATACGGTCTTCGTCGCCACCGACGGGATGGAGGCGGTGCGCAAGGCCCGGGAGCACGAGGTCGATCTCGTGGTTCTCGACCTCAAGATGCCGGGGAAGGATGGGATCGAGGCCTTCCTCGAGATCCAGCCCCTCTGCCCGCGCAGCCGGGGGATCCTCATGACCGCCTATCCCTCCGAGACACGGATGAACGACATCACGGAGAAGATCCGGATCCTCAAGAAACCTTTCCACTTCGAGGACCTCCTCCAGCTCATCGAACTCGTGGCCACCAACGATTGCGCCGATCACGGGGCAGAGGGCAAAGAAGGGGCCGCGGGACGGGGGGGAACCACGCCCACGCCCCACCGGCACCTCACCGAATCCCCCCGTATCCTCGTGATCGACGACAACCGCGACTATGCGGAGAATCTCCGCGAGATTCTCGAAGACCAGGGGTGGTCCTGCGAGATCGCCGTGCGCGGGGAGATCGCCAAGAAGATGCTCGTCCAGCGTTTCTACGCCGCGGTCCTCATCGATCTGGCGCTTCCCGACATGGAGGGCCTGACCCTCCTCGAGCAGATCCGCGAACACTCCCCGGACACGGCCTGCCTGATCATCACCGGCCAGGCCACGGTGAAAACGGCGATCTCCGCGCTCAACCGGGGGGCCAACGCCTACATCACGAAGGACGCTCCGATCGAGGAGATCCTCGCCTACCTCCAGAAGGCCCTCGAGAAGCTCTCCCTCACGATCGAGAACCGGCGTCTGCACCAGGAACTCCTCGCCTCGGAACGGAAATTCCGGGCGATCTTCGATGTCGCACCGATCGCGATCACCGCCTTCGACCGGGACGGCAGGGTGATCCTCTGGAATCCCGCCTCGGAGCGGATGTTCGGTTTCTCCGCCGCCGAGATGGAGGATTCCCGCATCTCCGAGAAGATCGTCCCTCCACCCCACCGGCACCGTTTCGAGGGGATGATCGAAGCGGTCTTCGAGGGGGAGACCTTCCTCAACCTCGAGTGGATCTACCGCAACAGCCAGGGAGAGGACGTCGAGACGCTCATCTGCATCATCCCGGTGAGGGATGCCACGGGAAGGATCGCCTTTGCGATCGCCACCGCGCTCGATATCACCGAGTTGAAGGGGTTACAGCAGAAGATCATCGATCAGGAGAGCCTTGCCCGCATTGGGATGATGGCCACCACGCTCGCCCACGAGATCAAGAATCCCCTGGCCGGAATCCAGGGAGCGATCCAGTTGATCCTCAAGCGGGTCGAACTCGAACCGACCTACCGGCGGATGCTCGGCGAGATCATCGAGAAAATCAGGCTCCTCACCGAGATCGTCGGGGACCTTCTGGCCTATGCTCGTCCCGCCACCCTGCGGAAGCAACGGGTCAAGATCTCGAAACTCGTCGATCAGGTCTATATCCTTCACGAGAACGATCCGATCTTCCGGGACATCACGCTCTACGTCCATCACGAATCTCCCGATTCCGTCTGCCTCCTCGATCCGATCCAGATCCAGCAGGTGATCGCCAACCTCTGCGTCAACGCCGCGCAGGCGATCGACGGCGAGGGGAAGATCTGGATATCGACGCGGCTCGAGGCGGGGAAGATCGTCTTCTCGCTCGCGGACAACGGACCGGGAATCCCTCCGGAGAACCTCGACAAGCTCTTCCTCCCCTTCTTCACGACCCGCCATCATGGCACCGGACTCGGTCTGGCGATCTGTCGCAAGATCATCGTGGCCCACGACGGTGAGATCGAAGCCCGCAACCGGCCGGAGGGGGGGGGAGAATTCATCTTCACGATCCCCTGCGGGCTCGAGTAAAGGAAGGATTGATGACCGAAATCTCGAACTGGGAGCACAGGGCCGGCAACAAGGTCGTCTCGGCGAAAGCCGCGGTCGAAGCGATCGCGCCGGGACAGCGGATCTTCATCGGCTCCGGTGCGGCGGAACCTCAGTCGCTCGTTCGGGCCCTCGCCGAACGGGGGAGTCGGCTGGCCGACACCGAGATCCTCCACCTCCTCACCCTGGGGGAAGCGCCCTATGCGGAACGCCGTTTCCATCGTGCCTTCCGCCACAACGCCCTCTTCATCGGTGCCAACGTTCGTCAGGCGGTAGCGGAGGGGAGGGCGGACTATACCCCCGTCTTCCTCTCCGAGATCCCCCGCCTGATCCGCTCCCGGCGACTCCGGGTCGATGTCGCCCTCATCCAGGTCAGCCCGCCCGATCCCCATGGATTCTGCAGCTTCGGCGTCTCCGTCGATATCGTCAAGACCGCGGCCGAATGCGCCCATTGTGTGATCGCGGAGGTGAACCCACGGATGCCCCGCACGCTGGGGGACAGCTTCATCCATCTCCGCGACATCGATTACCTCGTGGCGAGTGATACCCCCCTTCTCGTGGCCGAGCCGGGGGAACCCGACGATGTCTCGGTCGCGATCGGACGCCATATCGCCAAACTGATCGACGACGGATCCACCCTTCAGTTGGGGATCGGCAATATCCCGAACGCGGTCCTCGAGGCGCTCGGTGACAAGAAGCATCTGGGCATCCACACGGAGATGTTCTCCGATGGTGTTCTCGGGTTGATCGAGGCCGGCATCATCGACTGCCGGGAGAAGACACTTCTTCCCGGCAAGGTCGTTTCGAGCTTCTGTTTCGGGTCGGAGCGCCTCTACCGCTATATCGACAACAACCCCTTCTTCGAATTCCGCCCCTCCGAATTCACGAACGACCCCTTCACGATCGCGCGCAACGACAAGATGGTTGCGATCAACGGGGCGTTGCAGGTCGATCTCACGGGCCAGGTCTGCGCCGACAGCCTGGGGCATGTCTTCTACAGCGGTATCGGCGGGCAGGTCGATTTCATCCGGGGTGCGGCCCGTTCCCGGGGAGGGAAACCGATCATCGCCATGCCCGCCACGGCCAAGGGGGGAACGATCTCCCGCATCGTCCCGCACCTCGATCAGGGTAGCGGCGTCGTCACGACGCGCGGCGACGTCCACTTCGTCGTCACCGAGTATGGCATCGCGGACCTCTGGGGCAAGAACGTCCGGGAACGGGCCCTGGCCCTCATCTCGATCGCCCATCCGAAGTTTCGGGAGGAACTCCTCCAGGAAGCGAAGCGATTCCACCTCCTCACCGAGGACCAGATCCTCGTCCCCTACGCGCGCTACCCCGAGGAACTCGAACGCGAAGCAGTGATGAAGGATGGAACCCGTGTCCTCTTCCGCCCCGTCAAGCCGACCGACGAAGGGGCGATGAAGGATCTCTTCTACGCCTGCTCCGCGAACACGATCTATCAGCGTTTCTTCACGCCGATCCGGGCCATGCCCCATGACATCCTCGCCAGGTCCGTTCACATCGACTACGAGAACGAAATGGTCATCGTCGGATTCGTGGAGGAAGAGGGCGTGTCCCGGATGATCGCGGCAGGAACCTACCGGCTCGACCCCGCCACGAACTTCGCCGACGTCGCCTTTCTCGTCCAGGATGACTACCAGGGGCGCGGGATCGGTTCCTTCCTCATGGAGTACCTCATCGAGATCGCCCGGAGCCGTGGTGTGGCCGGTTTTACCGCCGACGTCCTCGCGGAGAACCAGTCGATGCTGCACGTCTTCTATAAAACGGGTCTTTCGATGCAGACCTCCTTCTCCGACGGCGTCTATCACCTCTCCTTCCGCCTCTGATCCCTTCCCTTCTGGGGGGAGGCGTCCTTGAGGCGTTCAGCCCCCTCTTTTCCCCTTGCATCCCCCTTGCAAAGCGGTCGAGCCCTCTATGCTTCGCTTCGGCAGGCGATCCGCCAGAGGGAGAGGAGAAGGAGCACGACGACGACGGCGATGCCGGCGGTGGGCGTCCCCCCTGCGGGGATCGCCGCGCAACGGGGGGATTGTGGCCGAGGATCACAGGCATCCCCCCGCCCATCCCCATCGCTGTCCCCCTGGTCGGGGTTGAAGCGGTCGAGACAGTTGTCTTGCGTATCCTCGATTCCATCGTCGTCGTCGTCGAAGAGGTCGCCATCGTCGAGTTCCCGAAGGAAGGCCACGAGCTGGCGCCGCTGCAGATCGCTCAGATGGGAGGTTCGGCCATGGCGATCCTCGGGGTTCCTCGTCGTGATCACGTCGAGGAGGGTGGGCGCGGAACCGTCGTGCAAATAAGGGGCGCTCTCCCATACCCCCTTGAGGGTCGGGGTGTCGAGGCCGGTCAACGGCTCTCCAAGCCGCCCCCCCGACGAAGGACGGATCGTCCCCACGTCGTGCAGGATGAAGGGAGAAGCGGAAAGGTCACTGTCGGTATAACGGGGCGGAAGATGACATGCCGCACAGCCCACCTCGGGATCGAAGAAGATCTCCCGGCCGGCCAGGGCATCCTCCGTCATCGACCCATCCTCGTTGCGGTAGGGACTCGGATGCACCCGAAGGAGAGAGGCGACGTAGGCGGCCAGGGCGTCGAGTTCGGGGCTCACCCCCCCCTTCGGATCGCCCAATGGCGTATCCCGCGTGCCGGAATGGAAATCCTCGTCCCGCATGAAGCCGAATCCTCCGAAGGGACCGCGGATGTCGTGCTCGAAATCCTGGATCTCGTCGAAATTCGCGCTCCAATGGACCGGACCGTGGCCCGTTCCCGCACGTCCGCGCAGGGGGATCGTGTTTCGAAGTCCCTCCCCCCGGTCGGTGAAGTCGAAGACACGCCCGTCGCTCCCCCCTTCGAGGTGACAGGAGGCACAACTGATGTAATGATCCCGCGACATGCGCACGTCCGCCGCATTGTAGAAGATCTGCTTCCCCTCGAGGATCTGCTCCGGGAGGATCTCCTGCGCTACGGTATCGATGCGCGCGATCCGGGTCGCATGACCCGTCGTGAAGAGGTCGGTGAGATCGTAGACCGTCACGTCGCGCGACATGAAATTCTCGACGAAGAGACGGTTTCGCGCAGCGTCGAGGAAGATCCCCTGCGGCGCCAGGCCGACTTCGTCGATCGCAGCGATGAGGTCTCCGGAATAGGCGTCCCGCACCTCGACGACGTTCGTACCCTGTGTGGCGATGAAGGCGTAATCTCCAAGGGGCGTGAAGGCCACGGCAACGGCCATGTCGCGGTTGTTGAGGTCACGCCGGGCCGAAAGATCCTCGCGGTTCTCCACGAGATCGATCTGGGAGACGATCGTGCGCACCGTGCTCTCGAAGGTGAGGGGCAGGCCGTCGCGGTAGAGGCCGCGAAGCGTGTTGTCCTTCTTCGAGGGGACCCAGGCCCGACGCCCGTCGGGGGAGATCGTGATCGAGGAGAGGTAGTTCGGAATCCCCCGACCGCTCGACTCCGTATCGGGACCGGGATCTTGCGCGAGTTCGATCGT
>CAZTSL010000110.1:7809-16028 GCA_964616915.1 uncultured bacterium
TCCCCCGACCGCTCGACTCCGTATCGGGACCGGGATCTTGCGCGAGTTCGATCGTGCGGGTCACGGTGAACGTCTCGGCATCGATCTCGAGGATCTCGCCACGATCCGAGGGGGAGAGGAAACGGGTCACGAAGATCCGGGTCCCGTCATGGGTGACCGCGATCCCTCGAGGGCGGGGACCGACCTCGACGTCGGCGATGATCTCCCCACTTCGGGCATCGAGCGCAAGGAGCCTGCCCACCCCTTCCAGCGTGACGAAGGCGATCTCCGAGACGGGGGAGAAGGCGATCCCATAAGGGCGTGAGGCACGGGGCAGGGGGATATGCCGCACGATGCGCCCCTCCCGCGCATCGAGGACGGCGATCGTGGCCTCCCCCTGGTTGACGACCCAGATCTCCCCCCTCGGGGAAGGGGCGAGTGTGCGGGGATGCTTTCCCACCCGCCGCTCGAAACGCACTTCGAGCGTCTCCGCATCGATGGCGGTCACGGTGTTGCTGTCCGGATTGACGACCCATACGCGATCGAAATCGGGTTCGTGCACGATCGTGGCGGACTGCGTGGGCTGCACCTGCGTCGGGGGATGGACCACGGTCTGGCGCACCGAAAAGGTCCGGGAGATCTCCCCATCGCTCACCGTCACGACGACGAGGAAGTGGCCCGGCCCCTCATAGCGGTGCGTGGCCGATGGGCGCGGGTCGGGCTGCGTCGGTTCACTCCCGTCCCCGAAATCCCAGGAGAAGGTCAGCGATTCTTCGTTGCAGGCGAGCACCTCGAAGGTGACCTCCCCCCCCACGAAGGCGGGTGCGTTCTCGGGGAATTCGCAGGTGATCGTCTCGATCGTCGATCCCGTGGAGAAGATGCTCGAAAAGCTCTCCTGGATGGGGTTGCCGGCGTAGTCGCGGATCCCCCCGGCCGGTACCACGATCTCGTAGGTCGTCTCCGCTTCGAGCGGCTGCAACGGGGCGAAGTTCACGATCCCCGTCTGCCCGCTGTAGCGCCCCGGAATCCGTTCGCCATCGAGGGTCTGGAGGATCAATGTCTCGGCGTTGACGCTGCGCAGGTCGATCCGATCCGTGAAGGTGAGGCCGATGCGGGTGGTGACCGGCTGGTTGGCGGCATCGGGTGGAGGGTGGACCATGTTGACCCGGGGGGGCGTCGTATCGGGCTCGATCTCGTGGGGGACGATCCGGCTGCCGAATCCGTGGTCGTCCCCGAGCACCACCAGGTTGCCGATCACGGAGGCGAAATCGACGTCCGTCTCTCCGGGAATGTCCGCTTCCCCCACGATCTCATAGCGCTGCGGGTCACGGATGTCGATCTTGAGGTAGCTCGTCGAGTTGCCCATGTGGACGAAACCGTCCTGGAAGGTGAGATACCCCCCCTTGGCATTCTCCGCGGAGATCGGGGCCACCCCGGCGATGTACTCGATCCGTCGGGGATCGGTGATGTCGTAGGCCACAAGGCCGGAGAGGGGCTCGCTGCGGGCGACGAGGATCTTGTTGCCGTTGACGAGCGCACTGTACTGCGTCACCCCGGAAAGAAGGGTCAAGGCATCGAGGAGACGCGGCTGGGCCGGATCCCCGATGTCGAAGGTCGCAAGCCCTACCCCATCGGCATGCGTGACGACCAGCAGGTTTCCCACGGCAAAGAGGGAGCCTGTGCGGAAGCCGCCGATCTCGAGGGGAGCGATCCGGTTGACGAGGCGGGGCGCCCGCATATCGCTCGCATCGACGATGTAGAGACCATTTCCCGATCCCGCGACGTAGACGTAGGGAGCCTGCCAGAAGAGCCACCAGACGCCGAAGTCGTAGTCACTCGCCTCGACGCCCGGGAGGCGCATGTTGCTCAACAGGACCGGGTTTCGCACATCGCTCCAGTCCCAGAAATGGATCCCGAAGCTCCCCTGCGTGACGGCAAAGAGCCCCTCCTCGGTGTCATGGAAACCGATCGAATGCCCCTCCCGAGTCTCCGGAAAGAAGTGCGTATGGACGTTGACCGGATGGTAAGGATCGGAGATGTCGTAGAAGGCGAAGCCCCCATCCTGGGTGTTGCGGGCGAAGGGGATGACGAGCCAGCCGTTGTGCATCGCGGCCGTTCCATGCTCATAGGGCACCTCTGGGGCACCGATTGCGGCGATGATCTCGAATCGTTCGTCGGGAGGGTATGCCTGCCGCGGTACCCCCGGCCCCGCTTCGCCGGAGGGGGAGGCCGCCTGCGCCCGGCTCGTGGAGAGGGGGAAACGAGGATCGGAAGAGCGCCCGGAAAGGAGCGTCAGGACGAAGAAGAGGGAGAGGACTTCGACGATGCGGAGCCGGAACATCATACCTCCTTTGGATGGGTGCCGGAGGGGAGCAAACGCCCCGAAGCGCTTCGATTCGGATCGTTCCACGAGAGGCAGATCGGGTGAGGATCGTCGCCTTTGCGCGATCTCCAGAACGCTGAGCAGCCTGGGTCTCACGAGAGGCAGGACTCGAGGTCGATCACGATCCCTTCGAGGAGGAGCGCTCTTTCGGTGTTCAGGAAGAAGTGGCCTCCAGGGAGCATCCGCTTCTGGAAGGCCTTCGTCGTTTGTACCCGCCACGCATCGATGTCCGCGAGGGGAACCCGCTCGTCCTGAAGGCCGCCGAAGGCGGTGATCGGCGTGTCGAGAGGAGGCTGTGCCTCGTAGCGGTACGTCTCACACTTCGCGAAGTCCGCTCGCAACAGCGGGAGCATCAACGCCATCAACTCCTCGTTCTGGAGGACCGCCTCCGGGGTCCCGGAGAGGGCGCGCAGCTTCTCGATAAAGGCGTCGTCGTCGAGCGTATGGAGGGGGGGACGGGTGTCGGGGATCTGCGGCGCGGGACGACCCGAGACGAAGAGATGCACCGGCTGGGGCGCCTTTCGGCGACGCAGCTCCCGGGCCAGTTCGAAGGCGATGAGCGCTCCCATGCTGTGGCCGAAGAGGGCATAGGGCATGTCGAGGTAGGGCTCGATGACGAGCGATAGCTCGAAGACGAGGGGGAGGAGACGCTGACGGGGGTCCTCCCGGATGCGCGTCTCCCGCCCCGGAAGCTGGACGGGGCAGACCTCGATCTCGGGGGGGAGGGAGGCCTGCCAGGTGCGGTAGATCATCGCCCCCCCCCCGGCATAGGGGAAGCAGAAGAGGCGGACCTTCGCCCGCGGATTCCGCTCCCAGAACATGAACCACGTCTTTTCCCGTTCCGCTCCCGTCATCGTGTCGTCTGCAACGCCTCCATCTCCTTTCGGAGGCTCAGCGGCCGCATGTCGGTCCACACCTTCGCGATATGGGCCAGGCACTCCTCCTTCGTTCCCACCTTCCCTTCGTCCCGCCAGCCCGGGGCATTTTCGCGCTCCAGGGGCCAGATCGAGTAGCGTTCCTCATCGTTCAGAACGACTTTGAAGAGGGTTTTACGATCGCCAGATTCATGAGACATCGAGAGATCCTCCATCTTTCGCGGTTGTTCGGCACATCGTCACAACATGCGCTTTCCTGCGCGAAGGGCACGAAACAAGCAGATCCCATTGCAATGTCTCCCGGCTACGGCCTCCGGGTGGGGGGAGCCTGCAGCCGGGCGACGAATTCGTTCGCTCTATTATGACACAGATTCGTAAGAATTGAAAAACTCGGGGAGTGCTGCGACGAAATCCCGGATCTCATCGCGGACACGGCGGTAGTGTTCGAGGGCCGCCTCTTCGGAGGCGGCGTTCCGGGCAAGGCGGGGGGGATCGTCGAAGGCGTGGTGAAGCACGCGGGTATGGCCGGGGAAGTGGGGACACGATTCATGGGCATCGTCGCAGACCGTGATCACGTAGTCGAAGGCGATCCCCTCGACATCCTCGATCCGCTTGGAGCGCTGCCCCGAGATATCGACGCCTGCTTCCGCCATGACCCGCACCGCCTGCGGGTTGAGACCGTGGGTTTCGATCCCCGCGGACCAGGCTTCGATCTTCCCCCCCCAGAGATGGCGTGTCCACCCTTCGGCCATCTGGCTGCGGCAGGAATTCCCGGTGCAGAGGAAGAGGACCTTCATCGCCCTTCCTTTCGGAGGATGTCGCGCAGGACGGCGTGGAGGATGCCGCCGTTGCGGTAGTACTTGATCTCGACCGGCGTATCGATCCGGCAGATCGCCTGGAAGGTACGGCTTTTCCCCCCTCCGTCGGTGACGCGGAGGGTGACCTCCTGGCGGGGGGAGAGGGTGTTGTCGAGCCCGAGGATGTCGAAGGTCTCAAATCCCGTGAGTCCGAGCGTTTCGACGTTTTCTCCCGGTTTGAACTCGAGGGGGAGCACGCCCATCCCGACGAGGTTGCTGCGGTGGATCCGTTCGAAACTCTCGGCCACGACGGCTCGAACCCCCAGAAGGATCGTCCCCTTGGCGGCCCAGTCACGGGAGCTTCCCGTGCCGTACTCCTTGCCGGCCAGCACGATGAGGGGCCGCTTGTGTGCGCGGTACTTCATCGCGGCGTCGTAGATGCTCATCGGTTCTCCGTCGTCCGGTCCCCTGGCGCCTTCGGGGAGGTAGAGCGTGTAGCCCCCCTCCGTGCCGGGGACGAGGCGGTTGCGCAGCCGGATGTTGCCGAACGTGCCACGCATCATCACCTCATGGTTTCCTCGCCGCGAACCGAAGGAGTTGAAGTCCTCCGGTTGCACGCCGTGCTCGATGAGGTAACGGCCCGCCGGACTCTCCTTGGGGATCGCGCCGGCCGGAGAGATGTGGTCCGTGGTGACGGAGTCGCCAAGGAGCGCAAGGACCCGGGCCCCGCGGATCTCTTCGATGTCGGGCTCCTCGACCGTCAGTTCCGTGAAGAAGGGGGGCTCCTGGATGTAGGTGGAGGCGGAATTCCAGGTGTAGAGCTTCCCCTCCGGGATTTCGATCTCGTTCCAGGTGCGATTTCCGGAGAAGACGTTGGCGTATTCCGTGCGGAAGCGTTCCGGGTCGAGGGCGCTGGCCACCCCCTGGCGAATTTCCTCCTGGGTCGGCCAGATGTCACGCAAGAAGACGGGCTGTCCCGATTCGTCCTTCCCGATCGGTTCGGTGGAGAAGTCGATATCGACGGTGCCGGCGAGCGCATAGGCCACGACGAGGGGGGGGGATGCGAGGTAGTTGGCCCGCGTCAGGGGGTGGACCCGCCCCTCGAAGTTCCGGTTGCCGCTCAGGACCGCGGCCACGAGGAGGTCGTTTTCCCGGACCGCTCTATCGATCGGTGGGGAGAGGGGGCCGCTGTTGCCGATGCAGGTCGTACAGCCATAGCCGACGACGTAGAAGCCGAGTGCTTCGAGTGCGGGGAGGAGCCCCCCCCCCTCGAGGTACCGGGTGACCACCCGGGAACCGGGCGCCAGCGAGGTCTTGACGTGCGCCGGCACCGAGAGTCCCCGTTGCACCGCCTTCTGGGCCAGGATCCCCGCTCCGATCATCACGGAGGGATTCGAGGTGTTCGTGCAACTCGTGATCGCCGCGATCACGACCGAACCGTGGGTGAGCGCACTCTTGCGCCCATCGGGGAGGACGACCGGGACCGATGGCTGCGTTTCGAGATCTTTCTCGAGGCTGCGGGCCACGGTATGGAAGGAAGACTTCATCTCTCGCAGCGGGATCCGGTCCTGCGGCCGCTTCGGGCCGGCCAGACTCGGCTCCACCGTGGAGAGATCGAGCGAGAGCGTATCGACGAAGTGGGGCTCGTGCCCCCCTGGCGAAGCGAAGAGACCCACCTCCTTCGTATAGCGCTCGACGAGATCGACGAGTTCCTCGCTCCTTCCCGTTTGTCGCAGGAATCGAAGCGTCTCGTCGTCGATGGGGAAGAACCCCATCGTGGCGCCATATTCGGGGGCCATGTTCGCGATCGTGGCGCGGTCGGGGAGGCTGAGACGGGCGACCCCCTCGCCGTAGAACTCGACGAACTTTCCGACCACGCCGCGGGCCCGGAGCATCTGGGTGCAGGTGAGGACGAGGTCGGTTGCCGTAGCACCCTCCGGGAGTTCCCCTTCGAGCCGGAACCCGATCACCTCCGGCATGAGCATGTAGATCGGCTGTCCGAGCATGACCGCTTCCGCCTCGATCCCCCCCACGCCCCAGCCGAGGACGCCAAGACCGTTGATCATCGTCGTATGGGAATCGGTTCCCACGAGGGAATCGGGAAAAGCGACCGTCTGACCCGCAACTGTTCGGGTATGGACGACTGGGGCCAGGTATTCGAGGTTCACCTGGTGGATGATCCCCATCCCGGGGGGAACGACGCGGAAGTCGTCGAAGGCGTGCTGCCCCCAGCGGAGGAATTCGTATCGTTCGCGGTTGCGCTGGAACTCGATGCGCATGTTCTCCGCGAGCGCCTCCGGTGTCGCAGCCCGATCGACCTGCACGGAGTGATCGATGACGAGATCGACCGGAATCTGTGGGTTGATCGCTGCCGGGTCCCCTCCAAGCCGGTGCATCGCCGAACGGAGCGCCGCCAGATCCACGACCGCGGGCACCCCCGTGAAATCCTGGAGGATCACCCGGGCCGGCTTGAAGGGGATCTCCTCCGGCGTGACACCGGCAGGGTTCCACCGGGCCAGGCGCAGAACGTCATCCTCGGTGATCTCGAAGCCGTCGCACTGCCGGATCGCCGCCTCGAGCAGCACCTTGATCGAATAGGGCAGGCGATCGACGTTTCCGATCCCCTGGCGTTCGAGCGCGTTCAGCCGGTGGATCAGCACCCTGCCCCCGCGCGTGTCGAGGAAGGCTCGTGTTCCGAAACGATCGTTCTCTTTTCCCATGGTTCCCTTCCGTTTCCCCAAAGTCACGTCTGGTTGGATGGCATCGGGCTGCGGCGAATCCCAACGCTCGAAGCGTCGGGCTTCTACGGGTTGGAAGCGATGCACGCCGGCCAACGCTCGAAGCGTCGGGTTGGAAGCGATGCACGCCGGCCGCGCGTGCAAGGGATGCAGAGGGAAAATACCACACGATTATGCGATTGTCAAGATGCACAAGGCGCCGAACGAGGACCATCGCCAATACACCCCGTGATCAACTTCGATAGGCGTCGCCAACGGTCCAATGCGATCTACGAGCGCGCTGAAGTCGGCTTCGTAATTGATGGGAAAGCCGATGGATGACAAATGGCTTAGCATAGTATGAAGGTTCTCTTTATCGCCCAACATCTTTCATGGTGCGTAGCAGCTTGCCAAGAATTACCTCAAGAAAACGCGCGTGCTCGCCAGTCAGGTGCATGCTATTGTTGGGCGATTATTTTTTCCTTTTTCGGTTTGCTTTTTTTGATGCTTTAGACTGCTTTCTTTTTGATTTTTTACTTTTCTTGTACTGCTTTGCTTTTCTTTTTAGCAATTTGATCGATGCCCCTCTGGATAATGGCTTTGGTGGTTGCTTGAAACATGCCCACCACGACATACTTTTGTGAATATCATCTATTTGACTATCTTGCATCTTATTCTTAAGGTTCTCTAAACATTTTTCCTTGCTGCCTTTTAATACTTCGGTGAAATGTTCATAGCTGATATAGCCAGGGTGGATTAACCCGTCATCATATGCCTTTTTAATTGTCTCCATCAATTCTTCTGGATAAATATCGTATACGCAAGTTGCCAATATGTCATGAAAGGCCGACCCGGGAGATGCAACCTCTTCAGAAAATAATTCTCGATAAAATGACAAAATTTCTTCGCGGGATATATACCCTTCAACAAGCGCATAAGATAATGCTTGAAGTGCAGATCCTCGACAATAATCATAGGCTTTTTTGTTTAATATTAAATCTTTAATTCTCTTAGTGTTCCCTCCACATGTACGTAGAAGAACAATAGGGAGGTTTTCAGTCACAGAATCGCCGAATAAGTCACTTGGCAAGTCGTTTGGGAGGCTAAACAGATCAACTATTATGTCATGTGCCTTGGTTTCTCTAAAATGCCCCAACAGCATAAATGCGTATATGTGGCCAAAGTAATTACTGTCACGAGCAGCATATTTTTCAGGATCATGAAGAACCTTTTCCAGTACAGCTATTAAGTGAGGTGTAACTTCTTCTTGATTGATCAATGCTGCATCAATTTCTTCGCGTTTATATTTCTCATCATAAATTTCGAGTGATTGTATAATGTCATGAATTTCCATTTCTACCAGGCCGCCTTCCTTTTCATACTTTGTAAAAATATCAGATTATTACCGCGCCAAACGTCTCGCCGATAAGCTGCGGGCGCCGAAGGCGACCGTCAGCTCGATCGGCTT
>CAZTSL010000111.1:0-16024 GCA_964616915.1 uncultured bacterium
GAGCGGCCCAGAAGCGCCTCGGGGAAGGTGGAGTTGCGGGGGGGGGAATCGGCCGGGGAACCCCTCCGGGACCCGATCCTCTCCATCCCCGCAACGGTCGTCGAAGCCGCGCCTTCCCCCCCCCTCCCCGAGGAGGAGACACCGGCAGAGGGGGATGCCCTCCGCTCTCCCTGGATCGAGGTGCCGGCGATCCGCTACGAACAACTCGCCCCCGAACTTCGAGGGATCATCCACCCCGACGCACCGGCCCAGGCGTTGCAACGGGTGCTCGATCGTCGGATCAAGCCGCTGCCCACGGCCCGATGGGCTGCGGGGGTGGTCTTCCTCGCCCAGGGGGAGGAGATCTCTCCCCTGATCCGGGAACGGGCTCTGGAGCGTCTCCTCGAGTTCTCCCTGGCAGACCTCGAGGAGATCGTGACGAGTCTCGACCCCTTACCGGAACTTCTCGACGTCGTGGCCCGTCACCCCCGCCTGACCTCTGCGCTCTGCCAGCAGCTCGTCCGGCATGACCGCGTCTTCGACGCCACCCTCTGCACGCTGGCGTACCATGGTCGGGAAGTCCGCCTTCTGCGGGAGAATCACGAGCGTCTCAATCGCTCCCCCCGTCTCTTCCACCTCCTGGGGGAATCGGGGAAGGAGACGGTCGGGTTCCCCTATCACAACCTCCCTCCCGCCCTTCAGGCCCGATTTCCGAAGGGCGCATCGCTGCGGCAGAAACGGATGGCGGCGGCAGGGGCCTTTCCCGCTCCCCCCAAGGAACTGATCCGCCTCCTCTTTCATCTGAGCTTCGACCCCGAGGAGGAGGTCTGGCAAAGCGCCCTCGAGACCCTTGAGAGCCTCCCGACGAAGCTGTGGGCACAATTCCTCTCCGATCGCGGCGCCAACGTGCAGATCATCGATTTCTACGTCCACCACCAGATCGAAGGGGGGATCGAGGATGAGGAGATGCTCCCCCTTGTCCTCAACAATCCCGCCACGCCGGAACGGATTACGAGTTTTCTCGCCGCCACCCTCCGTTCCCCCTTCCTCCTCGAACTCCTCGTGGGAAATACCGGGCTCTTCGAGCGGGCCCCGATGACCTTCTGGGGGTTGCTCCACAACCCCGCGGCGGGAGAAGCGCAGATCGGGCGGCTTGCGGAACGTTCGGCGAATTTTCAGGAGATGCGGGAGCGCTTCCGGAAGCTGACCGCCGCCACGGGTGCGGCCAGGCGGGAAGTGGGGGATCTGACCGGGTCGCGGCAGATGTTCGCCTCCACCGCCTCGCTCGAGGATATTCCCTATCTCGATACCCTCCTCTCCGAGTTGATCCCGATCGGTTTCACAACCCTCTCCGAGAATCTCCGCCGGATTCTGGGTCCGCAGACCCCCCTGTCGATCAAGGAGGAGATCTATCTCGGCGAACGGGCGCTGCACCTCTCCGACCTCTACGAAGCGCTCTACTTCCTCCTCTTCGACGAGGATCCGCAGGTGCGACGCGGGGCCTACCAGGCGCTCTCCGAGTTCTCGGAGGAAGTCGTGCGCGACCTGGCGACCCGGGAGAGCACCCCACCGCAGCTCATCGACTTCTTCGCCCGCAACGAGTTCTACCGCCAGAATCCCGACTGGCCGGTGTTGTGCGAAGCGATCGTGAGGAACGAGCGGATCTTCTCCCGCACCCTCCTCTTCATCCTCACCCATTCGAAGGGGGAGGAGAGCGGGCCGGTCATCGGGGCGATCCTCGAGAACCGGGCGCGGGTCGCGGGACAACCCTGGATATGGCAGGCGCTCTGGCGCCATCCCGATCTCGGGGAAGGGGAGCGGGAGACGCTCGCCGCGCTGCGCCCTCCGTACAGCGCCCTCTCGAAGAGCGTCCGGGAGCGTTTTCCGGAGGACGCTCCCCTTCCCGCCCGTCTGGCCGCGGCGCGGGGACTCCTTCCCCTCCCCGGAAACGAGATGGTCCGCCTGACCTTCCATCTCGCCTTCGACCCGGAGGAGCGGGTCCATCGAACGGCGCTCAAGTCCTTCGCGGAACTCCCCTACGCGCTCCTGCGCCCGGCGGTCGAGGGGAGCCGGGATCCGAGCTTCCTCGAAGCGGTCGCCCGTTTCCATCTCGAGCGAACGAAGCGGACACCGCTTCCGAATGAGGCGAGAAACGACTGGCTCGCACTCTTCGAGGCGATCCTGCTCAATCCGAACACGAACGATTCCACCCTCGCATGGATCGCCTTCGAGGTCGAGGACCCCTACCTCATCGAGATCCTGGGCAACAATCTCGTGCGGATCAACGAGGCGCCCGCCATCTTCGAAGGGCTCCTGCGAAACCGCCTCACCCCCCGCGCCATGCTCGCAAAGATCGGGGATTTCTCCCCCCATCTCCGGGAGATCTACGACCGGGTGCAAGCGGAGATCTCCGAGGCCTCCGCGTTCGCCGATCTCGAGATGCCCGAAGAGGACCTCCTGGCCATGGCCGAGGAGGAACTCGAAGAGATGGCCCAGTCCTTCGACTTCGACGAAGACCTCGTCGAAGAGATCGAGGAGGAGGTCTCCTCCGAGCAGAAGGGCTCCATGCTCCAGCGGATCCTCCGGATGAACATGCGGGAACGCCGGATGCTCGCCTACAAGGGGAACCGTGAGGCCCGCACGATCCTGATGAAGACCTACAACCGGATGCTCCAGAACTTCGTCCTCATGAATCCCCAGATCACGATCGATGAGATCGTCCGCTACGCCAACGACCGGATGATGTCCGAGGACGTGATCCGCACGATCACGCTCAACGACGCCTGGACGAAGAACTACAAGGTGAAACTCGCGCTCCTCTTCAATCCCAAGACCCCCCTCACCTTTGCCGTGCGCCACCTCGAGACGCTGAAACTCAAGGATCTCACCGCCCTTGCGCAAAGCAGGACCGTATCCCCGATGATCGCTGCGATGGCGAGACGACTCTACAAAATCAGAACGGGAGATGTTGGCTGATGTCCGAGATTTACTTCGGCTTTTCGATCGCGCAGACGAATCCGATCCTCCACAAGGCGCTGGCGCCGGACGCGCCGAACCGGAAACAGCTCGCCCAGGGGGTGGCCGACATTCACCCCGTCTTGCTCTGCGAGGCGCTCTACGCCTTCCTCTTCGATACCGATTCCACGATCATCGCCCATGCCACGCGGATGCTCAAGGAACTGCCCGACGACACGCTCGAGGAGGTTTTCGCTTTCCCCTATGCGATCCCGCAGGTGATGGACTACATCGCGCGAGGGCGCTTCAAGTCGCCAGGCCTCATGCCCCGGATCGCATTGCACCCTCGGACGCACGACGTGACGGTGCAGTATGTCGTGGAGAACCGGGCGGATCTCACGCTCCTTTCGGAGATCGCGGACCATGCGCATCTCTTGCGGCGCAATCCCGCGCTCATCCGGATCATCCGGGAGCATCCCCTGGCCAACGAGCCGCTGCGCAAGAAGGTGAACGCGCTCGTGCCTCCCTGGGAGGCGCTTCCCGCCGAACTGCGGGGCCACCTTCCCGAAGATGCGCCGATCAACGTCCGCCTCTCGATCGTGCAGGGACTCCTGCCCCTCGAGCCCGATGCGTTCGTGCATCTCCTCTTTCACCTCTTCTTCGACCCGGAACGGGTCGTGAGCACGGCGGCCCAGGACGCCTTGCGCGATCTGCCCGACGACACGCTCCTTGCCGCGGCGAGGTCCGGGCGAGCGGCGGCAGCCCTCGATTACCTCGCGCGAAAACACCTCGAGCGCAGCCAGTGGGAGAAGGCCTCTGCCCAGCAGAAGGAACGCTCGATCGCGTTCCTCTCCCGCCTCCTCGACAACGAGCACGTGCTCGACGAGACGGTCGCCTTCATCGCGCGGGAGACCGACCGCATCGCGTTGCTCGAAAAGATCATGGGAAACGAGGAACGCCTGCGTCGCGCGCCGGAGATCTTCCACGCCCTCCGGATGAACTACCTCACCCCCCCGGAGCGTCTCGCCACGATCGCTGCGCTCAACCCCGCCTTCCCCGAGATCGAGCGCTACTACCGGGAGGTCTGGGCCCCGATCCTCCCGAAGATGAGCGAAGAGGGGGAGGCACTCGACTTCGAGGAGGTCGCCTTCGACCCCGAGTTCATCGAGGAAGACCCCGAATCGAGCAAGAAGCGCCTCCACGAGATCTCGAGCGAGAAGAAGCAGACGCTCACGATGCGGATCTACAAGATGTCGAACCTCAAGAAGCAGATCCTCGCCCGCCGGGGCAACCGCATCGTCCGCGAGATCATCATGCAGATGCAAAACACCATCCTGCACGAGTGCCTCCTGAGCAACCCCCGCATCACGGTCGAGGAGGTGGGGAAAATCGCCGCCGACCGCCTCGTCGCCGATGAGATCATCCGCCAGATCGCCAACAACCGGGAGTGGACGAAGCACTACAACATCCGCCTCACCCTCGTTCTCAATCCCAAGACCCCGGTCACGATCTCCCTCAAGTACGTCAACCAGCTCATGGAGCAGGATCTGGCCAAGGTGGGGAAGAACAAGAACATCCCCGCGGTCGTCTCCGCCACGGCGATGAAGCTGTGGAAACAGAAGAAGCGGCTGCGAAGGTGATCGAAGTTCTCTCCCGGAGAGATGGCAGCGAGACCCTTACGAGATCTCGTGCTTCTTGAGAATCTTGTAGAGCCCTTCGTAGGTGATCCCGAGTGAGCGGGCGGTCTCCTTGCGGTTCCCGCGGTGGCGCAGGAGGCGTTCCCGCACGACCTCGCGCTCGAATCGGGCCTTGAGTTCCCGGAGGGTCGGTTCCGCCACGGCGGGGAGGGGGCGATCGGGGAAGAGATCGACGGGGTGAAGCGCGTCTCTTCGGGCATGGATGAAGGCATCGCGGATCCGGCGGTCGAGTTCACGGATGTTCCCCGGCCACTCGTATTCGAGGAGCGCCCGCCACCCCGCGTCCGAGATCCGGGTGACCCGCTCGTTGAGGCTGCGGTGCTTCACGAAGAAGTGATCGATGAGTTCCGGGAGTTCCTCTGGCCGGTCGCGCAGGGGAGGAATCACGATCGTATGGCCGAGGCGGTAGTAGAGATCCTTGCGGAAGGATCCCTCCGCGACCGCGGCGGGGAGATCCCGGTTCGTGGCGGCGATGATCCGCACATCGGCCCGCTTCGTGCGGCTGCTGCCGATCGTCTCGAATGCCTTCTCCTGGAGGAAACGGAGGAGTTTGACCTGGAGGGGGGGAGGGATCTCCGTGATCTCGTCGAGGAAGAGGGTTCCCCCCTCGACCATCTCGATGGCGCCCTTTCGGTCCCTGGCGGCGCCGGTGAAGCTGCCCGCCTTGTATCCGAAGAGTTCCGCCTCGATGAGTTCCTTTGGGAGGTTGGGGACGAAGAGGGTTCGGAAGGGGCGATCGCGCCGGGGACTGAGGTGATGGATCGCGCGGGCCACGAGGTTCTTGCCCGTCCCCGTCTCCCCCTGCAGCACGATGTCGAGCCGATCGATTCCGGCGACCCGTTCCACCGCCTCGTGGATCCCCATTCGTTCGAGGCGGGCCGCGGCATAGTCCTCCTCGGAGCGGATCTTCGCCTCCGCCCGCAGCCGCCGAACCTCCTTTCGCAACTCCACGACCTCGAGCGCATTGCGCAGGATGATCCGCCACTGCCGCAGCCGCGAGGGTTCGATCGGTTTCTCGAAGAAGGCCCAGACGTGGGCGCGGTTGATCGTATCGAGGATCGTCTCCCGGTCGGTGATCCCCGTGAGCATGATCCGGATCCGGTCGGGCCGGCGGCGCATGTCCTCCACGAGGAAGTCGATCCCATCGATCCCGGGCATCCGTTTGTCCGAAACGATCACCTCGGGATCCTGTTCGTCGAGTATCCGCTGTGCCTCCACCACGTCGCAGGCGGTCAGCACGTCGAATTCGTCCCGGAAGTAGGCATGGAGCATGTCGAGGATCGCGGGATCGTCGTCGAAGAAGAGGATGCGGGAACGGGGCATCTTCCGAATTCCTCGATTCGGGCATCGACTCCGGAACCGATCACATGACGCACCGGGCGTCCAATCGCATGAGGAGAAGCGATCCCCTTCCTTATCGGCAGAAGGGGAGAAAAGGTGAAGGTTTGCAATCCCGCCGAGTTGTGTTAGGATCATTGCGGTGGCGGCAGGAGCTTGGCGTGGGGGAACGAACAGGGGACTTCCAGGCAATCCGATGAGCGAGGATCCTCAGGTCCGGGCGATCCGGGAGAAATTCGAATCGATCTCGAAGCGCTACCGCGTACTCCGGAAGCTGGGGGTCGGGGGGATGGGGACCGTCTTCCTCGTCCACGACCGCCAGGAGAACCGTCGGGTCGCCGCCAAGATCCTCGACCGCTCGATGCTCGAAGACGAGGTCACCTTCAAGCGCTTCAAGCGGGAGTTCAGCGTCATCACCCGCCTGAGCCACCCGAACTGCATCCGGGTGTACGACTACGGCGAGCACGACCTCTTCGCCTACTTCACGATGGAATACGTGGCGGATGGGAATCTGCGCGACTATTTCCATTGCAGCCTCGAGACGAAGCTCGTCCTTGCGATCAAGATCTGTCACGGGCTCGACTTCATCCACTCCCAGCATATCGTGCACCGCGACGTCAAACCGGACAACGTCCTGATCAAGATCGAGCGACCGCCGAGACGGGGAGAACCGGCCGCATTCCCCCCCGGCAAGGGGGATGACCTCGAATTCTATCGGCTGGAGCGCAAGCCCACGAAGTTGACGGACCGTCCCCTCGCGGAGGGCGCGGAGATCGAGGCCGATGGGGAACGGCTCCGTCGGGAAGCCCACGATCCGCGGAATCTCGTTCCGAAGCTGACCGACTTCGGGCTCGTCAAGGATATCCGCAACGTCAACGATCGGATCACGATGCCGGGGCGGACGATGGGAACGCTGGCCTACATCGCGCCGGAACAGGCCCGGGGGTTCCCCGTCGATCCGCGGACCGACCTCTACGGCCTCGGCGCGGTCCTCTACGAGATGTTCGTAGGGGTTCCCCCCTTCGGGAAGGGGAGCGAGGATGCGGTCTATACGATCCTGTCGCGGCATATCCACGAGAAACCGAGGCCGCCTCGGGAAATCGCCCCCTATCTCCCCCCCGCGCTCGAACGGGTGATCCTCACCCTTCTGGAGAAGGATCCCCGTGACCGCTACCCCTCGGCGTACGAAACGATGAGCGCCCTGACCGAGGTGCTCGCCGACGTGACGGGGGGCAATACCGTGGAGATCGAGGCGCTGCCCCGGATCGCCCGCTACCTCTTCACCCCCCGCTTCGTCGGCCGGGAAGAGGAACTCGACCTCCTCCACCTCGCCGTGCGCCGGATCTACGGCGACGCGACGGGAAAGCTCCATCCAGGGAAGCTCCTCTCCGCGGAACGCTTCGAGAAACTCGCCCGTCTTGCGCCGGTGATCGCGATCACCGGGGAGTCGGGAATCGGAAAGAGCCGGCTCATCGAAGAGTTCCGCCGCCGCGAGCGGGCCCGGGGGAGCAAGATCTACGTCACGGCGCCGGGCTCCGGGCTCGACGGTGACGAAACGACACGCCCCTACCGGGCGGTCGGGGAGCTGATCCGGCAGATTCTCGCAGAGATCCGGCTCGAATCGCGCCAGATCGCCGATGGGGAAACCGTGATGCACTTCGAGGGCTCAGGGAAGCCCTCCCTGCGCTTCCGTGCCGCCCAGCGGCTCGCGGCCCGCCGCCAGATCGTCACCGCCTATCAACGGACGATCGACGCCATCCTTCCGCGTCGCAGGCCGCGAAGGCGCCTGCGCCCCCGCCCCCCCTTCGAGAAGATCCAGCTCCTGCGGGAGATCGCCCAGTTCTTCCTGGAGTTGAGCCAGGCCACCCCCCTTTGCCTCGTGATCGAGGACCTGCACGAGATGGACGAGGAGAGCGTGCAGGCCGTCTCCCTGATCGCCCAGCGGATCGCCCGTCTCCGCCGGCAAGAGCGGGTTGGTGACGACATGGAGACGCAGGCCTATATCTTCCCGGAACTCTCCACGCCCACGAGCGCGTTCACGAAGATGCACGCGCCCCTCGAGGGGGAGGCCACGCTCGGGATGCTCCCCCCCACCCTGCCGGAGAGCGCTTGGGACCTCGAACCGACGGTGCAACCGATCGATCCCCCGAATCTGCTCCTCTGTTTCACCGTCGATGAGGCCCGGGTGGCACGGGGCTCGCTGCTCGAGAGCCTCCTGACCCGCGGCGTCACCGCCGGTCAGGTGGGACGGTTCGATCTCCCCCCCCTCTCGCGCGAAGAGGTGGGGGAGATGATCACCACCATGCTCGGTCAATCCCTCCCTCCGACGATGGCCCCCTTCGTGGAGCGGATCTACGAGAAGGCCGGGGGAAATCCCTTCTTCGTCCAGGCCACCCTCAAATCGCTCCTCGATTCCCATCGGCTCGAACGGCAACGGGGCCGATGGGTCGTCGATGTGGAGAGCTTCACCGACCTGGAACTTCCGGCGACGATCAAGGAGTCCCTCGGGGAACGGATTCTCCGGCTCGATCCCGATACGCTCGCGCTCCTCCAGTGCGCCGCGGTCATCGGGAAGGCTTTCCATCTCCGGCTTCTCACCGAACTCTCCGGCTGGGAGGAGGCACGCATCCTCCCCGCCCTCGAAAGGGCGATCCAGGGACAGTTCCTGCGCGAGAAGGCCAGGGACGCGGAAGCCTTCGAATTCACGCACGAGGCCCTGCGCGACGTCCTCTACGAGACGATCCCGGAAGGGGAGCGGGTGTCCTGGCATCGCAAGATCGCCCGACATCTCGACGAACGCAAGGAGGAGATCGATCCAAAGACACTCGCCCATCACTATGACCGCAGCGGAGCACGGGTCGAGGCTTTCGAGCTTCTCGTCCGAAGCGGTGAGGAGGCCCGCAAGGCCGGCCGCAACCTCGAGGCAATCCGCTGCTTCCAGAGAGCCGTGACGATCGCCGAAGAGGTCGAAGAACTCCGGGAAAGAATCGTCCCCCTCTCCCTTCGCCTCGGAGAGACGATGACCCTCATGGGGCGAATCGAGGATGCCATCGAGGTCTACGAGGGGATCGGCAGGCGGCTCGGAGAGAAGGAGCGAATCGCAGCGGCCCAGGTGGAACGGCATATCGGCACCGCCATGCTCTCCAGAGGGGATCAGGGCCGGGCGCTCACCCACTATCAGAACGCGCTGCGGATCCTCGGGGGGAAGATGCCTGCAAGCCGCCTGGGGCGCTTCTTCTCGATCGGCTACCGCTTCGCCCGCCGGATCGTCCACGAGATCTTCCCCTTCGTGCCGGTGCTCGAGCGGATCCTTCTCCGTGAGCGCGCCCGGTATGTGGCGCTCTGCGAGGTCTTCGAAGGGCTTTCCCTCATCTACTACCTCTTCGATCTCACCGCCTCCCTCGATGCGCACCTTCGTAACATCAACCTCGCCGAGACGGTTGGGGAGGAACGGCTCAAGGCCCAGGCGTACATCAACCACGGGATCTTCCTCAGTTCGATCCCGATGCCCCGGCGTGCGCTCAAGTTCCAGGAGAAGGGGCTCGCCCTCTTCCGGCGCCTCGACGACATGGCCGGCATCTCCCAGGCCTACTATCACCTCGGCCTCTCCCACTTCTTCCTCGGCCACCTCGGTCATGCGCACCACTTCCTCACCCAGAGCATCGAGATCTCCGAGCGCATCGGCGATCCCCGGATGCACGCCCACGCGCTCTCCCTCCAGGCCCAGGTCGAATACCACTTCGGAAGGTTCGAGGATGCCGAACGGATGCTCTGGAAGGGTCTGGCGATCGCCGAGGATATCGATGACCGGGTCGCCCAGACCCTGATCCTCCATACCCTGAGCAAACTCCACGGCGCTTACGGCAAACCCGATGAGGCGTTACGCCTCATCCGCCGCGCGGAGAGCCTCTGCGTCGAGGCCCAGATGAAGACGATCTACATCACGGTCAAGCGTCAGATGGGGCGCATCTTCTTCGAAGAGGGGGCCTTCAACGAGGCGATCCGGGAGTTCTCGATCAGCCGCAACCTCATCGAGCAGACCCATTTCCTCAACAGTTTCACCGCGGAGACCTATCTCCTCCTCGCCGAGGCGGCCCTGGCCCGCTACGAGCATACCGCCGCAACGAGGGATCCCCGCCGTGGAGGTGGAGAATTGAAGGATATCCGGAGCTTCGTGGAACATGGACGCACCCTTGGCTACCGCTACAAGCTCCACCTCGCACACGCCCTCCGGATCGCAGGGAGCTTTGCCGCCTTCTCGGGAAAGTGGAAGAAAGCCAGACGCCTCTGGAAGGAGAGTCTCGACGTCGCACGCCAGATGGGCAGCGATTTCGAACGGGCCGCCACCTACCTCGAGATGGGGCTGCGTCTTTCCGGACGGGAAGAGAAACGCGCCGAGGCCTACCTGCGCACCGCCCACGAAATGTTCCGGAAGATGAAGGCGGCCCACTACCTTACCCGGATCGAGTCCTGCCGCACCTTTCGGGCGTGACAACCTTGCCCGAAGGAGGAAACGCGATGAAACAGGCGATCTTTCTGATTTCGATCCTCCTCTTCCTCTCCGCACAGGTCGCCTGTCCCCCCATTGCCGATCGGATCGAACTCATCCCCACGCCGGAAGGGGAGACGACCGTCGTCAACGGCGGTCCCCGTACGATTCACTTCACCCTCCTTATCGCCAGGACGGTCTGCTCGAACGAGCAGTGTACCTTCACGAACTTCTTCGAGGGCGAATTCCTGCGGCCGGGGGAATCGAAGATCTATCCCTTCGTCGAAGGGGAGAAGCCTCCCTGTCTCGACCGTTTCTGCTGCGCGTCGGGGGAGATCGGAACGACCGAGGCGATCCTCAATCTCCTCCCCTCCGGGATCGCGGTGACCGAAAGCCTCGCCTGGGATCTCTGCAACGATGATGCCGGATCGGAGCAGAACACTCAAGTCCCTCCTTCCTCCCGCCGATAGATAGACTACGGTTTCGATTTCTCTCCCGGAGAACCGATTCCTTCCCTGTGACGGCGCATGACACCGCGAGGGTGTTTCCATTCTACAGGAGAAGGGGCGTTTCCCCCGATCACCTGGGAAGGGGGAAGAGGAATCGAACGACGGATCTGTGTGCCGCCGACGCCGCGATTCCGATGAACCATGGGGGCCTCTTCCCCCGTGGCCTCGTGGTATCCGTATCAAGGAGAACCGAAGGATGTTGTCCCTCTGGAAACGCAAGAAACGGCCGCTGGGTGACCTCACCGTCAACGTGGAGTACTCCTCGGCCTTCAACTTCGCGATCATGGTCCGGATCCCGGAACTCGGCCTCAAAAAGGAAGTCGAGGTCAAGGATGCCTCGGCCAACTATGGAATTTGCCGTTTCTCCCAACTCCCGGCCGGAAAATACGAGGCGGTCATCGAGTCCTACATGAGCAGCCCCGACTACAAGGGGAAACAATACAGCACCTATCAGGGAACGTATGGCAAATTCGAACAGATCTTCCCCGTGACGATCAAACCCTTCCAGCGGAACGTCCATCTCGTCAAACTGGAGTGGAACTTCCTCTCCCTCACGATCAAGGTCGAGCGTGACGGCAAGCCGATCGATGGGGCGGAGGTCATGGTCAAGGAGGCCAACCCGAACTTCATCGTCACGAAGAAGGGGGGAGAAGTCCACCACACCGTGAAGCCGGGAACCTACGAGGTCGTGGTCCAGTACTGCGGGGAGTTCTTCCGGGAGCAGATCCGCGTGGCCCAGGATACGAAGTTCTTCGTCGCCGATCTCGACCGCAAGGTGATCACCCCCCCCGAGATCGAGAGAACCCCGGAGTTCGACGAACTCGAAGAGAAGCTGGCGAACCTCGAACTCCTCGACGACCTCGAGGAGGAAGGGGAGGCCACGGCCTGATCGCTCCCCCCCGAGGACGATCCCGCCCAGCCCCCGGAACGCCCTACCAGATCATGCGCAGGGTGAGGAGGAAGCGTCGCTCGAGCGCATCGCCGAACGGGGCCTGCGCCACCCGCTCGTCGAAGAGGTCGGCGACATGCAGTCCGATCTCCCAGTCCACCGGTTCCCCCCTTCCCCTCCTCCGGGATGAAGCGCTCAGGCTGAAATTCGCGTCGAAGAGGAGATGACGAGGGGCAAAGGGACGTGACGACACAGTAAAGCGCTCTCCCCGATCGAGCACGGTGTCCGTGTAGCGCCCAAGAAGGCTCACGGTGGGACGAAGAGTGCCGGGAAGAGGGGGATGGAGGAGGAGGAGCGCCGTTGCCACGAATTCCGGGCCGACGGCGGGCGTCCCCTCCGGGACCGAGCCGGGATCGAAACGCCAAGAAGCGGCGATCCGGCTGGTGATCCAGGAGAGACGACGCCCCCGCCAGGAAAGGGACGCTTCGCTCCCCACACGTTTCCGCTCCCCCCCGTTCGTAAAGAGCGCCCCACTCACGTTCTCCGGATCCGCGTCGGGAATCGCCACGACGAAGTTCCGGTTCCAGCGGCCGAAGAGGGAGAGAGAGAGACCCAGTTGCCCCGTCCCCCCGGTGTGCCGGAAATGGAGCCCCCCCTCGACGCCGACCTCCTCCTCCGGCAGGAGATCCCGGTTGCCCCGGGGAATCGTGTTCTTGCGCCTCCGGAAATCCTCCACCCCCGTCTCGAAAGGATGATTGTACCGCTCGAGGAACGTGGGAAGACGCCAGCCGTTACCGGCAAGGAAGTAGGCGGCAAGCGTGGGGGAGAGATGGATGTTCATCATGGCCAGGAGTGCGGGGATCGTCTGATCGGTCTGCGGCACGTAGTCGCTACGCAGCGCAAGATCGAGCGTGAGGGGGGGAAGGGGGTTCCAGCGAACCTCGACGAAGGGCGCGATCGCATCCTCCCGCCGGATGATGTCCCCCTGCTCGAGGGCCTCCGGGGTTCCCGGCTCCGGGAGCGTCTCGTACTCCGGATCGAAGGCGAACGAATTCGCGAAATCGCGTCGAAGCGAAAGGCCGAGCCGAAGCGTGACCGGAATCGGAAGCAGATCGACCTCCTCGGCCAGCGTGAAGGAGAAGCGCCGGTAGAAGAGGGGCAACTGGGGAGAGAACCCCGTGACCACCTCGGTGATTTTTCCCCACGTCCCATCGAGGGCAAGATCGAGCGCAAGGCCCGGCCCCTGGCGACAACGCCAGCGGATCCCCCCGTATCCTTCGACGAACCCGACGATCTCATCGAAAATCTCCGTCTGCACCAGCCCCACGTCGCGCATCTCGACCACTCCCCCCCCGAAGCCGGCGGAAAGCCGGAGGGAGGATCGGCCGATCCTCCGATGAAGGGCAAGATTCATCAACCCCTGCCGTTCGGAGAAGAGGGGTTCGAGATCGGTGGAACCGAAGGTGAGATCCTCGGCCGTGGCGGCAAAGAGACGGGAGAGTTCGACGCCGAGGGAGAGCGTGTAGCCGAAGTGCCGCGTCGTTCCCCGCTCCAGGGTGGCGAGGCGGAAGTCCTGGAGGAACTTCTTCTCCGGGGGACCCAGAGCGAGCCACGTTTCGCTCCGGGGAATCGGGGTCGGGCCCTTCGTGTAGATCCGGATCTCGGCGGAGAGCCCTTCGGGGCCATGACGCGCCCCCTCCGGGAAGAGGTCGATCTCGATGCGCTCGATCTCCGCCACGGAGAGGAGGAGGGCCTCTCCCGGAAACCCACCGTAGAAACGGCTGTTGACGGCCCGGTCATCGATCGTGAGACGGACGTTCTCCGAAAGGGGACGAAGATCCCCCCGCACCCCCACGAACCACTCCGAAACGCGGAGGCGGTAGATGTCGAGTCCCTCGATCCTTTCGAGAACCTCGACCAGGCGGGTGGCCCCCATCTCCCGGATCTCCGCCTCGGTCAGCACGATCGTGGGAAGGGGAGGGACAGAATGGGGGGCGGCCGCAAGGGGAAGCGCGACGAGGAGGGGCAACCACCCAAACGCGCGCATCCCCGCTCACTTCACCTCAGAGGATGTAGCGGCTCAGATCCTGGTCCTCGAGGAGGGGCGCGAGACGCTCCTCCACGTAATCCGCCGTGATCGTCACCTTCTGTCCCGCCAGATCGGGGGCTTCGAAGGAGACCTCCTCGAGGAGACGTTCGAGCACGGTATGGAGCCGCCGCGCTCCGATGTTCTCCATCTGCTCGTTGAACTGCTGCGCGAGATCGGCGATCCGCTCGATCGCGCTCTCCGTGAAGTCGAGGGTCACCCCCTCGGTGGCCAGGAGGGCGACGTACTGCTTGATGATCGCGTTCTCCGGTTCGGTGAGGATCCGGATGAAATCCTCCCGGGAGAGGGGGTCGAGTTCGACCCGGATCGGAAAGCGCCCCTGCAATTCGGGGATGAGGTCGGTCGGCTTGGCGACGTGGAAGGCACCGGCCGCGATGAAGAGGATGTGATCGGTCTGCACGAGGCCGTACTTCGTCGAGACGGTGGACCCCTCCACGATCGGCAGGAGGTCGCGCTGGACCCCTTCGCGGGAGACGTCGGGACCGTGGCGGCTCTCCCGGCCGGCGATCTTGTCGATCTCGTCGAGGAAGATGATCCCCGAGTTCTCGACCCGCTCGATGGCAAGCTGCACGACCTTCTCCATGTCGATCAGCTTCTGGGCCTCCTCCTCCGTGAGGAGTCTCCGGGCTTCGGCGACCTTGACCTTCCGTTGTTTCTTGCGCTTCGGGAAGATGTTGCCGAACATGTCGCGGAGGTTGATATCCATCTCCTCGATGCCGCTCGAGCTGAAGATCTCCACCATGGGGATCGTCCTGCGGTCGGGCATCTCGATCTCGATCTCCCGGTCGTCGAGCTTCCCTTCGTGGAGTCGCCGGCGAAACTTCTCCCGCGTGGAGCGCTGCGAAGCGTCACCGGCGTCGGGGGTCTCGGGGGCCTCGGGCAGACCGCGCAGGAGGATGTCGAGGATCCGCTCCTCGGCCTGTTCCTCCGCCCGCTTGCGGACCTTACGGGTCTCCTCCTCCTTGACGAGCTTGACGCTCACTTCGGTGAGATCCCGGATCATCGATTCGACGTCGCGACCGACATAGCCGACCTCGGTGAACTTGGAGGCTTCGATCTTGAGGAAGGGGGCCTGGGCGAGCCTGGCGAGCCGGCGGGCGATCTCGGTCTTCCCCACCCCGGTGGAGCCGATCATGATGATGTTCTTCGGGGCGATCTCGTCGCGCAGTTCGGGATCGACCTGCTGGCGACGCCAGCGGTTGCGAAGCGCGACCGCCACGGCGCGTTTGGCCTTCTTCTGGCCGATGATGTACTTGTCGAGCTGCGATACGATCTGGCGAGGGGTGAGCTGTTCCATGAGTGACCTCTAGGCATCGAGGGTCTCGACCGAGATCTCGACGTTCGTGTAGATGCAGATCTCGCCCGCGATTCGAAGGGCCTCTCGGGCGATCTCCTCCGCGGAGAGCGACGTGTGGGCGAGAAGCGCCCGCGCGGCCGCCGTGGCGTAAGGGCCTCCCGATCCGATCGCCACGCTGGGTTCGTCGGGTTCGATCACGTCGCCGGTGCCGGAGAGGATGAAGGCGTGCTCCCGGTCGGCCACGAGGAGGAGGGCGTCGAGCCTGCGCAGCGCGCGA
This sequence comes from uncultured bacterium, assembly GCA_964616915.1. Taxonomy (GTDB): domain Bacteria; phylum Myxococcota_A; class CAZTSL01; order CAZTSL01; family CAZTSL01; genus CAZTSL01. Next base: position 15,538 of record CAZTSL010000111.1, read on the forward strand.
TCCATCCGCCAGTCCTTGGCCAGTTCGATCGCGGCGCGGGGGAGGTTGCCGCGGTAGGCCTCGAGTTTCTCCTGGAAGCGGTCGAAGAGCGTGAAGGCATCGGCCGTGGCGCCGGCGAATCCGGTGAGGACCTTTCCGTTGTGGATCTTGCGGATCTTTCGTGCCCGGGCCTTGAGGATCGTGTTGCCCATGCTCACCTGACCATCCCCGGCGATCGCCACGCGCCCCTCCCTGCGGACCACGATCACCGTCGTGCCGCGGATCGGCATCTTGCCCGAAGGTCTCGATTCCATCGTTGCGTCCTCGCTTTCTCGGATTCTCCCTCCGCTCGCTTCCCTCCGGCCCTGTCACGTCCTTGACAAGGTAATTCCTGGTCTCCCCCTTGTCAAGGTGAAGGGAACGCTTCGGCCCCCCCGTCCCTCATCGGAGACGCCGCAGCGATGCCTCCGCGCGTTGCCGGTCGAGGGGGGCCTCGATCTCGGTGAAG
>CAZTSL010000112.1:0-15879 GCA_964616915.1 uncultured bacterium
TCGTCGTGGTGGTCGCCATCGTCGTGGTGGTCGCCATCGTCGTGGTGGTCGCCGTCGTCGTTGCGGTCGCCGCTCTGGTCGTCGCCGTGGTCGTCGTCGCCGCTCTGGTTGTCGCTGCTGTTGTTGTCGCCATGGTCGCCGTCGTCGTGGTGATCGCCGTCGTCGTTGCGGTCGCCATCGTTGAAATCAGCAAATCCGCAACTGTCGGTATCCTCGCATTTCCCGAGGCAGTCGTAGGGGTGGTTGTTCAGGTGTCCGGAGAGGGCAGGTTCACCGACCCGAAGGCTTCTCGCATTCGCAGGGTTTCCCGGCGGGACGTGACAGATCCAGACCTTGTTCGATTTCCCCGCCGTGATCGCCAGGTTGCCGACGATGGGATCGAAGGCGCCGGTCATGATCTGGATCGGCTCGGCCAGGGCATCATGTGCTGCGACTTCTACCGGTGCAGGGAGATCGTAGGGGGTCTGCACTTTCGACCAGTCGCCGAGGACCTCCGCTCGCGTCGCCCGGTGGAAGGAAGAAAGGGAAGCGAAACGGGCGTTTCCGTTCCCCCCCTCGTTCCAGACGAGATTCTGTTCGATCTTCGCGTAGCTGTACCCGAAGGGAAAACCGCCGGAATAGAACTCCGCGGCGAGTTCCGCAGCCGTGGGAACCCGGTCGTAGAGTGCGATGTACTTCTCGATGTTGAGCCGGATATCGAGCAACACCATCTTCTCGTTTTCGAGCACGGCGGTGTCCCGGTGCATGAGATAGTTCGGGATCCCCACCGACAACACGATCCCCGCGATCGCCAGGACGATCATCAGCTCGATGAGCGAGAATGCCTGGTTGCGGTCTCTCTTCCTTCTCCCCCGCTTCCGGACCCTTCGGTCCGCTTCATGCTGGTTGCGAGGCAAACGACGATTTTCTGGATTCCGCATCGGTTCCTCCATCAGAGAAACGCCAACTCCTCGATGTGATGATACGTTCCTCCGGCAAATGGCCTGCCGTCTTTTCGGCCATGCAAGCGTTTGTACTCTCTCTTCTCCATCCATCCGGATGATCGACGGTGTCTGTTCGTCCCGCTCGATGAACCGGCGCATCGGGGAGGGGAGGAAAAATGGACCGAGGGGACGAATCGACGCTTCTGCCGACCCGGGAGAGTTCAATAAATGTGCCGTGGCGAATCGAGGAGAGGAATCACCTGGGTTCCGACGATTCCCCGGCTCCTGCCTCGTCAGACCCGCAGCGGGCCGGCCCTTCGAAAAGTAATTTTCACATCGAAGCCTTACCTTTCGTAATCATCGGGTCGTGCGGATTCATTCTCCTTGACAGGGAGGCGAACGCTCCGTAAGATAGGCGGAAACCGGAACCGGCTATGGGAGAAAGCGATGCAGAAGTTCCTGACCGTCATCTTCGGCCTTGTCCTCCTCCTTTCGTTGGCCGACTGTAAACCCGATCCCGTCCAGCTCCACGTCAACGAAGGGCACAAGCTCTACAAGCAGGGGAAATACAAGGAAGCGGTGGAAGCCTACCGCCAGGCCACGGAACTCGACCCGAAACGGACCGATGCCTGGAAATGGCTGGGATACGCCTATCTCGAACTCGACGACCTCGAACAGGCGATCAACTGCATGAACCAACTCGCCGAATTGCAAGAGGACGAGGAAGAGAAGCTCGCGATCTACAAGAAGATCGCAGGAATGGCGATGAAGAAGGGGGAACTACGCAAGGCGATCGAATACTACGAAAAGATCCGAGAACTCCGTCCGGACGACCGCTCCGCGGTGGCATGGATCGGCGTCCTCTACGGAAAGATCGGTGGCGTGGGCCGTCCCACGCCTGGCAACCCCGAGGCCCTCCAGCAGTCGATCGAATACCTCGAACGGGCGATCGCCATGAATCCCGACGACAAGAACGTCTATATCCACGAACGGACGGCCTACGCGAAACTGATCGAACTCACGAAGGGACGCCTCGAAGAAGCGAAGAAGATGAAGGACAAGGCAGCGATCGCCGAGCTGGAGAAGGAACTCGAAGGCTACGAGGCGAAGATGATCGAACTCGGGAAGAAGTGGAGCGAACTGGCGAAGAAGGAGAAGGCCCAACAGGCCGCTTCCGGCGAGCAGAAGGAGGAAACCCCGCCCAAAGGCGAATCGAAGCCCTCGCAAGATCCCCCCACTCCGGCCGCACCTCCTCACGAATGACGCAAGGAACCAAGGGAGCGAGCCATGAAGACGAAAGGGAGAATCCTGATCGGAAAGGTCGGACTCGACGGCCATGACCGCGGCGCGAAGGTGATCGCCCGCGCCCTCAAGGATGCCGGCTTCGAGGTGATCTACACCGGACTCCACCAGACCCCCGAGATGATCGTCAATACCGCGATCCAGGAGGACGTGGACGCCATCGGACTCTCGATCCTCTCCGGCGCGCACAACCATCTCTTCCCCCGCATCGCCGAACTCCTCCAGGAACAGGGGGCCTCCGACATCATCCTCTTCGGAGGAGGGATCATCCCGCAGGACGACATCCCCGCGCTCAAAGCGAAGGGGGTCCGGGAGATCTTCACGCCGGGCGCGTTCATGAGCGACATCGTCGCCTTCGTGGAGCGAGAGATCGCGGCCAAACGCCGGAAAGAATCGACGGAGGGGTAGCCCCGCTACGATGGGGGATGGATCGTGCATCGAGCAGCGGAGGAGCGTGACTGCCGCAGGGGTCTTCTTCCTGTTGCTCCTCCTCGTGGCACTTCGTCATCTTCCCCTCCTTACCGGTGAGGCCACGCTGATCGCGCATCACAACGGCGTCTCGGATGCGCTGGAACTCAACTATCCCCTCCGGCTTCTCCTCTCCCGTTCGTTGAAGGATGGGGAACTACCCCTCTGGACGGAGACGAACCTCGATGGTTTCCCCCTCTTCGCGGAGGGGGAGGTCGGGGCGCTCTATCCCCCGAATCTCCTCCTCTTCGCCACCCTTCCACCCCTCTTCGCCTTCCACGCGTCCCTCCTCCTCTCCCTGGTGCTGGCCGGTTTCTTCACCTTCCTCCTGGCGCGGGAATTGGAGCGTTCCGCAGCGGCGGCCCTCTTCGCCGGGATCGTGCAGGCGTTCTGCGGTTTTCTCCTCGTCCATCTTCCGCACACGAGCATCGTTGCGGCCAGCAGTCTCGTTCCCCTCCTCCTCTGGGTGATCGAACGTTTCCTTCGGGGGCGAGGGTCCCTGACCTGGGCCGCGCCGGTGATCGCCCTCGAGATCTTCACGGGGCAGCCGCAGATGACCCTCTTTTCGCTCGTGATCGCGACGGCCTACCTCATGCTGCGTCCTGCGGCCACGAGGAGCCCAACCGGGCGTTCCACCAGGTGGATGGGAAGCCGCGTGCTCCTCTGCCGGCTCCGGCGGTGGGGAGGGGTCGTTCTCCTCGGGGTGAGCCTCGGCGCGGTGCAACTCCTTCCCACGATCGAACTCGCAGCCCAGTCGCAGCGGGGGCATGGTCATGTCGATGTGACCCTCGGCGCCTGGACCCCTGCGCATCTCGTCACCCTTCTGGCCCCTTACCGCTACGGCAACCCGGCAGAGGGGAATCCGGGACGCTCCTTCGATGAGACGACGGTCTATCTGGGGATTCTGCCCCTCCTCCTCGCCCTCTACGGCATCCGCCGGAAGGAACGGCCCCTTTCCGGCTTCCTTCTGGGGATGGCCCTCCTCGCCCTCCTCCTCTCGAGCCGGCTCTACGCACTCCTGGCGCACCTCCCTCCCTTCGGGGCCTTTCGTTTCCCCTCCCGCTTTCTCGCCTTCTTCGGCCTCTTCGTCGTGCTCCTTTCCGCATTCGGATTCGATCGGGCGACCGAAAAGTGCAGGGGGGGAAGGAAGGGGGTGAGCATCCTCTTCCTCCTCCTCGCCCTCCTCGATCTCTGGAACTTCGGGCGGAGATACCATGGGTACATCGACGCGAAGGCGTGGTTCACTCCGCCCCGCTCCGTCTCGATCCTTCGGAGGCTTTCCGGGGGGGATGCCGATTTTCGGATCTGGTCGCTCGGGGTGGAACGCTCCCGCCATTTCGCGCCCGCACTCGTGAAGGGATGGCGGGGAGACCTCTCCCCCTATCTCGATCACCGGGAAGTGCTCAAGCCCTTTACGAACATCCCCTTCGGGGTGCCCAACGCCGCGGGGTGGTTCGCGCTCCAGCCGATCCGGTCGCTTCGGCTCTACTGGCACTTCGAGCGTCGCGACCGCTTCCCGGAGGATCTCTCCGCCGTCTCCCTCTCCCCGGCCGACGTGCGCTGGCTCGCACTCCTGGGGGTCCGGTTCGTCACCTCGTTCTTTCCGGTGAGCGCCCGCGACCTCGAACCCGAAGCGACGCTCCACTTTCAAAGCGGTATGCCCCCCCTTCGGATCTACCGCAACCGCCTCCGATATCCACCGGTGCGTTGGGTCCCCCACGCCGAGATCCTCCCCGACGAAAAGGGCGTGGTCGCAGCGAGCCTCTCGCCTGCATGGGATCCGGAACGAACCGTCCTCGTGGAGGAAGGGGACCTCGACCCCTTCCTGCGGAATTTCCTCGGGAGGACCCACCCCGCCGGAGAGGAAGCAGAGGTGCGCGTGCTGGCGCGATCCCCCGGCCGGATCACGCTCGAGGTCTCGTCCCCAGAAAACGGTTTCCTCCTCCTCACACAACTCTTCTATCCCGGCTGGGTGGCAAGGATCGAGTCGATGCGGGCACCTGCCACCTCGCCGGAAACGATCGTCCCCTACCGGGCCGACTTCCTCCTGACCCTCCTCCCCCTCCCGGCAGGGGATCACCATGTCACCCTCACCTATCGGCCCGTCACGTTCCGCCTCGGACTCCTCCTCTCCCTCTTCGCCCTCGCCCTTTGCTTCACCCTCCCCATTCTTCCCGTGGGGAGGAGAAGGAACGAGATTCAAGGTGCAAGAACCAAGGAACCACACCCCCTTCTGCCAGGAGAGAAGCCGAAGGAACGGAGAAAAATCTTGCAATGGCTGAACAGTTGTGCTACCTTGTCGAAAGTTTTCATGCGGGCTTTCCATCGCTCCCCGCTCGGGCGAGACGCCGGTGCAACGAGGGCGCCACAAAGGGGGACACCACAGAAGGGAATAAAACGGGGGACGGCGATCACCGCCCACCCGACCTCCAGGGGAAAAACCCCATGCCCAAGCCCCAAAGGAATGTCGTGATCGGGGAAAACCGCGATCGCGGCGGCGACAGATCGAGACGCCCCGCGAGGGATGGAAAGAGATGATGTCCGATCCAGAGGAATGAGACGGCGGCGATGCATCGGCGATCTTCCACAAGCATCCTGCCACAAGCATCCTGCTGCGCGGAAGACTTCATCCAAGGATCGGTATCCATGAGCAATCGTAGAGGGGGGAACCACCATGGCGGTTGGGGAAAAACATTCCTACCGACTTCTAACGTACGTGCTGATCGTCTCCTTCGTCCTCACCTCCATGCCGCTCCCGGTCGGGAGAGGGAGTGTCGCATGGGCCGACGAGACGGCAGAGGAAGCGACGGTCGATCTCGACGACCTCACTCCGACACCCGAGACAGCCACCGAACCGCCCGTGCAAGGGGATCGAACGGGTGAAGCGCCGGAAGCCGCCCAGGCCCCCGCAGCGGAAGGCGCCCAGGCCCCCGCAGCGGAAGGGACACCGGCGGAAGGGGCCGACGAACTCGAAGCGCCCCCTGTCCAGAACATGGAAGGGACGCCCCTCCCCGCCGAGGATGAAGCGACGAAGACCGGGATCGCCCCTCCCGAGGCGGCCGGTGTTCCTCCCGAAACGGAGGAAGCCGGCGCGCCGGCACCCCTACCACCGGAAGAGGGCGCAGTGCCTCCCCCCGTTGAGGGAGAGGAAGCCGGCGCGCCGGCACCCCTACCACCGGAAGAGGGCGCAGTGCCTCCCCCCGTTGAGGGAGAGGAAGCCGGCGCGCCGGCACCCCTACCACCGGAAGAGGGCGCAGTGCCTGCCGAGGCATCGCAAACCCCCGAAGGGGTCCCCACCCCCACCCAGGAGGCTCCCAAACGCCTCCCCACCCTCTTCTTCGTCGAACTCGTCTCCGATACGCTCGGCTCCTTCGAACTGGGCAATCTCAACCAGATGATCGCCGTATCCTTCGAAGAACTGGGAGAATACCATCTCGTGGGAGGAGAGGAACTGAAACTCCGCATCCTCCAGAAGTACGACGCAGACCTGGAGCAGAAACTGAAGGAACTCGACGAACGGATCAATGCCGGGCGCGAGAAGATGGTCAACGGCGACATGGAAGGCGCCCTCGTCGATCTTGAGCGGGCCAAGGCACTCCTCGAAGAAGAGAAGGTCCGGCAGAACGCCAACTTCGACTACAGCCAGGTCGATCTCTTCCTCGGCAGCACCCTGGCCTCCCTCGGGAAGACCGAGGAAGCGGTGGAAGCCTATCGTCGCTTCATGGAGAAGACCCCCCAGAGCGAAATCCTCCCCGAGACGGTACCGATCGAGTTCATCGAACGCTTCGAGGAACTGCGGGCCGAACACGAGCAGGCGCCCAAGGGGGTGGTCTCCATCGTCTCCGAACCCCCCTTCGCCAATGTCTACCTCGACGGGAGCCTGCGCGGGGTGACCCCCTTGACGATCGACAACCTGACCTTCGGGGACCATGACATCCGGATCGAGATCGAAGACTACAAGACCCTCTACGCGAAGGTGACGATCGATTCGACGGAACTGAAGAGTCTGAGCGTGACGCTGCAGCCCAACGATGGACCGCAACGCTTCGAGCAGTACGTCGAGGAGATCCGCACCGCGGCGGACCCCGGAGCCAAGGCCCAGAAGTCGCATCTCCTCGGCGATCTTCTCGATGTGGATTACGTCGTGTCGGGGAGCATCATCCAATCGACGACGGCGCCCTCGCAGCCGGAAGATTCGCTCCTTGGAGGCGTCTCCCCCACCAATCGCTACACGCTCTTCCTCTACATGACCGATGCGGTACGCGGTGTGCTCGTGCGCAGCGCCGGTGTCGTGATCCGTGGCGATTTCTCCGACGCGGAGAAGAAGATCCGGGGGCTCGTCGGTCTCTTCTCCCAGAAGCCGGAGGTCAACGAGATCCTCCAACCCTTCGTGGCCCGCAAGGCGAAGGAGGACGCGACGGTTTCCCTCGAAACACTCGGTCTCGTCGATGCGCTCGTGGCCCCAGAGGAAGAGGCGCCGAAAGCACCGAAGCGCAAGTCGATCTTCCAGAAGTGGTGGTTCTGGACGATCGTGGGGGGCGTGGCCGTCGCGGGCGCGACCACGGGCGTGATCCTGGCGACCCAGGGGAACGAGGGCGTCGGCGGATCTTCCGCGGCAGTGGTGTTCGACTTCGAACTCTGAGAGGGGAATGGATGATGAACCGATATGATCGACGCGATTGGAAACGGCTCGGATGTGCGCTCTGCCTCTTGCCCTTCCTGGCCTGTACCGAGGCCACGCACGATCCGGCCCCCGCTGCACCCTCCGATACGCCGGCACCGGCGGCGGAGCCGGGACTTTCGATCACCCTGACCGCGACGCAGCAGGGGAGCATCTTCTCCGAGGCCAACCTCGTAAGCGTCTTTGCCGTGGGGGCGGCGCCTCCCCGTTTCTTCCTCTCCGACGAGGCGGGAGTTTCCGGCGGCGTCCCGGAGCGCACCCTCCGGATCGGCGATATCCCGGTGGAAGAGCGCGCCTGCATCAATGTGGCCGCCCTCGGACTCAAAGAGGGGGAGATCGTCAGCGGGGGCAGCGCGCTGGCCGAGATCGCGGCCGGGGAGGAGACGCACGTGACGATCCGGGTCAACCGGGAACTCTCCCGGGCACGAACCGTCCCGAACTTCGGCGTGCCGGTCGATGTCGCCGCCAACGAGAGCCGGATCTACCTGCTGAGCGAAGCGGACGACGGCACCGGCAACACGAACGCCCGTCTCTCGATCGTGCAGGGGGAGACCTTCACGACGAACGACATCCTCCTCCCCAACGACGAGGCCCTCCCCAATCCCAGCCGGATCGCGGTGACCCCGGGTGGGGCCAACGAAACGCACCGCGTCTTCGTCGGGACAGACGACGGCCTCCTCGTCACGCTCGAAGTCACGAGCGCGCCGAGCGAATCGACCTTCGTGGCCCGCAACGTCCTCGATGTCGGTGCGCCGATCACAAGCCTTGCCGTAAGCCCGGACGGCACAATGCTCCTCGTCGGCGACCGGGGCCTCAAAGCGGTCCATGTGCTGACGATCCGAGGGCGGGAGGGGATCAAACCACTGCGGATCTTCACCCCCCGCGCGGCCACCGCGGTCCCCCTGCTGGCCACCTTCAACCCCACGGGGGAATGGGCCGGGATCCTCTACGACTCGGGCCGGGTCTCCATCGTCCAGACAGGAGCCGCGGGGGACGGCATCTTCTGGGAGGTCGATACGATCGAGGTCTCTCGGGCATCGGGGGTCGCCGTCTCCCGCGATGGGAAATACGCCTACGTGACCTCTTCCACGGCCAACGGCGGGGAGATCTCCCTGATCGAGATCGCGCCGGCCGATCCCGAGAACCGGTTGCGCGTCGTGGGGAAGACCGCCCTTGCGTCGTTCACCCCTTCACTGGTGCGGATCGCGCCCGGGGGGGGCACGTTGTACGTCCTCTCCCCCGGAACCTCCCAGCTCCTGCTCCTCTCTGCGATTCCCGACGCCGATGGGCAGCTCCGGCTGCTGGGGACCCACACCCTTCAGAACAGCGGAGGGGGGCTCGTCACCTCGGCGCGGGCCTTGACGATCACACCGGACGGGAAGAAGGTCTATGCGCTCGGCCAGACCGCAGACGGCCTCCTCGAACTCTCCGCGCTCGGTGCGGCAGCCCCGAACGACGCCTGCAAGTAGTCTCTTGCTCCGGGGCCTGCCGGTGTCCTGGCCGACGCCCATCCGCTCTGCCTTCACGCTCCTCCTGACCCTTCTTCTCACGCTCTGTCCCCCCCTTTATGCCCAGGAATCCGACGAGGACTTCCTCCAGGAGCAGGATGTCTTCTTCTTCGGGGAGGAGGAGGTCTTCTCCGCATCGCGGATCGTGGAGCGCGCAGGGATGGCGCCGGCCGCGATCACCGTGATCACGGCCCGGGATATCGAACGTCTCGGCTTCGAGACCCTCTCCGAAGTCCTTGCCACGATCCCCGGCTTCTACACCGAAGAGACGGAGACGAACGTCGATATCTGGAACCGAGGGCTGGCCAATTCCTTCCTCGTCCTCCTCGACGGCGTCCCCCTCGCCTTCCAGGGGGATCGGGAGAGCTTCCCCCGCAAGGAGGATCTTTCGCTGGCGATGATCGAGCGGATCGAAATCATCCGCGGTCCCGCCGCGATGCTCTGGGGGGTCAACGCCTTTGCCGGGATGATCCATCTCATCTCGAAGGAAGGTTCCCGCGTGGAACCCTTCACCGGAAGCCTCCTCCTCGGCTCGTTCGGAGAGAACGGTGTCCGGGGGAGCGCCGCCTGGGTCACCCCGATCGCGGATCTCTATTTCGCATGGAGCTATCGGGTCACCGAGGAGGCGCCCCGCCGTCTCACGAACGCCCCGGTCCAGTTCGATCTCTCCGACGGCTCGGTGACCGGCCGCGACGACGTCGTCACGGAGAACGCCACGGACCACTACCTCGACCTCTATGCCAGGGCCCGTTTCTGGGACCGCCTGACCCTTTCGGCACGGTGGAGCGAGTTTGCCGATGCCTTCCAGATCTCTCCCTTCAGCCATGCCCCCCTCTCCCTGCGGGAGAACGGCCGGCGTTCCACCCCTCTCCTCTTCGTCCAGGCGCAGTTGCGCCTTCCGATCACGTCGTGGGTGGAGGAGGACAGCCAGGTCTACCTGGCCCGTTACCGTGACCGTTCGGAGATTCCCCTCTTCCCCCAGGGGATCGTGGAGGGAGAGCCGGGGGGAGGACGTTTCGAGATCTCGGGGGAGAGCTTCAGCCTCGGCGCGGTCCAGGAGTTCACCCTCCACCTTCCCCAACGGGTGACATGGCTCCTGGGCGGTGCGTACCGGGGGGATTTCTCCAGCCGGGCAGCGACCGTCGTCGCGCCGGAGCCGCAGGGGGGGACGGGCGCGATCTCGCTTACCGCACGAAGCGCGCTCTTCTCCGGTTACCTCCAGAGCCGGGTGGCGATCACCCCGAAAAATCTCCTGACGGCCGGCATCCGGATCGACGCCCCGAACGACTTCGCCCCTTCCTGGAACCCCCGCCTTGCCTTCGTCTCCGAGGTATGCAGCGGCACCTTTCTCAAGCTCCTCTACGGGGAGGCGACCCAGACCCCCGATCTCTTCGATCTCTTCAACCTCTCCGCGGGCCTCGTCGATGGGGAGGTGACGGGGGTGGAGCAGAACCCGGACCTCGAACCGGAGAAACTCCGCAGCGTGGAGGGGATCGTTCAGTTCGACCGGTGGGGGTTCGATCTGCGGGCCAACGGCTACTACACCTGGATCGGAGAGAAGATCGTCCAGGAGACGGGGGAGGACCTCGTGCTGCGGAGCTACAACGCGCCGGAGACGACCCGCTATGCCGGTTTCGAGCTGGAGATGGCCTATCGCGGCGTGATTTCCCCCTCGATCGGGTACGCCTTCTCTCACTCCCTCTCCGCGTCCGACACCCCGGGCAGCCCTCCCACCCATCAGGTCTACAGTGGGGTGGAAATCGCCCCGACGCCGGCGATCCATCTCTCGGCGCGTCTCGACTGGGTGGGCTCACGAAGGGTGGCGGGGGGGGGGGATCTGCCCCCCTATCCACTGGGCCGCCTCTCCCTCTTCATCGAACCGGCCAACTCTCCCCTCTCCTTCTCGATGACGGTGCGCAACCTCTTCGACACCTTCCACCTCTCCCGAAGCGTGACCCCGATTCCGGGACCACCGAGAAGTTTCACGCTCACCTTGCGCTATCGGTTCTGAGATGAAGTGGCTCCGGATCATCCTGCTCCTTGGGGTTGGCGTGCTTCCGGCGGGGAGGTCGGAGGGGAAGGCGCTGCCCACGATCCTCTTCCTCCTTGGCTCCGATCGCGCTGCCTATCGGGCGGTGATCGAGGGATTCAGGGAAGAGATCGAGGTCACGGCACAGACGTTCGACCTCGGAGGGAAGGTCGAACGCGGGGTGAGGCATCTCGAGGGACTTACCACCGCAGGTGCCCCGCCCGACCTCGTCGTCCTGATCGGCCATGAGGCGCTCCTGGCCTACCTGCGCACGAAGCCGCCCCTCCCCGCCCTCTACCTCATGGTGCTCAACCCCTGGAAGAGTGGCGTCGATCCAAAGGAGATTCCGGGGGTCTCCCTCAACTTCTCTCCGGCGCAGGCCCTTCCGCTCCTCCGACTCACCTTTCCGAGGCGCAGGCGGATCGGCATCCCCTTCGATCCGGTGTATACGGGGGAAACGATCCGCGAGATCGAAGGGGTGGCCAAGGACGTGACGATCGTCCCGATTTCGGTCCTCTCCTCCCAGGCGTTGCCGGAGTGTTTCGAACCCTACGCAGAGAAGATCGATCTCCTCTGGCTCCTTCCCGACAAGACGGTCGTGACGCGAAGCGGGATCGACTTCCTCTTTCGGAGAACCCTCCATCGTATCCCGATCGTGGGATACAACCGCGCCTTCCTCTCATGGGGAGCAGTGGCGGCCCTTACGCTCGACTACCGGGATATCGGCCGGCAGGGTGCCACGATCGCGGCGAGGATCCTGGCCGGAGAGCGGGTCTTTGGAATCTTCCCCCCCCGGAGAATCGAACTCCGCCTCAACCTCAAAATCGCGCATCGGATGGGGATCACCTTCCCTCGAAAGGCGATCGAGCAGGCAAAGGAGATCGTACGATGACCTTCGGTTTGCGGGGACGCTGGATGCTGGCCACGATATCGCTCATCGCCGGCGTCTCGATCCTGGCCGGTTCGATCTTCGCTCGGAAGATGGACGCCATGCTCGAAAGCCAGTTCGAGGAACGGATCGCCACCGCGGCGCGCAACCTCTCCTACGTCGCGGTCTATGGCGTCTTCACGGAGAACGAGGAGATCCTCGACGACCTCTTGCGCCGGGTGCTCGCCGACGAGGAGATCCTCGGCGTGCGGATCGTGAACGAGGAGGGACGGGTGATCGCCGAACGGCATCGTGCCGGGGGGGAAGGGTGGACCGAGCGGCGGGTGCCGATCGTGCTCGATCTTTCCCGGGAGTCCAGCCTCGGCGACGAGTTCGACATCTTCACCGAGCCTTCCGCCGAGGATCTGGCCCTCCCACAGCGCCGGTACCGCGCGCTCGGCTTTGCCGTGCTCCGATTCTCCCGCCGCCGGATTACCGAGACGCTCCATCTCTTCTACACTTTTGCGGTGATCACGACACTCCTCATGATCGGGGCCGGAGCGCTCGTCACATTCCTCCTTTCCCGGAAGGTACTGGCTCCGCTGCACGAGATCGTGGATGCCACGCGGGAGATCTCCCAGGGCAACCTCGATCGGGAAGTGCCGGTGCGCACGCATGACGAGATCGGTACGCTGGCCGAGGCGTTCAACGAGATGACGCGCTCGCTGGCGCAGAGCCGCCGGGAACTCGAAGCCTCGCTCAAGGCGCTGGCCCAGCGGGAGAAGCTCGCCTCCCTGGGGGAACTCACCGCGGGGATCGCGCACGAATTGCGCAATCCCCTCTCCACGATCATCTCCTCCGCCCAGATCGTGGCCGATCCCCGGCGTTCCGAGGAGCAACGCCGGCGTTTCAGCGGATATATCCTCGATGAAGCGAAACGCCTCTCCACCACGCTCACGAAATTCCTCGCATTCGCCCGGCCCAACGAACCCCATATCGTTGCCGTCGCCACCGCGGAGGTCCTCACCAAGGCCGTCGATCTCTTCCGCCAGGAACTCGACGCGGTGGGCATCCGGCTCGAGACCGATCTTCCGGAGGAACTTCCCGAAACCCTTCGGTGCGATCCGAATCAGCTCCACCAGGTCCTTCTCAACCTCCTCATCAACGCCCGGGACGCAATCGCGAGCCAAGGCGAGGGGGAAGAGGGGCAAATCACCCTTCGGGCCCGCGCCGGGAAGGATCACCTCCAGATCGAAATCTCCGACACGGGATGCGGCATCCCCCCCGAAAACCTGAAGCGGATCTTCGACCCCTTCTTCTCCACGAAGAGCGACGGGACGGGGTTGGGGCTTCCGACCGTCTTCCAGATCGTCAAGAGCCACGGCGGTGACCTCTCCGTGGAGAGCCGTGTCGGGGAGGGAACGACCTTCACCCTCACCCTCCCCTTGCACCCCTCCCTCGATTCCGGGGCCAGAACGCCCCATTGAGACAACACCGTGGTGCGGGGCGGGGTCGAACCCGCCCCGGGGAAGATGGCATCCTTACGGATCCGGGGCATGGGATCGTTGCTGGCGGGAAAGGATCGAGGCGCGCGGCCATGGATCTGGACCGCGTCATGGAGGCAGGCGCCTGGGTCAACCGATGGAGAAGGGGCTGCGTTCGTGCTGATCGCGCCACTTCTCCTCCTCGAGGTCGGTCGATTTCTTTTTCGGTCTGGGGTGCTGGTCGGGGTGAATGCCCAGCGTCTCGTAGATCTTGGCCAGGAAGGTCCATTCCTCGGGGCGGACCTCGTGGTCGCGGAGCGCCACGCCCCGCACCTTCTCGAGGAGGCGGGTGCGCATCGTCTCGTCCTGGGCCATCTTCTTGATCCCCTCGAGGAGTTCGTTGCGGGAGATGTACTTGAAGACGTCGGGGGTGAGCTTCGCCTGACGGGCGAGTCTTTCGAGATAGGCCCGCTCCTCGGGCGAGTAGGTCCCATCCGAGATCGCGGTCTCATAGACACTGCGGAGGATCAACTGTTCCTGGCGGATCCGTTCCTTGAGGAGGTAGACGGCCACCTGGTAGTCGGTCTCCGTTTCGAGTTCCGCGCGGATGTTGGAAAAGACGCTCTTGGCGTCCCGGAGTTCCTCGGTGAAGACCTTGCCGATATCGAAGGTCTGTGTCTTGTCCTGCGCCTCGTTTCCGGTCGCCTCGTCGAGGAAGCGGCAGAGGGACTGGCCGTAGGCATAGACGAGCATGGCGGAGGTGAAGGCGGGATAAGTCTGTTCCTGTTCCTCCCCCTTTCCGCCGACCCATTTCCCGATGCTCTCGCTGATCTGGGAGCCGATGCCGAGCCCGAAGACGCCACCGGCAATCGCGCCGATCATCGTGCCGACCACGGGGATCGGGACGAAGGAGCCGGCAACTGCCCCGGCGACCGCTCCCCCGAGGAACCCGCCGCCCGCCGTGGCCAGTTCGACGTTGCCGCCCCCCCCTTCCTCACGGATCTCCTTGAAGAGGGTGGGAGCGCTCTCTGCATCCGGGCGATCGGTGTCGATCTTGCGGGCCTCGCTTTCGATCATCGTTTCCGAGATCCCGAAACGTTCCTGGGCCTGCTGCATCGTCAAGCCGTATGCCTGACAGATCGCTTCGGTCAACCCGAGGAGGACGCCCTCGATCACCTCCTGCTGTTCCTTGAGTCTTTCCGGCTCTTCCTCTCGTGCGGCCCGGAGGGTCGCGACCTTGGCCGCCGCGGAGACGATCATGCTCTGGAGGAGCTGGTTTCTGGCGATCTTACGGTTCTCCTCGGTGAGCCGTTCGAAGAACTCCTGCTGGGACGCTACGGGGAGGAGATGGACGAGCCGGGCGGAAAGGAGGCTGATGTTCTGGTTGTCGTGGGCGGAGATCGGAACGACTTCCTTCGTGATCCCGCTCAGTTTGCCCATGATCTCTTCGAGCTTCTCCTTCCCCTCCGTGCCGCTGAGGCGATCGATCTTGTTCACGGCGACCACGATGGGCGTGTTGGGATAGGCACTGGACAGGTCTTCGAGAAAGGCCGATGCTTCGGGGGTCAGTCCCGTTGCCGCGTCGAGGATGAAGAGGATGATATCGAGGTCCTTGAGCCGCTCCCGTGCGACTTCCGGAGGATAGGTCTTGGAGATCTCCTGCATCTCCTCTTCGACTTCGAGGACCTGGATCTTCTCGATCTTGCTCTCCCCCACCGGCGGGAGGCCGAGGAAGAGGCGTGTCACATTCTCTCCGCCCCCCTCCTCTCCGCCGATTCCGGGCGTATCGAAGATCTCGACACCGGAGGCGAGCTTGTGAAGGACGATCGTGTTTCTGTACGCCTCCTTCTGGGAGGGCTGGAACGTGATTCCGAAAAGCGCCTTCAGAAGCGTGGCCTTCCCCGACTGGATCATCCCCGTTACTGCGATCTTGGGCGGTTTGTGGGAAAAGAAGCCCCGGTTGAACACCGTGACGACCGATTCCCAGTCGCTGACCGGTTCCCCTCGGATCTCCCCGAGCAACCTTCTCAGATATTCGAGCTGCGAACTTGACTTCTGCTCTGCCATGACGATCATCCCCTGGCACGCGCTCCATGGCGTCGAGGAAGCTGGACGCTCCCCACGCACCGGAACGGTACGATGACAACCTCACCCTTCACCGATTGTCCGATTTCCTCGAACGTCCTCCATCCAGGACCCACAATCCGGTGCCAGTCTATCGGCCTGTCACGAATCTGTCAAGAGGCCGGGTCGGGGTTGAGTCGGGAAGAACACCTTGACTTTTTGGATCGAAAAGGGGAAACTGTGCGCGCCTTTCATGGGGGGGGATTCCCCGGCATCCAGGCCATATCCGCCGCTCCTTCGGGAAACGGGGGAGACCACCGCTCACGAATCCCGCTCCCACGCCATCGAAGCATCAACCCTCGATCGTGGAGACGACGATGACGCATACGACAAGAGGCCGCTTTCTCTCCTTCCCGGCCGGGCTTTGCACCCTGATCCTCCTTGCGGGGGGGTGTGGTGGAGGGAGCGATCCCGCCGCAGAGGAAACCCGGCAAGGGGGAACCCTCCAGGGAAGCACGGCGCAGACTTCCTTCGGAAGCGTCGTGGAGAGCG
>CAZTSL010000113.1:0-6255 GCA_964616915.1 uncultured bacterium
CCGGAGGGATCGGGGGGGGGGAGGGCTTTGGTTTCCACTGCGCGGGGCGTTCCTCCTGGGGGGGGGGGCAGGAGAAGACGTCCCCGACTTCGGGAGGGGTTTGCACCGAAACGACGCCTGCCACCGCGCGGTGATCGGAGAGGTATTTCACCTCGATCGTAGCGATCCCGCCTTCCTGCCGGGAAAGGGGAAGCTGCATCCCCACCTCGAGGCCATCGAGGCGTCCACGATCGAGGTAGAGCGTGCCGCCCGTGACATAGGTGACCTGCCCGAGGCACGCCTCCTGCGTCTGCCCCGTGGTGGGGAGGAGGAGGCCGATGACGAGCAACGCCCCACGGATTACTCCCTTTCGATCGGCGCCTTTCCTCCTTCTCTTGCAGCGATCCTTCAGGGGAGCCCCCCAGAGACGCCGGATTCGCATACCGGCCGGGTGACGCAACGACTCAGTCATTCCCTTCCCCCTCCTCTTTCTTCCCGGTGGGATGGCATGAGAGGCACGCGGTATCCTCGCAGGTGTAGTCGCGAACCTCATCGTGTTCCCCGTTCATCTTCGCACAGGAATGTTCGCCGGAATGACAACCGATGCAGGTGAACGTGTCACTCCCGTCGGGGTGACAGTCGGAACAACCGAAGGAACGGTGGCTCCCCGAGGTGATCGGGAAGAAGGGGGTGTGTTCCTCCCGGGAAAGCACGCTTCCCTTGGGGTGACAGGCGAAACAGTCGGCATCCCGGCAGGCATAGCCCGAGACACCCTCATGTTTCGGATCCATCCGCGCGCAGCTGTGTGCCCCGCTGTGACATCCCTGGCAGGTGAAGCTCGCGGAAGCGTCACCGGCGGTGTGGCAGGCCTCACAGGAGATCCCCTCGTGAGCGCCCTCGGCGATCGGAAAGAGCGTCTCGTGCGCTTCCAGGGAGATCGTCTCCCCCCGCGGGTGACATCCCAGACAGGCCTCCGATTCGTAGGCATACCCATCGACCTCCTCGTGCCGGGGATCCGTGGCCTCCGCCACATGGGCGTGGCAGCCGAGGCAGTCGAATTCCGTGAAGGAATCGAACCCGCCGTGACACTTGTTACAGTCCATGGGCGTGTTCTCTTCGGCGCCGTGGCTGGTGGGGAAGATCCGTGCATCGTGCGCCTCCACCGTCATCCGCTCGAAGATGGGGGACTCCGAACAGTAGGCCAGAAAGACGAGGCACGAGAAGAGCATCGATCCAAGGAGCATTCTGCGGCCAAAGGGGTTCATCGCTCACCTCCGGGGTGACAGCGGTAACACTTCCGTTCCTTGCACTCGTAACCGTTCACGTCGCGGTGTGCCGCCTCCTGGCAGCCGTGGCATTGGGTGCAGGAGAAGGTGCTGTTGCGGCAGGTACCGGTGGCCGAGGGGATGACCCCGCGATGGCAGCGGGTACAGGAAACCCCGCCATGCTTGGCGAGGAGGCCGATCGGGAAGCAGCGGTCGTGGTGGAGGAAGCCCGCATCCCCCCAGGAGATCTGGGTGTGACATCGGTCGCAGGCATCGGAGAAAGTGGAATGATCGACCTTCCCCTCGATGCCGGTGGGCGCGTCTTCCGAATGACAGGCCGCGCATTCCGCGGGAACGCGGTCGAAACCGAGGTTTCGCACGTCCTGATGGCATTCCGTGCAGGGGAGGACCGCGTGGGCCCCGATGAGGGGGAAGTTCGTCCGGTCATGCCGGGAGAAGCGGATCGACGCCTCCCCGAACCCCTCCTCGGAATGGCATTCGGCGCAGTTCGTCCCGAGGCGGCCGCGATGGACGTCCCTGTGGCACCCCGCGCAGTCGTGGGGGAGTCTGGCCCCCTCCCCCGTGTGGCATTCCGCGCAGGAAAGCGTCTCGTGGCGTCCCACCAATGGGAAACCGGTCGTCCCGTGATCGAAGGTGACCGGCCGCCACCCCGTCTCCCGATGGCAGGTCCCACATGGTGTGGCATTCTCCGGCCGGTGCCACCAGTCGGGGGAGATCCCCCAGGGCGGTGCAGAGGAGGGATCGGCGGAATCGTCCCCGACCACGGATCCCGCAAGCTCCCGAAAGGCGCCCTTGTGCGGATCCTGGTGGCACCCTTCACACGCCTTGGGGGTGGGGCGGAAACGGCGCACTTCGATCCGATCGGCCAGATGGACGACCGGATGGCACGCCTCGCACGCCACGCCTTCATGTTTGCCGCGGAGGGGCCAATCGCTGAAGGTGGGGTCGCCGTGGTCGAAGCGAAGATCCTCGAAACCCGTCTCCCGGTGACATTTCTCGCAGGAAAGCGGCGTTTCGATCCGCGTGAACTGCCCATAGTGGACGTCGGCATGACAGGCATCGCACCCCTCGAAAGTCAGGGGACGGTACCGGACGAAGGACCCTTCGGAATCCTTCTCCTCGCGGTGACACCCCTCGCAGGGAACCTGCCGGTGTTTCCCCGAAAGGGGGAACTTCGTCAGCCGGTCGTGATCGAACCGGTCGGCCAGACGCCATCGATCGGTGTCATGGCAATCGGTACATCTCCGTTCCGGGAACTGCTCCCGGTGCGGGGAAGCGTGGCAGGAGGCACAATCGGCGGGATCCTTCCCCGTGAGCCGGAAGCGCCATGCAGAGCGGGTTTGGGCGGCCAGCATCCCCGCCACCGGCACGGCCTCCGTGGCGGCGAAGGGTTCCCCCATCCCTTGCAGATGGCATTCCGGGCATGTAACGGTCCGATGCGCGCCCGTGAGGGGAAAGGCGGTCTTCGCGTGGCGCTCGATATCGAAGGTGAAGGTGTCGAATCCCCCCTCCGTATGACAGGATCGGCAATCGAGTTCGGCCATCCGGGGCTCCGGGATGTCGGGATGCGCGTTGGGATGGCAATCGATGCAACGCTCGTGGGGAATCGGTTTGAGATGCTTCTTCCCGTCGCGCCCCACCCGGTGGCACGATTCGCAGGGGACGCTGCGATGGCGCCCCTCGAGGGGAAAGGCGGTCCGGTCATGGAAGGCCCGTTTCTTCCGGTCGGCCGTGACCTTCCACGATTCCTTCCCATGGCAGGAGAGACATCGGCTTCCGAACCTCCCCCGGTGGGGATCGGTGTGGCAGTCCGTACATCTCTCGTGGGCCAGCGGCTTCATGGTGAGAAAGGTTGGGGAACGGGGGGTGGGGAATGCCGAAGGGTCGAAGTCTGCATCCCGTGCCGGTTCATGGCACTTGCGGCAGGGGACCCGCCGGTGTGCCCCCTCGAGCTTCCAGACGCGCGCATGATCGAAGCCGGACGCGAGCTTCCAGCCCCGTTCATCATGACAGCGGGTACAATCCTTCCCGAGCTGACCGCGATGCTCATCGAAATGACAGGAGGTACATCGCCGATCGAGTCCGAGAAAGGTCTGTTTCTCCGGGTGTTTCCTCAGTTCGGCGAGAACCTTCGGGTCTCGGATCGCCCGGGTCTCGTGGCACTTCGTGCATTCGAGCCCGCGATGTTTCCCGGAAAGCGGCCAGCCCGTCTCGGCATGGGGAAATCTGCGGCGGTGCCTCCCCGGCCAGACCACGAGCGGAGCTGCGCGTCCGCGATGCTCTTCGTGACAGGTGGAACAGGGTTTCCCCGCGGGGGCCCCGAGGGCATGGTAGCCGCGTTTCTTCGCGATCCGCGCCGCGAGTGCTTCATGGCAGGAGAGGCAGCGCTGCGCCGAACTCCCGGCCTCGGTCGCGTGGCATCGGTGGCAATCCCGCATCGAATCCCACTCGGCATGGGCCTTCGAGAGTTCCCCCGGGGAGAAGATCTGCGCACCTGCCGGCGCAGCAGAGCAGAAGAGGAAGAAGATGAAAAGGACGACGCCGAACGATTTCCTCCGCCACACGATTTTTCCTCCATCTCAGAAGTGCCCCCCCTCTGGGGGGGCGGGGTCTCCTCCCCTCCCGGAAATGCCATCCGACTCAGAAATGCCACCCGAATCCGACCCAGTAGACGACGAAGACGTGCGCGATCACGAGGAAGAAGAGGAAGAAGGCCAGGATCGCATGACCACTTCGCCAGATGCCCAGCAGCCGCTTGAGATGGGGCAGGAGATCCATCTGGAAGTGGAGCTTGAAGATCTCCCGGGAGAAACGACCGAACTCCCGTTTCTTCTTCGGATCGTCCAGTTCGCGCTGCGCGTTCCGGATGAAGCGCAACAGGGAGATGTAGCGCCCCGGCCACCAGATCACCAGCCGGTAGAGGAGACCCGGGAGGGAGGCGGCCAGGTCATGCTCCTCCTCGAAGATCCGTTCGATCGGCGTGATCGCCTGCAACCCCCGGAAGAGATCCCGGTACTCCCGTTCCATCCGTTCGATGAGACTTTGCAGGGAGAGGCGGGTCAGGGGACGGCCGCGCGGATCCCGGGGGACGAAGGCGTAGATGTACCGTCCGATCAAACCGGTGGCGATCACGATCCCGATGCTGAGGTAGAGGAGGAGACCGAACGCATTGCGCAGCAGCAGGGATGCGTGGAAGAGGACGAAGACCCCACTCATCAACCCCGAGAAGACATGGATGTGCATCCAGGTCCGAATGTTCCCGCGGTTCTTCATGAAGGCGAATTCCTTGCGGATGAAATAGAGGAAATTCGTCACCATACATAGAAGCGAGAGGATCCCCAAGGTTCTGCCCCACATCCCGAAGGGTTCGAAGACGCGAAGCGCCGGATTCGCCTGCCGGGTCATTGGGGTGGCGAAATAGAAATCGCGTCCCACCCAGAGGAGGGCGCCGGTCACGGCAACGCCGAGGAGGAGGAGCAGCAGGGGGAAGACACGGGAGGGAGCATTCTCCTGATGGAAGTGATTCTGAAGCCCTTTGGCCCGGGCCTGCGCCTTCATCGCTCCGAAGACCTCGGTCACGGAATCGAGATACTTGTGGGCCTCGGTCTCCTCCCCGAAGTGACGTTCGAGACGGATGCCGATCCGTTCGAGGAAGGGGGTGGGCAACTCCCCTCCGATGAAGACGAGTACATCGTCGTTGGGGAGTTGCTTCGTGTGCTCCTTCACCTGGAGGGTCACGGAATCCGGTTCGATCTCGACGACGGAACTCTCCCAGAGGACGTGGATGCGCCCCTCGGCGACCCGTTCCTCGAAACGGCGGCGATTCTCCGGCTTGGCGCGCGAGATCGCCCGCCGGCGGTAGGAGAGGGTCACCTCGGCGTCGGTCTCCTCGGCGAGCATCAGGGCGGCTTCGAGCGCGGAGTCTCCCCCCCCGACGACGAGGACGCGCTTCCCCGCGTGCATCTCCGGCTCCCGGAGTGCATAGAAGACCTTGTCGCGCTCTTCCCCCGGAACCCCGAGTTTCCTCGGGGTTCCCCTGCGCCCGATCGCGAGCATGACGAAGCGGGCGCAGATCTCCCCCTGCGAGGTGAGGAGGGTGAATCCGGAACCGTTGCGGGAGAGGATGTTTTCGACTTTCACGCCCGTCTCGAGATGGATGCCGTATTCATCGATCGCGCGTTTCCAGAGTGCGAGGAGTTCCTCCTTCTCCATCTTCGGTTTATGGACGCTTCCAAGGAGGGGCAAGGGGATCGGATGGGTAAGGACGATCTTGCGCCGCGGGTAGTGGAAGACGGTCCCGCCAAGATCGACCTCCTGATCGACGAAGCGGTAGGAGAGCCCCTGTTCCACGGCGCAGAGTGCCGAGGTGAAGCCGGCGGGTCCAGCCCCCACGATCGCAACGTCCACGATGTCGGAGGGATCGTCCGCCGCCGGTCTGGCGGCCCTCGCTCTGTTTCCCAGATGCCGCATCCCCGCCTTGGCCTGCCGGACCGCATTGTGGATCAACCCCATCCCTCCGAGTTCCCCGGTGATGTAGATCCCCGGCACGTTCGTCTCGAAGGTGGGCTGGAGGTGCGGGATATCGACCCCCCGCTCCGAGGTTCCGAAGACGAGATGGATCGCCTCGGTCGGACACTCCGCCGCACAGCGGCCATGGCCGATACAGACCGTGGGGTCGATCAGCGTCCCCCGCCCCGAAACCAGACCGATCACGTCGTTCCCCTGCGGACAGGCCAGGGTACACGACGTGGAACTGATGCAGCGGGTGGGGTCGATGACGGGGTGCAGCGTCGGGGGAACCGGAATCCCCGCGGCCTCGAGACTCTCCAGCCGCTCGACTGACCGCTGCTCGAGCCTCGAGATCCGCCATTGCCGGATCACGGCGATGACGACGAGGAGAAAGAGGGAGAAGAGGAGAAATGCGAGTGTCTCGAGAGACATGACTCCTAAACCTCCACGCCGCAGAGTAGCCAGGCATCCCCACCCCTCC
>CAZTSL010000113.1:6355-15554 GCA_964616915.1 uncultured bacterium
AGACATGACTCCTAAACCTCCACGCCGCAGAGTAGCCAGGCATCCCCACCCCTCCTCGAAGAGATGGATGTGGCCCCCTTCCTCCCACGACGTTCGGAAAGATACGATCAGGAGCGGTCGGGTCGAGGAATCGGAGACTCCAGCCTAACAGAAGGGGAGGGAGAAAGTCAACCAGGCCAATCGCATCTGATTTCTCCGTAACATCTGCGATCCCGGGACATCTTGAAATGAAGGGACTTCTCCCATGACAGACGTTCATCCGTAATTCTCTCTTCTCTTTCCCTGCGCTCTCTGTGCCTCTGGGGTTCATCCATGATCGGTGGAGGAGGTGGAGAGGGGATGCGAATCAAGTTTTCCCCCGAATCCGCCGATGCGATCCATATCCCCCGAAATGAACGGAAGACTCGGGGTCCACGAAAATGGGTGCGCAGCCGGGAGCGGCCCCCCGGCAACAAGGGGCCGTAAGAGGCCAGCGAGACGATGCTCCCGTCTGCCCCATCGCTGAAAGGACAGGGTTCATGTCCGAAGATCGCTGCATGCAACAGAGGGATGGGCATGAAATGCCCGATGGACAGGGGACGTCAGCCGACGAGGTCTTCGATGGGATCGAGGCATCCCTTCGCCGCTGCATCGAGGCATTCGAACGGCGCATCGAGACCCGGAATTACTTCACGATCCTCGATCTCGATGCCAACGCCCCGTCGTGTGACCCCTGGGGCGCCTGTCTGGCACAACTGGAGGCGCTCTTCTCCGCGATCCTCCCCGACTGTGATGTGGCTCTTGCCCGGCGGCTCCACACGGTCCTGCGGCGGGTGACCGAAGCCTACAAGGTGCTGAGCAATCCCTCGATGCGTGTGACCTACCGGCGGTTCTACCAACAGAAGCCTGGGGAGGGGGCCGAGCCACGGATCGAGTCTCCCCATGCCGATGGCTCCCCTCTCCCGGCTTCTCCCGGCCGCGTGGGGGAAGAGGGCTCCGCGAATGGAGAGGATGCGAGGACGGTCTTCCAACGGGGGCGTCATCTGCTGCGCACGCAACGCTACCCCGAGGCCGCGGCCCTCTTCCGGAGGCTTACCAGGGCGCATCCCGATGAGGGGAAGTACCATGCCTATCTCGGCTGGACCCTCTACCAGAGCGCCCAGGGGTATGATCCTGCGGTCGTGGCCCAGGCCAAGACCGCCCTCTCCCGCGCGCTCTGCCTCGACGGCAACGATCCCCATGCGCTCCTCTTCCTCGGAAACATCTATGCGGACGAGGAGAAATACCTCTGGGCCGCGGAGATCTACCGGCGAATCCTTCGCCGGCATCCGGAACACCACATGGCACAACTCATGTTGGAGAAGGTGGAACGGTTGCAGGCAGGATCCTCCCGAAAATCGGCCCTCCTCCCCCATCGCTCCCAGCTCCTGACCGGAGCGGGGGATCGTGGAGGAGGGAGATCGGAGGAGGCGTCGTGAGCATCCATGGGCGAAGAGGGATGTGCAAGGAGGATGGATCGGCAGGATGGAGGGAGAGGCGCCGGAGGGGAAAGGTATGCACTTCCATCGGAACGGAGGAGAGCAATGCAGCGGATCCGAGAGAGTTTCCACCTGAGGTTGAAGCGGCCGGCCGAGATCACGAAGTTCTTGCAACGCTTCGATCGTTTCCTCCTCGAGCGGGGGGGAAGACCGGTATCCCCCGGCACACCGGACGCGGAGCGATATCTCTTCGATCCGGGTGACGCGCGGCATGGGGGTGGAGAGGGATTTTGGCTCGGGATCTTCGCCCCCGACGGCGCGCTCCCCGACGAGCTGGGGGAGGTATTCTCCCGCTTCTTCGAAGGTCCGGCGCTCCATCTCTCCGCCTTCGAGACGCGGTTGATCCAGGTGTTGGCCTACCATCGAGGGGAGGTCATCGAGAGCCATATCGCCACCGAGGAAGAGGGGAGGGGAGAGACTTTCCCCCCCCTCTGTCACCTCTTTACGCTTCTGGGGATGACCCCGAAACCGGCCGATCTACCCTTCCCTTGGGTGGAATCGAACAGAGCCCGCCTCGACCGCATCACGGAAGCCGTGGGGATCGGCCGGTGGGGCAAGCGCTTGCAGGAGGCTCAACGCGCCCTCGAAGGGGGAGGGCGCGAACCCTGGCTCCTCTGTGCCTATCGTGGCCACCGACGTAGGAGAGATCTCGCCTTCGACGACCCCTCTTCCCACCTCGAAGCAACGGCCTCCTCTCCCGGCGCCTTCCATCTCCTCTGAAGGGGGGGCGAACCAGGTCCAGCGACGTGGATTCCTGGTTCCTCTTTCGCCTCCCCCCCCCCTCGATCCCCGAGTACTCCCTTCCTGACCCGGGACGTTGGGCCTGACAGGCGCTTTGACAAAATCGTCCTCACCTTCTATAGTATCCGCTCCTCTCCCTTGTCGCGGTTCGAATCGGAGGGGGCCGGGGGGTCGAAGCCCCATATCACGGTGTTCCCGTCCGCGCTGGACCGGGACAGTCTCGATTGCGGACCAGACCCGGATCGTCGTGGAAGAGCGCAGGACGTGGAGCCGGTCCTCGACATTCGAGGGAGAGAGGCCCGGAAAGGGGCGCATCCAGGCCCGAGAGGGCCATGGGATCGAAGTCGCCCATCTCCCTTACCGCCCTGAAAGCGGCAGCGGTGAAGATGGGCATTTCCAGCAACCCACCATGAAGACCCAGTTTTCCTCCTCCCTCGTGAGGCGAGGAGGCGAGCACGGGAAGCGGGAATCAGATGAAAAGGATCGTGACCTGGAGTATCTTTGCGTTGGTGAGTATCGTTCTCGCAGGGCTGGTGCCGCAAGCCGCCCATGCACAGGCGGGGCCCATCGTCGATCCGGAACTGGCTCGGCTGGTGATTGCGATCGAAGGCTTCACGGCCCTGGCAGGGTTGATCGCGCTGGTCGTGCTGGGCCTCAAGATGAACAAGAAGGAACCGGCAACGGTGATCCTTCTTCTCCTCCTGGGCGTGGGTGTGCTCTTCGTCGGGGGACTGGCGGTCGGCGATTATACGAAACTCCAGAAGGCCCGAAGCGAAGGGCGCATCATCTCATGACGCCTTCCCCTGCGCTTCCCAGTACTTCTCGATCTCGCGGTAGGCGGTCGTGAGCTTCATCGTCAATTCCTGGGCGATCTGCTGTTTGACGGGGTCGTTGGCGTGGAAGTCGGGGTGGTACTTGCGCATGAGCCGCTTCCAGGCCTTCTTGACCGTCTGGAGGTCCGCTCCGTATTCGACCTCGAGTTGTGCGTAGTAGCGGGCCAGTTGGGGGTCTTCCCGCGGGGGGGAGGGATCGTGGTAGCGGTACGTGGGTTCTTCATCGAGGAAGGCGTCGTCCCAGAAGCCTTCCTCGAAGGCGGAGTCCTGTCCCTTTCGCCAGCGTCCTCCGAGATCTCCGAGGGTGGCGTTCCAGTTTGCGCGTGCAAGACGGCCAAGCCGCTTGAGGATGCCCACGGTCGTTCCTCCTAGACGACGATGTTGACGAGGCGTTGGGGGACGACGATGATCTTGCGGGGCGGTTTTCCGCCCAGATGTCTCTGTACCCGCTCGGAGGCGAGCGCTCGCGCTTCGATCTCCTCCCTTCCCGCCTCGGCGGGGAGGGTGATCCGGTCGCGGAGCTTGCCGTTGACCTGGACGACGATTTCGATCGTCTCTTCGACGAGCATCTCCGCTTCCGGCTCCGGCCAGGGTGCATAGGCCAGCGACTCGGTTTCCCCGAGGTGCTGCCAGAACTCCTCGGCGATGTGCGGGGCGAAGGGGGCAAGGAGGAGGGTGAAGTCGCGCGCCATCTTTCTGGGGAGGGGGCCGGTCTTCTCGATGTCCCGCACGAAGACCATCAACTGGGAGATCGCCGTGTTGAAGGCGAGGTCCTCCAGATCGTCGGTCACCTGTTCGATCGTCCGGGCCATCAGTCTGCGTTGCGCCAAGGTCCCCTCGGTATCGGGAAGATCCTTGAGCCGGACCTCCTTGCCCTCGGCCATGAGGAGGCGCCAGGCTTTCTGGAGGAAGCGATAGACCCCCATGATCCCATCCGTGGACCAGGGGAGGGAGCGGTCGAGGGGACCGAGGAACATCTCGTAGAGGCGCATCGCGTCCGCGCCGTAGCGCTCGATCACCTCGTCGGGATTCACCACGTTGCCCCGGCTCTTCGACATCTTCTCGATCACCTCCTCGAGTTCGACGTCGGCGTCGGGGTGATAGGGCTTCTCGCCCACGAAGCGGACCTTGTCCGGGGGGATCCAGCAGATCTCGACTTCCCGGCCATCCTCGATCCGCACCGGGGTTTCCCCCTCGAAACGAACCTCCGTGAAGGCGTAGAGCTTCGTTTTCTCTTCGGGATCGCGGTAACAACGGTAACTCTTGCCCAGGATCATCCCCTGGTTGAGGAGCCGCTTGAAGGGCTCCTTCGTCGATACGAGCCCGAGATCGTAGAAGACTTTGTGCCAGAAGCGCGCGTAGAGGAGGTGGAGGACGGCATGCTCGGCGCCGCCGACGTAGAGATCGACGGGCATCCAGTAGCGTTCCGCCTCCGGGGACCAGGGCGCCTCCTCGTTGTGGGGGTCACAGAAGCGCAGGTAGTACCAGCAACTCCCCGCCCACTGGGGCATCGTGTTCGTGTCGCGGCGCGCCGGTCTTCCCGTCTCCGGATCGACCGTCTCGACCCACGCCTTGACGCGGGCCAGGGGGGCCTCGAAGTTCCCTGTCGGCTTGAAGTCCTCGAGTTCGGGGAGGAGGACGGGGAGATCCTCCTCGGGGACGAGTTTGACGGTGCCATCCTCGAGATGGAGGACGGGGAAGGGCTCCCCCCAGTAGCGCTGCCGGCTGAAGAGCCAGTCGCGGAGCTTGTACTTGACCGCGCGCCGCCCCACCCCCTGCGCCTCGAGCCAGGCGATCATCTTCTCCTTCGCCTCCGGGGTCGGCAGCCCATCGAGGAAGCCGGAGTTGACGTTGACCCCCTCGCCGGTAAAGGCCTCTTCTTCGATCTTCCCCCCTGCCACGACTTCCCGGATCGGCAGGTCGAAGGTCCTGGCAAAGGCGTAGTCGCGCGTATCGTGCGCCGGCACCGCCATGATCGCCCCGGTGCCGTAGCCCATCAGGACGTAGTCGGCGACCCAGATCGGAATCTGCTCGCCGTTGACGGGATTGATCGCATAGGCGCCGGTGAAGACCCCGCTCTTCTTCTCCGCTTCGAGCAGCCGGCTGCGCTCGCTCTTCCGTGCGCTCTCGGCCACGTAGCGTTCCACGGCCTCCTTCTGCTCGGGGGTCGTGATCTTCTCGACGAGGGGGTGTTCCGGCGCGAGCACCATGTAGGTCGCGCCGAAGAGCGTGTCGGGGCGCGTGGTGAAGACTTCGATCTTCTCCTCCCGTCCTGCCACGGGGAAGTAGACCTCTGCCCCTTCGGAGCGGCCGATCCACTCCCGTTGCATCTTCTTGACCGGTTCCGGCCAGTCGAGTTCCTCGAGGTCTTCCAGAAGGCGGTCGGCGTAGGCCGTGATCCGCAGCATCCACTGTTTGAGCGGTACCCGGATGACGGGAAAGCCACCGATTTCGCTCTTTCCGTCGCGCACCTCTTCGTTGGCGAGCACGGTGCCGAGTTCCGGGCACCAGTTGACCGGCACCTCGGCCTGGTAGGCCAGCCCCATCTCGAAGAATTTCCGGAAGATCCACTGGGTCCAGCGGACGTACTTCGGGTCCGTGGTATCGATCTCCCGGTCCCAGTCGATGCTGAGCCCGAGCGCCTGGATCTGGCGTCGGAAGTTCGCGATATTGCGGGCGGTCGTGCGGCGGGGATGTTCACCGGTGCGCACGGCGTGCTGCTCCGCAGGAAGCCCGAAGGCGTCCCACCCCATCGGGTGGAGGACGTTGAATCCGCGCATCCGCTTGTAGCGCGAGAAGGTGTCCGTGGCGACGTACCCTTTCGGGTGTCCGACGTGCAGGCCGTCTCCCGAAGGATAGGGAAACATGTCGAGCACGTAGAGCTTCGGTTTCTCCGGATCGATCTCGACCTTGAAGGTTTTCTTCTCTTGCCAGTATTTCTGCCACTTCGCTTCGATTTCTCGGTGGTCGTATTTCGACATCACATGAACTCCACGTCGTTCGGAATCATCGGAATCGGAGGAGAGGGTTCCCCCCTTCCATCTGGAAGGGAACGAGGTTTCCATTGAAGCGGCCGATCGAGCGGGTACCGCTTTCGGTTCCGGCTCCCGACTCGTCGAAGGTGAGCGTCCCCGTCGTGGAGATGAAGTCGGGGAAGCCGTTGTCGAGGAAGGATTGCAGGTCGCGCCAGAGGAGGAGGATCGCCCCCTGGCCGTCGAGGGGGATCGGCTCCCCGGCCACGACGTCGGAAAGGGAGAGCGTGATCGACAGCACGCTCGTGTCGAGACTGATGAAGGTGATCTGCAAGACCTCCTCCAGTCCTGCCAGGACGGAGACGATCGAACGGTTGAAGTCGAACGTCTCACCGGAGATCCGGGCGAACGCGTTGCCGTTGCCGCGGTTCGGAGGCTCCGCCTCCGTGAAGACGATCGCCTCGAAATTCCCCGCCACGCCGTCCCCCACGATATCGCGCTCCGTGACCTCGGGGAGTTCGACCGACGGGAAGAAGGCCGTCACGAATCCCTGGGTGAATTCCCCTGGTTCGACGGAAAAACGCCGGAAGGTCACATAGCCGCCGATCGAAGTGGCGATCGGAAGGGGGCCGCGGCTCCAGGTGAGGAGTCCCCCCACCCCCCCGAGGGAGGCACGCCCCCCCTGGAGCTGATCGAGAAAGATCACGATCGTAAAGAGGTCCCCCACCCCATCGGCAAGATCGCCCGCCACGATCGTGGCCGTCGGATTCTCCTCCCGGCTTCGGGGGTACATCACCGATTCCGCCAGGTGGAAGGCGGCGCTCTTCTCGAAGGAACGCGCCGCAAAGGAGGCACTCCCCCGCAGGCCGCTCAGCGCCCCGGCCACGATGCTGTCGAGGCAACCGTGGGCCTCGGCCGGGGGGACTTCCTCGAGGGGGATCTCGGCGCAGACGAAATCACAGGCATCCCCGATCCGATCGCCATCCTCGTCGGTCTGTTCCGGGTTGGGGGTCTCCGGACAGTTGTCGAGGTAATTCTGGATGCCGTCTCCGTCCGGATCCGCAAAGGGGCATTGATCCGCCGAGGCCCCGATCGTCAGGAGCGCGGCGAGGGAGAGCCAGAAGAAGGGAGAGCTTCGTTTCATCGCGGGTTCCTCGATGCCCCATCCCACGGATGGGACGGGTTTCGGATCGCTTCCGTGTGCAGGGAAGCTGCCCATGCGTTTCGATCCCCCCCGGTATGCGCCCCTGGAGATGCTTCGAGGCGGAAGAAGCGGAGGGCCGGGGCGGGAAGAGGGGGGGGGGAGCAGGCGCCCTTCCCCGCCGAGGCCGGGAAGGGGGAGAGTTCGGCCTCGAATTCGCCGATCGAGCGGGTTCCACTCGCCTCCCCCGCACCGCCGGCCGCAAAGGTCAAATGCCCCCCCGTGGCGAAAGCGTCGGGAAGCCCATTCTCCAGGAAGGTGTCGAGATCCTTCCAGACGAAGAGGAGCGCATGTGACGGATCGAGAGGGATCGGAAGCTCGGGGATCACGTCGTCGAGGTCGAGGGTGATGGCAAGCACCGTCGAACTCCTGCCGATGAAGACGATCTCGAGGAGGGTCTCCTCGAGGACGAGGACGTTGACGATCGCGCCGTTGAGGTCGAAGCGTTCCCCATCGACGCGGATGTATCCATTCCCTCCGCCGAGGTTCGGCAGTTCGGTCTCGTCGAAGACGATCGCCTCGAAATTCCCCTTCGCCTGATCGTTTTCCACCTCTTCCGCTCCGATCTCGGGCCGCTCGACGGAGGGGAAGAAGGCGCGCACGATCCCCTGAAGCCGGGCCCCCGGCTGGAGATCCTTGCGCAGGAAGAGGATCTCGCCGCCGATGCTCGTGGCGATCGAGGTGGGGCCGTGGGTCCAGCTGAGGACCCCGCCGACCCCTCCGAGGGAAGCGTGGTTGTCCGTCATCTGGTCGAGGAAGACGACCTGGGTGAAGAGATCCCCCCCCGAGGCGACGATATCCCCGGCCAGGATCGTCAGGGTGGGGACCCCCTCGACCTCCTGGACGCGGGCGACCGAGGGGCGATAGGCGAACTCGGTCTCGCGGCTGAGCGCCCTGGCCGTGAAGTTCGCCGAACCCCAGGGGAAGCGGTCCCCCCCGCCGACCACGCTCTCGAAGCATCCCTGTGCGATTCCCAGTTCGATCTCCTCGAGGGAGATCATCGGGCAGAGGAAGGGATCGCAGGCATCACCGACCCAGTCGTGATCGAGATCGACCTGATCGGCGTTGGGGACGTTCGGGCAGTTGTCCTGGCCATTGAGGCGGCCGTCTCCGTCGAGGTCGGGATCGCAGGGATCCCCCTTCCCATCACCGTCGAGATCCCCCTGGTCGGGGTTGGCGGTCGTTTCACAGTTGTCGCACCCATTCCCCCACCCATCGTCATCGAGGTCGGATTGCGCCGGATTCGAAAGATCGGGGCAGTTGTCGCATGCATCCCCGAAGTGGTCCGCATCGCGGTCCTCCTGATCGGGGTTGGGGATCGAAACGCAGTTGTCCACGACGTCGCGCACGCCATCCTCGTCGGAGTCGAAGAGGGAGCAGCGCTCCCCTGTCGGGGCGCACAGGAAGAGGAAGAGGAAGCCGAGCACCGGCATCGGTATCGGGATGCGCTTTCGGGACATCGTGCTTTCCCCCTCGTGGTATCTGGGCCGTCGGCAAGATGTGCGTTGCGGGCCAACGGTGAATCCCTTCTTGGGGCAAGATACCACACGGATGCGGTGGCCGTAAAGCCTTCATCGCGTTCCGCCGGGATCTCCGACGAGGACCCAACCGGCCCAGTGGAGGGGATGGGTGAACTTCCCGGAAGGGTCGCCGCGGACGGCACGCTGCGCTGCAAGGAGAGCCGTGCGGGGAGAAAGCCCACCTTCCCAGACGTTTTCGTAGAAGTGGGTCATGAGCAGGCGCGTCGATTCATCGGGAACGGGCCAGAGCGACATCAGGAGCCCCCGGGCACCGGCGGCCATCACCGCGGCCTGGAGGCCAAGCACCCCCTGGCCGGTCACCTCGGTCCCCCGACCGGTATCGCAGGCGGAGAGGGTGAGGAGGGCCATGCCGGAGAGGTCGAGACCCACGATCTCCTCTGCGGTCAGCCATCCC
>CAZTSL010000114.1:0-15092 GCA_964616915.1 uncultured bacterium
CGAAGGCGTTCTTCATCGCCCCCGTCATCGTCGTGAAGACGTGCGTCTTGACCGTGGGGAGGTGAATGATGTTCTCGCCGAAGAAGCGTTTCGGGATCATGATCCCATCGGGATAGATCTCCGGGAGAACGAGCATCTTCCCCTTCGGTTCGTAGCGGACCCATTCCTCTTCCGGCTCGTAGAGGTGGACGTTCTCCAGGCCGTACTTCCCGACGACGACCTGTTTGTGCTTGTTGTTCACCTCTCCCCGCTTCGCGGAGACGACGACGGTCCGGTTGTGGCAGGCGTGGATCCGGTTGCGGTCGTAACCGTCGGCCAGCAGGGTGCGCACGACGCCATCGATCTGCCAGGGGGTGGTGGAACAGGCGGGGTACCACGTATGCCACGAGATGTTGATCTTGAGGGCGGTCTCCTTCTCCTTGGGAAGGTATTTCTCATATTCCGCCATCCGCATCAGGCGGCCGTAGTCGTCGAGTACCGTTTCGGGGGTGGTCCTGACGACGGCGACTTTCGGTCTGCCCCCCCATTTCACCTGCATCTGCTCCGGCTTCGTCTCCTCTGTCGTAGTCGTCGTGCTCATCCCTTTCCCTCCCTCATAGTTTCGCGTGGGTACCGTCACAGAACGGGGCTTTCGCCGTATGTTTGCACTGGCAAAGTGCCACCCGTTTCTCCGTCTCGATCGTGAATTCGAGGGGGGTGAACGCCGTTCCCGCATGGGAACCGTCACAGTAGGGCTGATTCTTCGAATTGCCGCATCGGCACCAGTGGTAGGTGCCGGGAGCCAGGGTCAAGACCGCGGGCCGCTTCTCTGCAATGTTCGGGCTGTCCATCTCCATACTCCTCCGAGTTCGGTTGCGAGGGAAACCGGCAGGGGGACGTTACGGAACCCCTCTCTCCCCTCCAGCGAAACGCGATCCATCATCTCCCTGAGTGAGTGAAGAGAGGGCGCTATGCCCCGATACCGGAAAAAACGATCGAACGCTTCCTTATACCAGGGTTCTTCGTTCCTCGTCAAGGGAAACCCCAGGGCAATCGCATCGAATTTCCCGATAAGATCTGCGATCCCGTAGGATCTCGAAAGCAGGGGACTTCTCACATGACAGACGCCGGTCTCCACGGCGTCTGGTCGGTAGATGGGTTCCACCCCTTTCGCGCCGGATGCTCCGAGACCATGCGGATTCCGCGAATCATAGGGATTTTTGATGCGATTGCCCTGATCGCCCTGGCTTCCCGCCTTGACACCGGCAGCGATGAAGGGTATCCTTCCCCCCGGTCATCCGGCAGGAGAGAGGGGAGGGATGCGGAAAGTTCACGATCACTACTTCCAGCGGGCGAAGCGGGAGCACTACCGCGCCCGTTCCGTGTACAAGCTCGAGGCGATCGATCGGAAGTTCTCGATCCTCCGACGGGGGGCACGGGTGCTCGACCTCGGGTGTGCGCCCGGGTCGTGGAGCCAGTATGCCGCCCGGATCGTCGGAGAGAAGGGGCTCGTCGTGGGTATCGACCGGCAGGGGGTTGCACTCCCCGAGCTGGCGAACGTCCGGATGATCGAAGGGGACGTGGCCGCCTTCACCTGGGAGGGGGAGCCCTTCCACGTGGTCCTGAGCGATCTTGCCCCCGCCACCACGGGGGTGAAGCACACGGATCACCACCGAAGCGTGGAACTCTTCCGGATCGCGCTTGCGATCGCCCGGCACGATTGCGCCCCCGGCGGACACTTCGTGGGCAAGATCTTCCAGGGGGAGACGTTCGAGGAGGCGGTCCGGGAGACGCGGGAGAGCTTCGGCCGGGTTCGGATCTTCAAACCCCCCGCGACCCGCAAGGAGAGCCGGGAGATCTACGTCATCGGGCTTGGGAAGCGGGGTGACTAGCCGATGGGCCGCACCTACCGGGAAGCCGGGGTCGATGAGGCAGCAGCAGCCCGCTTCGTCGAGGCGATCCGCCCAGTGGCGGCGCAGACGTATACCCCAGCGGTGATCGGCGGGATCGGAGGCTTCGCCGGCCTCTTTCATCTCGGCGCCGATGCCTTCCGCGATCCGGTCCTCGTGGCCGCCAGCGACGGCGTGGGGACGAAGATCGAGATCGCCCGCCGCCTGGGACGATTCTCGGGCATCGGGTACGACCTCGTGGCGATGTGTGTCAACGACATCGCCGTCTATGGGGCCCGTCCCCTCTTCTTCCTCGATTACCTCGCCACGGAACGCTTCTCCATGGCACAAGCCCAAGCGCTGATCGAGGGGATCGCCGCGGCCTGCCGGGCGTGCGGATGCGCCCTGATCGGAGGAGAGACCGCACAGATGCCGGGGTTCTACCCCGATGGACGTTTCGATCTGGCCGGTTTCGTGGTCGGGGGTGTCGAGCGGGAAGCCCTGATCGAGGCCACCGGCGTCACGCCCGGCGACACCATCGTCGGGATCGCGGCCTCCGGGTTCCATGCCAACGGCTTCAGTCTGATTCGGCGGGTGATCGCCGAGGCCGCACTCGATCTCGGGACGATCCTCCCGGAAACGGGGGTGTCGCTCGGGGAATCGCTCCTTCGGCCCACCCCGATCTATGCACCGCTCCTCCTGGAACTCCTCGGGGAGGGGCATCCGATCCATGCCATGGCCCATGTCACGGGGGGGGGGATCGCAGGGAATCTCCGGCGCATCCTCCCCCCCGGTCTCACCGCACGCATCGATCCGACGAGATGGCGCGTCCCTCCGCTCTTCGCCTTCCTCCAACGGATCGGCTCGATCGAAACGGCGGAGATGCGGGGAACCTTCAACATGGGGATCGGTTTCCTCCTCGTCACCCCCGAAGGGGATCGGATCGTGGAGGCCCTCCAAAGGCGGGGGCAGGAGGCCTGGCGGATCGGCGAGGTGACCCGAAGCAGCGCGGGGGAGATCCCCCAGGTACGATGGGAGGCCGGATGAAGTGTCGCATCGGCGTCCTCGTCTCCGGGATGGGAACGAACCTCCAGGCGCTCCTCGAGGCGGCGCGGGCCGGAACGTTCGAGGGGGAGGTGGTGATCGTGATCTCCAACGTCCCTGGAGCGGGAGCACTGGCACGCGCCGCGGCGTTCGGGGTGCCAACGGTCGTGGTCGATCATCGAGACTTCCCCGACCGGGCATCCTTCGAGGGAGAACTCCTGCGTCACCTTGCAGGCAAGGGCGTCGAACTCGTCGTCCTCGCCGGTTTCCTCCGACTCCTCTCCCCCCGCTTCATCGATGCCTTCCCGGGGCGGATCATCAACGTCCATCCCTCGCTCCTCCCCGCCTTTCCCGGGTTGCACGCCCCACGCCAGGCCCTGCGCCACGGCGTCCGATATACCGGTTGCACGGTCCACTTCGTCGATGAGGGCTGCGACACCGGTCCGATCATCCTCCAGGCGCCGGTGCCGGTGGTGGCGGGGGACGACGAGGCGAGCCTGGCGGCAAGGATCCGCAAGGCGGAACACCGCCTCCTCCCCGAAGCGATCCGGCTCTTCATCGAGGGACGGCTGGTGGTCGAAGGGAGGCGGGTGCGGATCCTTGCCGAAGGGAAAGGGAGGGGGAACACGGAAAAGAGAAGGGAAAGCGCATGAAGGAACGTTTCGACGTGATGATCGTGGGAAGCAACATCGGGGGCCTCCTCACCGGTGCGATCCTCGCCAAGTACGGTTTCAACCTCTTGTGGATCCCCCTGCCGGAGGACGTCCCGGTCTTCTCGAAAGGAGCGTATCTCTTCCCTCTGGAAAACCCGGCGATCTCGGGATGCGGGAAGGGGGAGATCCTGGAAGTCGCGCTCCAGGAACTCGGCCTGGCCCGGGACGAGAAACGGAGGTTTCACCGGGTCGTTCCTCCGGTCCAGATCGTCACGCCGCGTTATCGTATCGAGCTTCCCGGTGAACGCTCGGCCCTGGCAGCCGCGCTCGCCCCCCTCCTCCCCTCCCACGACCGGCCGGCGCTGGAGCCCTTCTTCGAGACGGTCGAACGGATCGCGGGCTTTACGAACGCGTTGGCCCTCTCCGGCGCGACGATCCCTCCGCAGTCCCTCTCCGAACGGTTGCGTTTCGACAAGGAGGCTCGATCGCTCTCGGGAAGATTCTCCCTCGAGGCTGAGTTCGGCTCCTTCGAGGAACTGGTGACCGCATCACACTTCCGGCCGGAGACGGTCCGCTTCCTCGAGATGTTCCTGACCGCGTGGGGGTATCGTCTCCCGAAGGAATCGTCGGCCTATACGGCGGCACACCTTCTCAGTATTCCGCTGCGGGGGTTCTACTACCTCGAGGGGGGGGATCTCGTCTTCCTCCGGCAACTCCTCGAAGGGCGGATCCGGGCGCTGCACGGCCAGATCGAGATGGAGTTCCCCTTCGAGCGGATCGAGAAGATCGAGTTCTCGCGCAAGGAGGCGCGGATTCAGGCGGGAGAGAAGAGCTTCGCGGGGCGGCTCCTCCTCTGGAACACCGCACTCCCCCGGCTTCTCCCCTTCCTCCCGGAGAAGACCCGGCGTTCCCGCTTCGGGGAGAAGATCGAGAGACTCGAGCCGGCGCTCCTGCGTTTCACCCTTCTCGTGGGGATGCGCAGCCAGGGGATCCCGGTGGGGATGTGGCACCGCATTCTCCTCCAGGCTGCTGCCGGGCAGATCGATCCTGCGCTCGGCACGCTCTATCTCACGCTTCACCCCTTGATCGAAGGAGGGGAACGGGACGAGCGGATCGTGATCCTGGCCACCGCCTTCCTCCCCCTGGGGGAGGGGAAGATCGTGGCGGGAGAGATCGCGCCGAAGCTCGAACGGATCGCGAAGGGGATCCTCGACATCCTCCACGATGTGATCCCCTTTCTCGACGATTTCATCGAGGTGGAAAGCACCGAGGCTTCGGTTCGTCACTTCTCGGAGGGGGCGCAGCGGGGGCAGGGGATCGTTTTTTCCACTTCGACGGCGGGACGGCTGGGCTTGAGCTGCTTCTCGAACCGGACCCCCCTCCAATCCCTCCTCGTCACCGGTCCGGAGATCTTTCCCGGCCTCGGCTTCGAGGGGGAGATCCTTGCCGGCTGGAACGCCACCCGCTTCGCCGTCGATCTGATCAAGCACTGAGCCAGGGGTGGGGGGAAGAGGCGAGAGAACCCTACGCGCGAGGTGTTTTCCAGAGGGTCTCGAACGCTTCGCAGAGACGGGCGCTGCCCGCTTCGATCCGGGACTCGCTCCCCACGGAGAGGCGGATCACCGGGGCCATCGTCCCCTGGAATCCGACCGGGTAGAGGAGCCGTGCGGCCACGACCTCGAGATCGCGTTCCCGGAGGAACTCCACGAGTTCATCGACGCTCTTGCCGGTGCGTTCCACGAGTTCCCCCACATCGAGGAGCCGGAAGATTCCCCCCTCGAGTGCCCCGAGCCGGACCCCGAAATCGCGGACGGGACGGAGTCCCTCCTCGAGGAGGTGATGCCGGCGGGCGATCTCCCGCGGAATGAGGTCGAGCGCATCGCGCTCGAGCAGGGTCTCGATCAACCCGTGGGCGAAGATCGCGGACATAAGGTTGATCCCGATCACCTCGTTGGCGATCCCGGCACGCAGGGGAGGAACGTCCTCCGCTGCCACGCGCAGGTATCCGAGCCGCAACGTGGGGAGCCCGAAACGCTTCGAGATCGAGTCGATCACGATCGTCCGGTCCATGGGGAGTGCGGCACCCACCCACGGACGCTTCCGGTGCGAAAAGGCACGATAGACCTCATCGAGGAGGATGGAGAACCCCTTCGATTCGGCCAACCGGCCGACTTCGGTCAAGGTGGCATCGGCGGGGAAGACGCCGAGGGGATTGTGCGGGGCGTTGAGGATCAGGAGATCGAGTCGTGTTCCGCTGGCGATCCGCCGGGCGACCTCCTCTCCCAGGCCGGTGCGATACGCCTCGGCATCGGGGAAGTCGAGCGCGACCCAACGGCAGGCATTGCGCCGCACCGCGGGCCAGTAAGGGAAACTCGGTGTGGCGAAGGCGACCCTGCCCTCCATCCCGGTATAGCCGAAGATCGCCTGGTTGATCGCATCGTACCCCCCGTTCGTCAGGATGATCTGCTCCGGTTTCGTCTCGCACCCCGTCTCACGGGTGAGGAGTTCCGCAAGGATCTCGTTGAGGGGCATGTACCCTTGCGTGCCGGGATACCTTCCGAAACTCGACAGGAGGGTCGGGCGGATCCGGTCGAGGACCTCGGCGTAGATCTCTCGCATCCCCGGCACGTTGCCGATCGTCCCCACCCCGAAGCGGAAGAGGCCTTCCTCTCTCTGTTCTTGGGGGAAACCGTAGCAGAAGGGGCCGAAGAAATCGGTGATGTCCTCTTTCGTCTGAATTTTTGCCCGTTCTGATGTCATCCTGGGAACTCCCGAATCGTTCCTGGGGACCGTCTGGAGAGACGAGGCGGGGTCAACGGGAAGGGCAGACGTTCTCGGCGTTCGGGGTGCCCAGATCGCCGTCGCCGTAAGGAGTCGTGGCGCAGCGCCAGTCGTCCCCCAGGGTATTCTCGGTGGAGGCACCGCA
Source organism: uncultured bacterium (assembly GCA_964616915.1). Classification (GTDB taxonomy): domain Bacteria; phylum Myxococcota_A; class CAZTSL01; order CAZTSL01; family CAZTSL01; genus CAZTSL01. Next base: position 6,492 of record CAZTSL010000114.1, read on the forward strand.
GAACTCCACGGCCGCGCCGTCGGGACAGGCGGGCCATTCTCCCTGGCAACCGCAACGGCGATCCTGCGTCCCGTTACAGAAGGGAAGATCGATGCGCAGATTACCGTCGATGTCCTCCACCTGGATCCGATCGCAGTCGTCGTTGAGGGTCGTCTCGAAACGAAACTCCGCGTCCGCGGGGACTCCCCCATTCTGGAGCGAACGGGCGTTTCCGGCGATCACGAAGGTCTCCCCCGGAGCGAGGCGGGTTCCTTCCTCGAAGTGCGTGGCCGGCAGTCCGCTCCCCTCCTGGATCGACCATCCCCCCAGGTCGATGCAGCGATCGTCGTCGTTGCGGAGTTCCACGTATTCCCCCTCCGTGTCGGGAACCTGGGAGGGGTGATACTGGATCTCGCTCACAATGAGAAGATCCCCCCCTTGGCAGTCGTCGTCCGCGCAGTCGGTGAGGCCATCGCCGTCGTCGTCGCGGCCGTTGTCGCAGACCTCGGTCGCCGGCCCGCACACGGGCGCCGTGGTGACGAGAAGGCCGACCGAGAGGAACGCGATCCCCACGAGGAGGCGCAGAAAACTTCCAGCAGACATTTCGATCCATCCTCCATCATGCTTCATTACGATCTCTCCTCATTGCGATCCATTCTCGCCCGTTCCCCGTCCATGGCCGGCCGCCTCGGCCTGCCGGGCGAAGAATCGGACCCCCACGATGCTCAACTCGTAGAGGATGAGCAACGGCATCGCCAGAAGACACTGGGTGATCACATCGGGGGGGGTGAGCATCGCCCCGATCACGAAGGAGAGCACGATCGCATACTTCCGGTAGCGGGTAAGCGACTCCGCGGTCACGAACCCGAGCTTCGAGGCGAAGACGAGGAACATCGGCAACTCGAACGCCACCGAGAACGCGAGCAGGAGCCGGGTCGTCGTCGTGAAGTACTCCGCCACCGAAATCATCGGGGCGATGTGCTCACTCGTCGAATAGTGGATCAGGAAGTTGAACGCGACGGGGAGGACGACGAAGTAGCCGAACGCCCCCCCCGACACGAAGAAGAAGGTCGAGCCCACCACGAAGGGGAGGACGAGTCTGCGCTCGTGCTCGTAGAGCCCCGGCGCGATGAAGAGCCAGAGTTGATAGAAGATCCACGGGATGCACAGAAAAATACTCGCCAGCGCCGAGATCTTGAGGTGGATGAAGAAGACGTCGAGATAGCCGGTATAGACGAGACGGGCGCTCTCCTTGGGCAATTTGGCGAGCATCGGGGCGATGAGGAAGTCGAAGAGCCGGTCGGCGCTCGTCAGGAAGAAGAGGAAGAATCCGACCGTCACGGGGACGATCGAAGCGATCAACCGGCGCCGAAGTTCGGCGAGATGCTCCGTGAAGGGGAGGCGTTTCTCATCCATGAACGTGACTGCTTCTCTGCTCGCGGTGTGCCCTGTCGGATGCGCTCAGCGGCTGCGGCGATTCATGCCGGGGATGCACCGGAACGTTCGTTTCAGGTTGCGCGAATCGTCAAGAGGAGGCGTGCTCGGGTTCCTCGAGGCGCTCCTCGGCCGGTTTCCCGGAATCGCCGCCGGGAGTGGATTCCGCCGTGGCCGGAGCGTCTTTCTCCGTCGTCGGGGAGGGCTTGCCTTCCTCGATTCGGTGGGCCGGCTTTGCGGCAACCTGTTGGAGACGGAGTTCCTGGTCCTCGATCATCCGTTTCGCCCGCTCGAATTCGATCCGCTGTTGGGTCACCGCGTTGTATTCATCCTCGAAGCTCTGCTTGATCTCGCTCGCGCTGCGGCGGAATTCCGCCATCGCCTTCCCCAGCGTCCGCGCGACCTCGGGGAGCTTCTTGGGGCCGATCACGATCAGGGCAAGCCCCAGGATGACCATGATTTCCGTTGCACCCATGCCAAACATCGTGTTGCCTCACTCTTCGAGGTTGTCGTGTCCGACCGGAACCTCGATTCGGGTTTCGAATCGAACTTGGGGGGGGCCCGTCCGCCCGGGGGCCTTTCATCGCCGGACCTCGATGGGACGTTGGGATCGGCGAGAGTACCGCGGAGCATACCCCCGGCCTCGAAAGGAGGATATCACAGGGATGGACGAAAAGCAAACGGATGGCCGGACGCGACACGATCGATCCATGAAACCCACCAGCAACAGGACTCGTATTTCCCCATTCTCCTTCTCTGAACCCTGCGTCTCTCGTGAAGGCTGCTCAGCAGCCCGGTCCTTTCGACATGTCTCCAGGAACAACGTGACCTCGGGCAGTCAGGCCGGGAGACGATCTCGGGACGTTGCCGTGGCGGTGATGGTGACAGTTGTGGTAGAATCATTTCGAGTTGGGTTCAGCATCGCTTTCCCCTTGGCTGAAACGCCAATCAAGTGACAAGTGATGCTGAACAATCACTCCAATGTTTCCTTTTTTTCAGGATATCGGGGGAGAACCTCGTTGCGCATCTCGTGGGAATTTTCCTATAATGAGTCGTTGGACCCTGCATCCGGAGAGAGGAGGATGGCTGTGCGCCAAATGGGGATCGCTCGCGTTTTCGTCCTGGTCACTTCCGGCCTGATCCTCATCGGAAGGGTCGATGCCGCTCCTTCGGCGCTGGAGGATCCGTTCCGTTCCGATCGCCTCGCCCCCTTACGGGATCGCCTCGCCCAGGCCCGGGCGGATCTCGAGGCGGGTGCCTATCGAACGGCATGGGAGCACCTGGCCGATCTTGCCTCACACTATCCGGAGATGGGGGATTACGTGCTCTACTTCGAGGGGCGGGCCGCGCGCTCGATGGGGGAGGGTGAGGATGCGGACAGATGTTTCCGATCGTTGATGGAACGGTATTCGGAATCGACGCTTCGGGCCGCCGCTGTCCTCGAGAGGGCCCGCCTGGCCTGGGAAGCGGGGAATCGGCAAGGAACGGTGCGCCTTTGCCGGGTCGCCTTGCAAGACGATCCCTCCCCCGCGGAAAGGGGGGATGCGCTCTTCCTCATGGCCCAGGCCCTCGAGGCGATGGGGAAGAAGGAAGCCGCTGCGAAGCGGTTCCATGAACTCCACTGGTTCCATCCCGGCCATCCATCGGCCGGAAAGGCCGCCGAGCATCTGGGCCGGCTCGGCATCTCCATCCCCACCTCCCCTGCGGACCACCTCGCCCGTGCCGAGGCGCTGGCAGACCTGGGCCGCCATACCGACGCCACGGATCTGTTGGCGGAAGCGGAACGGAAATTCGCTCGGGATCCCGCCCTCTCCCGGATCCGACTCGAACGTGCCCGTCTTCTGGCCCGGCGGCGCCGCTACCGCGATGCCCTCCGTGAACTCGACCGGCTCCTCCAGATGAAGCGGCTCACACCGGCGAGAAAGGCAGAAGCGCACTACGAGAAGGCCCGGATATGGAAGCTCCGGCAGCAACCGGAGCGGGCCCTGGCCGAGACCACCCGCATCATCGGGGCCTTCTCCGAAACCCCGTGGTGCACCGAAGCGCTTCTCCTCCAAGCCCAGATCCACGAGGAAGCGGGGCACTTTCGGCGGGCGGAACACGACTACGCGCGTCTCTTGAAGCGCTCCGCCCGTGAATCGACGTTGCGGGGGCGGGGCCTGTGGGGATCGGCCTGGATGCGCTACCTCTCGGGGGATTACCGGGGAGCCGCGCAGCGTTTCGAAAGGGGACTCGCCACCATGAAGGCGCACGATCCCTTGCGGGGACGGATGCGCTACTGGTATGCGCGGACACTCGATCGTTTGGGACGCAAGAAAGCCGCGCGCCTCCACTACGGCGCGCTCCTTGGGGAGGGAGAGGGGGGCTACTACGGGCTCCTTGCCTGGAACCGACTGCAAACGGAGGGGGGAGGGGATACCGCCGTCCGCTATGGGATCTTTCGGAACCATGAAGCGCGCTCCGCGCTCCTTTCCGGAATGGAACGCCATTTCCGCGATGCCTATCGGCGAACCTATCGCACACTCTCGGTGCCGGTTCGCTTTCATATCGACCGCATACGGGAACTCATCCACCTGGGCTGGCAGGAGGAGAGGGAACGGGAGACGGCATTCGCCGAGGAACGGAGCCGCGATCCGCAGGAACGCCAGCGCGTCCACTACCTCCTTTCCCTCCTCTGGTGGAGGAATGGGGACTTCCTCGCTTCGATCCAACAGGCCAACCGTATCGTCCGGTCGCGCCTTTCCGGCTTCTCCCCCGACGAGATCTCCCGCCTCCTCTATCCCGTGGCCTTCTGGCGGGAGATCGGTGAGGCCACGGCCGGCTGCGGCGTGGATCCCTTCCTCGTCCTTTCGATCATCCGCCAGGAGAGTGCCTTCGATCCCCGGGCGATCTCCCGCGCCGGTGCGGTGGGCCTGATGCAGATCATGCCGAAGACGGCCCGGGAGATCGCCCGCAAGGAGGGACGAAAGATGCGCATCACGCAGGAGAGCCTCTTCTCGCCCCGCCTGAACATCGAACTGAGCTGCGCCCATCTCCGCGATCTTCTCGACCGCCACGACAACGACCTGATCCGCGTACTGGCCGCCTACAATGCCGGAGAGCGAACGGTTCGGCGATGGTGGGCAGAGAACGCCTCCCTTGCGAGCGATGAGATCGCCGAACGGATCGAATATCCAGAGACACGAGCCTACGTGAAGACGGTGCTGCGCAACTATTTCTACTACCGGCGGCTCTTTGCCGAGGAGCATCCCCCCCTCATCGCTTCGGCCCCTGGAAAGCCTTTGAAGGAGGGATCGCAACTTCCCTCCCTCCCCCCCCCAGAACACAGTACCCTCCCCTGATCCCCCCGCTCCCTTCCCTCATCCGATCTTCTTGACAATCTCCTTGACTTTCTCCCAACGAGGAAGTATAATCCCCCTCGCACTGCGCCTCGGGGATCGATACCAGGGATCGATACCAGGGATCGATACCGGGGATCGATACGGAACGATGCGGGCAGAATGCTCGATCCAGTCCCGGGGGGCGAGGGTGCCGGGGGAGCGTCAAAGAGGCCCAATGGGTCACGGTTCACCTGAGGCACGATGATTCGTCTTTCGCAAGGTTGAGAGCCTTTGAGATCGGGAGCCCGATTGCCGGGAACCCCTCTTCTTCCTGCCGGAAGTCGAGGTTCATACCCACGGACCGTCGAGCGAACGAGTAAGCGACCTTTCGCCGCAATCCCTTCTCGGAAATTCGAAAAAAAACGGATCCCCTGAGGGAGTCGTTTTACGTAAGGATTTCTAGGCTACACACCAACCCCACGACATTGCGATTTCGATCGGAAGCAGCGGTAGCGGCCTCTGGGGGCGTTGCGTTGCCGGGAGTATCTTTTACCCATCTCCGGATCACGCTTGACAAGTTTACAGATCGCTGGTAAAAGTTGCCCTTCTATACGGTGGCGTGCCGAGGCAAGCCAAGGGATTCATGCTGGAGAGTGAGAATGCCGACAATCAATCAGCTCGTAAAAAAGGGAAGACGGAAGATCACCAGGAAGACTTCCGCGCCGGCGCTCAAGGAGTGTCCGCAGAAGAGAGGCGTCTGTGTCCGGGTGTACACGAGCACGCCGAAGAAGCCGAATTCCGCCCTGCGCAAGGTCGCGCGGGTGCGGCTGACGAACGGGATCGAGGTGACGTCCTATATTCCGGGGGAGGGGCATAACCTCCAGGAACACTCGGTGGTGCTGATCCGGGGAGGACGGGTGAAGGATCTTCCCGGCGTGCGGTACCACATCATCCGGGGAACCCTCGATGCCAGCGGCGTGGAGAACCGGAATCAGCGACGTTCGAAGTATGGGACGAAGAAGCCGAAATCGTGAGGTTTCCGGCTCGGATCGGCCGACCCGATCCTCTGGAGCCCCGACGTTCACGATTCAGTATCCTTTAGAGGTTGGAACATGGCAAGAAGACGGGAGATCGTCAAACGCAAGATCCTGCCGGATCCCAAATATCACGACGTGCTCGTGGCCCGTTTCATCAACGGGATGATGCGCGATGGGAAGAAGAGTACGAGTGAGCGAATTCTCTATCGGGCCTTCGAACTGATTCACGAGCGGACGAAGGAGGATCCCGTCAAGGTCTTCAAGAAGGCCCTCGAGAACGTGAAGCCCGTGGTCGAGGTGAAATCCCGGCGGGTAGGGGGATCGACCTACCAGGTTCCGATCGAGATCCGGGCCGACCGGCGGGTCGCCCTGGGGATGCGCTGGTTGATCAACTTCTCCCGCGCCCGGGGGGAGAAGACGATGCAAGAGCGGCTGGCGGCCGAGTTGCTCGACGCCTACAACAACCGCGGCAGTTCGATCAAGAAGAAGGAAGATACGCACAAGATGGCGGAAGCCAACAAGGCCTTCGCCCACTATCGCTGGTGACCCTCGACATCCCACCACGCTTTCCTGGAGCGTTGGGGGGATGGCGTAACGTTTCTGCTCCTGGCAACAGGGTTTGGCACGGAGAACGATCTTGGTTCGCAGAGTTCCATTGGAAAAGATCCGCAACATCGGCATCATGGCCCACATCGATGCGGGAAAGACGACGACGACCGAGCGGATCCTCTACTACACCGGTGTATCGTACAAGATCGGTGAGGTGCATGACGGTGCGGCGGTGATGGACTGGATGCCCCAGGAGCAGGAGCGCGGGATCACGATCACCTCGGCGGCGACGACCTGCGCCTGGAAGGAACATCGGATCAACCTGATCGACACCCCCGGACATATCGATTTCTCGATCGAGGTGGAACGCTCCCTTCGGGTGCTCGATGGGGCGATCGCAGTCTTCTGTGCCGTGGGCGGGGTGGAGCCCCAATCGGAGAGCGTCTGGCGTCAGGCAGACCGCTACCACGTGCCCCGGATCGCCTTCGTGAACAAGATGGATCGGGTGGGCGCCGATTTCTTCCGGGTCGTCTCCGAAATCGAGAAACGGCTCGACGCCCATCCCGTTGCGATCCAGATTCCGCTCGGCAGTTCCGAGAACTTCGAAGGGGTCATCGACCTGATCGGAATGAAGGCGATCATCTACGACGAAACGACGCTCGGAGCGAAGTTCCACGAAGTCGAGATCCCCGAGTCGTATCGGGAAAGGGCCGAGTCGTATCGGGAGAAGATGCTCGAAGAGATCGCCGGGCACGATGAGACCCTGCTCGAGAAATACCTCGAAGGTGAGGAGATCACCGAGACGGAGATCCGCAGGGCACTGCGAAAGGCCACCCTCCAGATCGAACTCGTTCCGGTGCTGTGCGGCGCCGCTTTCAAGAACAAGGGGATTCAACCCCTCCTCGATGCCGTGGTCGATTATCTTCCCTCCCCCAAGGATATTCCTGCCATTCGGGGGATCGACCCCGAAACGGGAAAAGAGGAGGCTCGGGAAGTCTCCGAGGATGCCCCCCTCTGTGCGCTCGCCTTCAAGATCACGAACGATCCCTACGTCGGCCATCTCACCTATATCCGGGTCTATTCCGGAATGATCGAAGCGGGATCCTACGTCTACAACGTGGCGAAACAGAAACGGGAACGTGTCGGCCGCCTCTTCCGGATGCACGCGAACAAGCAGGAACGCATCGATGCCGTGTTCGCCGGGGATATCGCGGCGGTCGTAGGATTCCAGAAGACGACCACCGGAGACACGCTCTCCGACAAGCGCCATCCGATCCTCCTCGAACAGATGGTCTTTCCCGATCCCGTGATCTCGATCGCGATCGAGCCGAAAACCCAGGCGGATCAGGACCGTCTCTCCAACGCGCTGGCCAGACTGGCACTCGAGGATCCCTCCTTCCACGTGCGGACCGACGACGAGACCGGGCAGACGATCATCTCCGGGATGGGGGAGTTGCACCTCGAAGTCGTCGTCGATCGCCTCCTGCGGGAATTCCAGGTGGATGCCAACGTCGGAAAGCCTCAGGTCGCCTACAAGGAGACGATCTCCAGAGCGGTGGAGGTGGAGGCGAAACACGTCAAGCAGACGGGGGGACATGGACAGTACGGGCATGTGAAACTCCGGCTCGCACCGGGAGCGCCCGGTTCGGGACTCAAGTTCGAGAGCCGGATCACCGGCGGCGTCATCCCCAAGGAGTATATCCCCGCCGTCAAGAAGGGGATCGAAGAGGCGATGGGCAGCGGAATCCTCGCCGGCTATCCGGTCGTCGATATCGAGGCGGTACTCCTCGATGGATCGTACCACGAGGTCGATTCCTCGGAACTCGCCTTCAAGATCGCGGCGATCAACGCTTTTCGCAAAGGAATGGAAGAGGCCGGCGCCCTCCTCCTCGAGCCGATCATGCGCGTGGAGGTCGTGGTTCCGGAAAGCTTCATGGGGGAGGTCCTCGGCGATCTCAATGCCCGGCGTGGCCAGATCCGCGGCATCGAAGCACGCGCTGGAATGAACGTGATCGAGGCGGAAGTCCCCCTGGCGGAAATGTTCGGATACGCAACGGATCTCCGTTCGGCCACCCAGGGAAGAGCCACCTATTCGATGCTCTTCTCCCACTACGAACCGATCCCGAAATCGCTTGCGGATCAGATCATCATGAGAGTTCGTGGATATTAACCGGATGCGTGTGACAGGAGGTTGGCCATGGCCAAGGAGAAATTCGAACGGACGAAACCCCACGTAAACGTAGGGACGATCGGGCACATCGATCACGGCAAGACGACCCTGA
>CAZTSL010000115.1:0-14951 GCA_964616915.1 uncultured bacterium
TCGAGCGGAGTATAGCACCTGTGTCGTCATGGGGCAATGCCCCGCCTATCGGCGGGTGCAGGTCACCAAAGTGGAACTTTGGGAGGCGGGGCACTGGTTTCCCATGAGGCCACTCCCGCCATGAAGCGGGGATCGACGGATCGACCGTGGACGTTCGAAGAGATCCTGCATTGGCGGTTCCGGCCTCCATCGCCAATCCTAAGCGTATCACTTGTCAAAAATCAGTGCCAAAACCAGTGCCCGCGGATCTTATCGGGAAATTCGATGCGATTGCCCTGCAAACGATGCATCTTCCGGTTGACTTGGTTTCACCCTTGTGTTAGGTTCTATGACCCAATTCGGAAGCATGGCAGGATCGTGAAGATCAGGAATGACAAAGAGATGAAGCTCCTGGAGCATGCCGCGGTGGGGGTGGAGTTCGCCGCCTGCGTGGTCATCGGCATGTTCATGGGCAGCCGTCTCGATCGATGGCTCGACACCGAACCATGGATGACGTTTCTCTTCACGATCTTCGGCTTTGCGGCGGGGATCCGGGCCCTCCTTCGGGCCTACCGCCTCATCGAAAGGGCGAGGGGGGATTCTCATCCCGAGGATGAGAGCAGTCATGGAGATGGTTCTCGAAGCGCATAACGAAATCGATCTGCGGCGGGTGGAACGCAAGACGCTCTTCCTCGTGGCAATCGGGACGGGGACAGCCCTCGTGCTCCTGCGCGACCGCTCGATCGGAGTGGCGCTCGGGGTCGGGGGATTGATCTCGTGGGCGAACTTCCGGCTGTTGCGTCTGATCGTGGAGGGGGCGTTCAGAAATCAGGGGATCCGGCGCGTTTTCCTCGTGATTCTCTACCCCCTCAAATATCTGGCCCTCCTGGCGCTCGTCTTCTTCCTGATCCGTAGGGCCCAATTCAACGTCATCGCGTTTCTCGCCGGCCTCTCCGTGCTCCTTCCCGCCTTGCTCCTCGAGATGCTCCACAAAGCGTGCGAAGGGCGGGGGCAAGAGGCTGATGAGGACGTGGAGGAGGGAAGCGAACCGTGATGATGGCACGAGATGGACGATCGATGAAATCAGAGATACGAATCTTGGTTGGTGCGGCGGTGATCGTGGTCCTCTTCATCGCCTTCCTTCCCACGCCCCTCTGGGCGAACCCGGGGGGGGAGGGGGAACATGGTTTCACCTGGATATCGCTCCTCCCCTTCTTCCACCATCTCGAGGCGATGGAGAATCCGCATCCCCAGCTCATCGATCTCTCCTTCACCCACCGCTACATCACCGCGGTGCCCCTCGTGCATGCGATCCTCGTGGTGCTCTTTCTCATCGGGGTTTGCCTTCTGTTGCGCGCCTCGATCCGGAAGATGGCGGAACGGATCATTCCCCCCGATCGGGTGACCGGCTACAACTTCTTCGAACTCCTCGTCGCCCTCGTCATCGGGCTGATCGATGAGAATATGGGACGGGAGGGACGCCGCTTCCTGCCCCTTCTGGGAACGATCTTCATCTATATCCTCTTCGCCAATCTGCTCGGCCTGATTCCAGGCTTCCTGCCCCCCACGGACAATCTCAACACGAACGCGGGGATGGCGATCGTCGTCTTCGTCGCCTATCAGTACTACGGCTTCAGGGAGCACGGGATCCGGTACATCAAGCACTTCACCGGTCCGGTCTGGTGGCTGGCGCCCCTCATGGTGATTCTGGAGTTGATCGGTCATCTGGCCCGGCCATTCTCTCTCTCTGTACGGCTGTTCGGAAACATCATGGGTGACCATCTCGTCCTTGTGATGTTCGCAACGCTCGTTCCGCTCTTTCTCCCGATTCCGTTCCTGCTTCTCGGGACGTTCGTGGCGTTCCTGCAGGCGTTCATCTTTACGATATTGTCGCTCCTTTACATCTCCGGAGCGGTCGCCCATGAGCACTAGCACGCAAACGGGGTGCCTTTCCGCGCATGCGGCGGACCGTTTTCCGTTTTACCCATGCCAATCTACTGAACGAATCGCTCGAAACCGAAAGGGGGAAATTCGATGCTCAAGAAGTTCGCAGTCTGCTTCACTCTGATGATGTTGTTGATGCTGATCGTGGTTCCGATGGCATTGGCCTCGGAGGGGGGGGAATCCGCTGGTTCGCTCTCTGCATGGTTGGCGGCCGCGAGCGCCTTTGCGATCGCGATCCCGGCATTCGGGGGTGCCATCGGTCAGAGCCGTGCGATCTCCGCCGCGCTCGAAGGAATCGCCCGGAATCCCTCCGCCTCCGGCAAGATCCAGACACCGATGATCATCGGTCTGGCGCTCATCGAATCGCTCGTGCTCTACGGACTCGTCATCGCCTATCTTCTCCAGTCGAAGATCTGATCGCTCCCTCCGAGGAGGTCACGAGCGGCCGATAGAGAGGTCGCCTTCTCTCGTCCCATCTTCCTTGCCATCCAGACTTCTGCTCCTTCCCCTTCCTCGACACTGTCCCCCTCCCTTCCTCATGCTTTCGTGGGGGTGCCATCCGTTGGGACCGGGAAGAGCCGGGCCGAATCAATGCCCAGGACGGCGGATCGCCGGGGCCGAGGTCGTCGCAACGGCCTCGATCGACATCCCGATGGTTTCGAGCAACTGCCCGAAGAAGGTGGACGGACCGCTCGCAGCGGATTCCTGCCAGGATTCGACGAGCCCCTCGGTTCCGGAACCGCTCGGCCACGCATCCCCCTGCCGATTCCCGCACGATCGGGCAAGGCGCCGGGGCCAAGGCCAACGAGGTGAGTGGAAAGCTCGCGCATCATCTCCCGGAGAAGGGGGAAAGGGGCGGTTTCGAGATCGATCGGGGAAGGAGGCGTGCGGGAGGGTATCTCCCGCAATTGCCGGAGGGAAGGGGGGAGGGGGGGCAAGGAAGGTCAGGCGATCGTCTCGAGCAACTGCTTCTTCTTGGCTTCGAACTCCGCCTCCGTGATGATCCCCTTCTCCTTGAGTGCTCCGAGTTTTTCGAGCTTTTCGAAGGCATCGCGGGTCTTGCGCCGGTTCCTGGCCAGGTCACCGGCATAGGTCTTCCCCTCCTCGAAGGCCGTTTCGTAGTCCGCCCGCGCGCGCTCGGGGTCGAAATCCGCAAAGCTCCCCCCTGCCTCGAAGTGCTTCACCGCGACGTTTCCGATCGCATAGGTGGAAGCGCCCGCCATCACGGCCATCGAGGCGCCCCCCAGCAGGGTGCCGATGCCTGGGATCAACTTGAGGGCGTTGGCGCCGAAGCGGGCGAGCAAACTCCCCGTCAAGGCCGAGACCCATGCCTTTCCCGAAGAGATCGAGTAATCGACGCCATAGAGCCGGCAGAGTTGTTTGAGCATGTCGAGTTGGATTCCGGTCACGGCCGCGAGATCGACGAGGGGTACGGGTACGAGTCCCGCCCCGACCGACCAGAGGAGGTGCTCCCGGATGATCCGTTCCGCTTCATCCCGTTGGTCCATCGTCACGCTCCTTGCAGGAATGCAGGAATCTTCCCCCATTCCTACGAATCGTCGTGGTCGTTCATCTGAGCGCAGAGCACCTGGCTCGGTTTGAAGGTCAAGACGCGGCGCGCCGAGATCTCGATCGGCTCACCGGTCTGGGGGTTGCGCCCGATGCGGGGTCTCTTCTCCCGGACGACGAAGTTGCCGAAGCCGGAGATCTTGATCTTCTCTCCCGCTTCGAGGCGCTGTTTGAGGATCTCGAAGACGGTATCGACGATCTGTGCGGACTCCTTCTTGGTGAATCCCAGTTTCTCATAGATCGATTCGACGATATCTGCTTTCGTCATGGTTGCTCACACCTGTGATGTTTCGAGGAAGACGCCGGAGTCGCCCGGTAAACCCGGCGAAGGCGCGTCTTCATGGGTCCGGGGGAATCCCGGAGGATCATCGTAACGTTGCGTCGAATTCCTCGGTGAGGAAGCGGACGATTTCGTCGTGGATCGTGGCGACTTCTTCTCCCGTGATGCTACGGTCATCTGCCTGGTATCGCAGCGAGAAGGCCAGACTCTTCTTCCCCTCCGGAATCGGATCACCCCGATATTCATCGAAGAGGACGATCTCCCGGAGGAGGGGGTGGCGGCGGTTACGGATCGCGTCGCGGATCTCGCCTGCGGGGATCTCACGGTCAACGATGATCGCCAGATCCCGTTCCACGGCAGGATGGCGGGGAATCGGGCGAAAGCTCCTGGGGGGCGCCTCGGGGAAACGGGAGAGATCGCACTCGAAGAGTGCCGCAGGCTGGGAGAGTTCGAGTCTTGCCTGCAACTGCGGGTGAAGTTCTCCGATCTCTCCGACCGCCTCTCCGGCGACGTGGATCCGGGCCGCCCGTCCCGGGTGGAGATAGGGCATCCCGGACGTGGGTTCGAAATGGGGGGTCAACCCCAAGGCGTCGAACATGTTCTCCACGCACCCCTTGAGTCGCAGGAAGAGGGGGCTCTCCCTGCCGGAACGCCAGAAGGGCAGATCGAGGCATCCCGAGAGGAGACCCGCCACATGGGGGGACTCCTCGGGCAACTTCTCCCCCCGATCGAAGGAGACGATTCCGATCTCGTAGATGCCGAGATCGAGGTTGCGGCGGTCGAGGTTGAACTTGAGAATGGAGAGGAGCGCCGGGAAGATCATCGTGCGGAGCACCGACTGATCCTTCGTGAGGGGGTTGGCGATCGCAACCATCCTGCGCCGGGGATCCTCCGGGGCCAGCCCGAGGAGATCGGGGAGCGTGGCGGGAGCAAAGCTGAGCGTGATCACTTCGCTCAGTCCACTCCCTCCCAGGGCCTCCCGGATCTGGCGGGCCCGTTTGCGCTGGGGGCTTTCCCGGTGGCAGGCGACCTCGATGTGGGGCAACGTCGTTGGAATCTCGTCGAATCCGATCAGTCGCGCCACCTCCTCGGCGATGTCGGCCTCCCGGCAGAGGTCGGTGCGCCGGTAGGAGGGGATCCGAAGGGTCCGCGAATCGGCGGAGGCGTCCACCTCCTCGATACCGAGGCGGGCGAGTCTTCCGGAAACCTCCTCCCAGGAGAACTCGAGGCCAAGCAACTTCTCGATCCTGGCCGGCCGCACGGAGAGGGTGGAGAGACGGGTGATCCCTTCCTGCTGCACGTCGAGCGCCCCGCGCGCCACCCGTCCCCCGGCCAGGGTATGGATCAGGGCGGCGACGCGGTCGAGGGCCGTGGCCACACCGATCGGATCGACCCCCCGCTCGAAGCGGTAGGCCGCCTCGGTCGGCAGGCCGAAGGCGCGGGAGGTCCGGCGAATGCTCACCGGATCGAAGAAGGCACTCTCGAGGAAGACGTTGCGGGTCCCTTGCGTCACTTCCGTCTCTTCCCCCCCCATCACGCCGGCGATCGCCACGGGCCGCTCGGCATCGCAGATCAGGAGGTGTTCGGACGAAAGGGCGCGTTCGATGCCATCGAGGGTGCGGATCGTCTCCCCTCCCTTGCCGCGTCGCACCACGATCCTCCCCCCCGCCAGGGTGTCGAAATCGAAGGCGTGAAGGGGCTGCCCATACTCGAGGAGGACGTAGTTCGTGGCATCGACGACGTTGTTGATCGGACGGATGCCGGCCGCCTCGAGGCGATGGGCCAACCAGGGGGGAGAGGGGGCGATCGTGACGTCGCGGATGAGCCGTCCCATGTATCGGGGGCAGAGATCGGGTGTTTCCACCGCCACTGCGGCCTCCGTCTCGATCGGCGCCCCCTCTTCCGGAAGCTCGATCGAGGGGAGACGCAGGTCACAGGGGAGGAGGGCGGAGACCTCCCGCGCGATCCCGATGAGGCTCAGACAATCGGGACGGTTTGCGGTCACCGCGACGACGAGGATTTCGTCGTCGCGTCCCAGAACCTCGGCAACGGGGCGGCCGATCTTTGCCTGGGGGGAGAGGTGGAGAATCCCGGTGTGATCCTCGGAGCAACCGATCTCCGCCCCGGAACAGAGGACCCCCTCCGAGGGAACACCGCGGATGACCGCACGTTCCACGCGCCAGGGCCCCGTTTCTCCCTGGAGGGTGGCACCCGGCAGGGCGAGGGGCGCCCGAACACCGACAGCGACGTTCGGCGCACCACAGACGACCGAAAGCGTCTCTTGCGCCCCGATCCGCACGCGGCAGAGGGAAAGCTTCTTCGCATCGGGATGGGGGGTGACCTCGACGATCTCTCCGACCACGACGTGGGCCAGTGCCTCGGCGGGCCGCTCGATCTCTTCCACCTCGAGCCCCCCATTCGTCAGGAGGGTGGCCAGATCGTCCGCGGTGGGTGCGGCATCGACATATTCGAGAAGCCATTTGCGGGGAACCTTCATGAAACCTCCGATGCTCCCGGCAGCCGTTGCGCCACGATCCGCACGGGAGGAGATTTCGGATGCAACGGTTCGAGAACCGACCCGAAAATCAGAATTGCTGGAGAAATCGCCAGTCGTTCTCGAAGAAGAGGCGGATGTCGGAGATGCCGTACTTGAGCATGGCGATCCGTTCGACCCCCATCCCGAAAGCAAAGCCGGTGTAGGTCTCCGGATCGTACCCTACCGCGGTGAAGACGGCGGGATCGACCATGCCACACCCCAGGATCTCGAGCCAGCCGGTCTGAGAGCAGACGCGACACCCCCTGCCGTGGCAGATCACGCAGGAGATATCCACCTCCGCGGAGGGTTCCGTGAAGGGAAAGAAACTCGGACGCAGCCGCAGGCGGGTATCGGGTCCGAAGATCTCGCGCATGGCAAGGTGGAGGATCCCCTTGAGGTCTGCCAGGGAGACGTCTTCATCGACCATGAGCCCCTCGATCTGGTGGAACATCGGGGAGTGGGTGACGTCGTCGTCGCAGCGGAAGACCTTTCCGGGGGAGATGATCCGAAGGGGCGGTCTGCGGGCCTGCATGGTACGGATCTGGACCGGGGAGGTGTGGGTCCGCAGGACCACGTCCTCCTGGATGAAGAAGGTGTCCTGCATATCCCGGGCGGGGTGGTCCTTGGGGATGTTGAGCGCCTCGAAGTTGAACCAGTCGAGTTCGGTCTCGGGTCCTTCCGCGATGTCGAATCCGAGCCGCACGAAGATCTCTTCGAGTTCCGCCATCACGGTCGTGATCGGGTGACGATGCCCGGGGGGGATCCGCTGCCCCGGCAGGGTCGGATCGAGCTTCTCCTGCTCGAGCCGTCCGGCCATCCTTTCCGCATCGAGGCGTTCTTTGGCTTCCTCCAGCGCCCTTGCGATCGCTGCCTTGACCTCGTTGATCCGTTTTCCGAAGGAGGGACGTGCTTCTGGGGGAAGCGTGTTCATTCCTCGAAGGAGGGCGGTGAGCTTCCCCTTTCGTCCGAGGAATTCCGCCTTCACCCTGGCCAGGCTGGCCTCGTCGCGTACACCCTCGATCCGTCGAAGGGCCTCACGCTGGATCTCTTCGAGTTGCTCCTGCATCGTTTCGATCGTGCTCGATGGTCGGCGTTTCAGGAGAGTTGCGCCTTGGCCTGCTCGACGAGATGGGAGAACGCCTGGGGATCGTGCACCGCCAGGTCGGCGAGGATCTTGCGGTCGAGGTCGATCTCCGCTTTCTTGAGGCCGTGCATGAGGCGGCTGTAGGAGATGCCGTTCTCCTTGGCTGCGGCGGAGATCCGCGTGATCCAGAGCCTGCGGAAGTCCCGCTTTCGCATCCGCCGGTGGACATAGGAAAAGGTGAGGCTGCGCTCCACGATCTCCCGTGCCGTCCGGTAGAGCCGGCTACGGGCGCCCCGGTATCCCTTCGCCATCTTGAGATACTTCTTGTGACGACGATGTGTGGTTTTTCCTCGTTTGACCCTTGGCATGTTCGACTGCAACCTTTCTCGGGGTGGCGTATCGTCTCTCCTTCGGAGAGATCACCGCACTTCGGAGTTCGTCCATCGTTGTCGGGAGGGGAAGGCGTCCCGGTCCCCTGCCTTCGATGCGCCTAGAGGTAGGGGAGGAGGCGTGAGATCTGTTTCTCCGCCGTGCCGTCGAGATAGCCCCGCTTGCGCAGATGGCGCTTGCGTTTGCGCGTCTTCGTGGTGAGGATATGGCGGGCGTAGGAATGTTTGAACTTGATCTTCCCCTTACCCGTCCGGGAGAAACGCTTCGCTGCGGAACGATTCGTCTTGATCTTCGGCATCTTCGTCCTCGATGATGTCGGTTGGAACATCCGTTCTTCCCACGCCCTCGATCTCTCGATCGAAGATCGAGTTCCCCCCCTCTCTTCCCCGAAGGGAAGGTGAGCTGTGTGGGATTCCTGTGCACCGGAGGCGGGAATGGTACGTTTTCGAGGGGGTGCGTCTCGACTCGGTGTGCCGTACAAGGAAAATAGGCGCGAGCGGACTCGAACCGCTGACCCCTACCGCGTCAAGGTAGTGCTCTCCCATCTGAGCTACGCGCCTGTACGCTCTCGAACCTCCATTCGATAGGGCGAACTTATACCAGATTTCCCGATACCTTGTCAAGTAAAACTTCTTACGCGCGACGCTCCGAGGCAATGGGGGCCGGCATCGCAAGGAGGGCGATTCCCTCTTCGAGGAGCGAATGTTTCACGTCTGGCAAAGCGTTTGTCGATTCCAACTGTTTTGCCCGCCGTCTCGAAGATGGATCGATCGTGACCATGGAAATCCCCTTCTTGACAGAATCGCCGATATCGTGGTAAGAGTCACCTCCACGGGAGCGGCCATCCCCCGCCGGATGGGGCGTGGCGGGGGGGCGTGGCGGGGGATGATCCAAGCGAGGATCCGGAAGGGGTGAAAGGAGCCCAACGATGTTGCACAAAGCGGAAGCGAGAACGCTCTGTGAGCTTACCGTGGCGGATATCATGACGGAGGAGGTCGTCACCCTGAACGAGGACGAGTCGATGGACCTCGCCGAGACGTTGATGGAGATCGGTCGGATCCGCCACCTGCCGGTCGTGGACGCCAACGGCGTCGTCAAAGGGCTCGTGACTCACCGCGACCTGCTGCGCATGTCGATCAGTGAGGTCGTCGATCTCGATGCCGAGGAACGCAGGGAGATCCTGAGCAACATTCCGGTTGCGCAGGTGATGCGAAGGGAGGTCATGCTCACCTCTCCGGAGACCTCCCTCCTCGAGGCGGCCCGCTTCATGCAGGACCACAAGTACGGCTGCCTCCCCGTGGTGGACGAGGAGGGGGTTCTCGTGGGAATCGTGACGGAGGCCGATTTCATCGGACTGACGATCCGACTCCTCGAACTGGCCCGGAAGATGGCCGACGCCTCCGATCCGGGGGCGTGACAACGGGGGTGGCGAAGGAGGGGCCAAGGAGAGAGGCCAAGGAGAGACCAAGGGCGGTCCCCCCTCGGCGCCAGGGCTTCAGGACGAAGCCATGGGGGGGGGCAGGAGGAGAGATGCGGCCCGTCCCACGAGACGGAAGATCTCGGTCTCGGTGTGAAGTCCCCCGGCCCACCCGACCAGCGCCGAGAACCAGATCATCTGCAAGAGGTAGAGGCGCTCCCCCAGCCGCGGCGGATCCTCCCCCGCAAGGGGAGAGAGATCGTCGATCCCGAGTTCCTCCACGATGAGCGCCGAGATCTTTTCGTGGAAACGGGCGATGTTTCGGGTGACCCCCGGTTCACCGGAGGCAACGGCGCGGATCAGGGCCCGGGCCAGGTTCGGCCGCCGGCAGAGCCGTTCGGTGACGATCCGGAAGAAGGTGGTGATCCGTTCGAGGTCGCTGCCGCAGGAGAGCGGAGTCTTGCGAAGTTCCCGCCGGAGCGCTTCGACCTCGAGATCGAGCGCCGCAACGAGGATCTCCTCCTTGCGTGGAAAGCGTTTGTAGATCGTGCCGAGTGCCACCCCTGCCTTGGCGGCCACGTCACGGAGTCTGACCCTGGCGTAGCCCCCCTTTTCCGCCAGTTCGATGGCGGTATCGACGATTCGCTGGGTGCGTTCCTCCTGCTTGGAGCGGGAGGGCTTCCCCCTTTCGGCCTTGTCATCCGCCGCTTCCCTGTCGGTCACGGATTCGTGTTTTCCCTCTCGCTCCTCGTCCATCTCGATTCTTCCCATCTTTTCGGGTGTTCTCCCTCCTTTTCCGGAAGGATTTCCTCCGCGCATTCGGGTTGACGATTCGACCTCCCAGGGTAGCAGAATTTCGCGGGCGGGCAAAGAAGGAAGGGAGAACGACCCTGCGAGGGGGCACGTCTCGCCTCCCCGCAGGATGCATCCCTCCGCCTTGCGCGAGGCGGCGCCTGCATGATAGAGATATCCCCATGGACACCGATCGCAAGACGAATGGTCCGAGATCCGGGGAATCCCGGATGATGGTAACGTGGGAGATCGAAGATGCCGACACAGACGAATCCGCCGAGACCCCGAATCCTCTTCGTGGAGGATGACGAGCGACTCCGGGAGTCCCTGACCGTCCACCTCGAGGACATCACCGACGTCGTCCCCGCAGCCAACGGCCGGGAGGCCCTCGAACGCTTCGAGACGGAATTCTTCGATCTCGTCCTCACCGATGTCAGGATGCCGGAGATGGACGGAATGACCCTGCTCAAGGAGATCAAGGCGCGGGATCCCTCCTGTCCCGTGATCATCCTCACCGCCTTCGGCTCCGTGGAGAGCGCGGTCGAGATGATGAAGGCGGGCGCCGGGGACTACATCGTCAAGGGCCAGACCTCGATGATCGAAGAGATCCAGGAGAAGATCGGGCGACATCTCGAGATCTCCGCCCTCCGTTCCGAGAATGAATACCTCCGCCAGGAGATCGAGGCAAAATACGACTTCAACAAGATCGTCGGAAAATCGAAGGAGATCGTCAAGACGCTCTCCCTGGCGGGGGAGGTCGCAAAGACCGACACCACCGTGCTCATCACGGGGGAGTCGGGGACGGGAAAGGAACTCCTGGCCCGAGCGATCCACTACAACAGCTCCCGTCGCGCGAGGCGCTTCGTGGCGGTCAACTGTGCCGCGATCCCGGAACATCTCCTCGAGAGCGAACTCTTCGGACATGAACGGGGCGCCTTCACCGGTGCAGTCCAGCGAAAACCGGGAAAATTCGAGGTGGCCCACCAGGGGACCTTCTTCCTCGACGAGATCGGGGAGATGCCCATGCCCCTCCAAGTCAAACTCCTTCGGGTCCTTCAGGACCAGGAGTTCGAACGGGTGGGGGGGGTCGAGCCGGTGCGCACCGATGTACGGATCATCGCAGCCACGAACAGGGATCTCGCCAAACTGGTGCAAGAAGGTTCCTTCCGTCAGGATCTCTACTATCGTATCAACGTCTTTCCGGTCCACCTCCCCCCCCTGCGGGAGCGGAAAGAGGACATCCTCCTCCTGGCGCAGCACTTCCTCGAGCGTTTCGCCCGGGAGATGGGGAAGAAGCTCCCCAGGATCTCGGAGGGGGCGCAGGAGATGCTTCGCGAACACCCCTGGCCCGGAAACATCCGGGAGTTGGAGAACGCGATCGAACGGGCGATCATCCTTGCGCAGGGGGATACGATCCTCCCCGAGCATCTCCCCTTCGAGCCACCGGCGAAACGCCGACAGGTGGCGCCCCCTCCCGATGCGGAGATCCCCTTCCGGCTCCCCGAGGGGGGGGTCAATCTCGAAGCCCTCGAACGCAGCCTCGTCCTTCAGGCCCTGGAGCGCTGCCGCTACAACAAGTCGCAGGCCGCCAGACTCCTGGGGCTCAGCCGTGCCACGCTGCGCTACCGGATCGAAAAACACGGCATCGATGCGTAAAACGAACGCCTCCTTGCCGGCAGGGGGGAGCTTTTCATTCCGACACCGGGAGAGGGAGGGGGGGGATCCCCAGCAAGAGAGACGAGGGGGGCGATGATCGACCTGACCGGGAAAACTTTCGGGAGTTACCAGATCGTCCGCAAGCTCGGCCAGGGGGGATATGCGGTCGTCTACGAAGCGCGCCACCGCTATCTCGCCCGAGAGGCTGCGATCAAGGTCATGTTCCCCCACATCGCCGCCCAGCCGGAGAACCACGCCCGCTTCATCCGGGAGGCGCGCAGCGCCAGCGATCTGGCCCATCCCAATATCGTCGAGATCTACGAATTCGGGGAGGAGGAGGGCTACCTCTTCCTCGTCATGGAACTGATCCGGGGCGGTTCGCTCCGCACGCTGATCGAGGCGCAGAAGGGGGGCAGGGCGATCTCCCTCCTGACCGCGCTCTCCCTCGTGCGCCAGGCCGCCGATGCACTCGGCTACGCCCATACGCACGGCAGCAGCGTGCATGGCCGGATCGTCCATCGTGACATCAAACCGGACAACCTCTTGCTCCATCGTAGAGAGGGTGATCTGCCGGAGGAGGAGCGCTATACGCTCAAGATCTCCGACTTCGGCGTGGCGCGTCTCGAGCGGGGAGGCGTCCAGACGATTTCCGGCGTTCCGATTGGAACCCCGGCCTACATGTCCCCGGAACAGTGCAAGGCGGAGAAGAAGATCGATGGACGAAGCGACATCTACTCGCTCGGGGTGGTCCTCTACCAGGTCGTCACCGGGATGCTCCCCTTCCCGACGATGAGCCTGACCGAGGCGATCCTGAGCCACGTGACCCGTCCGCCGCTCCCCCCGTCGTACTATCGCCCCGATCTCCCCTCCCAATTGGAGACGATCATCCTCCGCTGCCTCGAGAAGGATCCCGCCGACCGTTTCCAGACGATGGAGGAACTGGGTGCCGCGATCGACGCACTCCGGGAGGAACTCCGGGCCGGGACGATCGGGGTTTCGGAGCCCTTCTTCCCCCCTACGATCTCTCCGGCTCCCGAGGAGACGACCCGCTACGAAGACGAGGGCGCTTCCGCAGAGGATGGGACATCCTACGATCTGAGCCTGCGTCCCGACTCCCAGGTCGGTGTGGAAGCGATCGAGGGGCTTCCCACCGATCGGCGGGAGGGAGCGTCGCTCCTCCCCACGGAACGGGCGGTACCGACCGAAATCGTCGCTTCCCCACCCCTTCGGTGGTTCCGGCGCCTCCTCCCCCTCCTCGTGATGCTCCTCCTGATTCCGCTTCGTGGGGGAATGGCGAGCATCGCCTTCCGGTATCTCGGGAGGCTCTTCGGCGTTCCTCCCCGCATCGCGGCATTCGTCGCGGAGCCGGATGCGTATCCTCTGGGTGGGGCCGCGCAGCTCACGCTGCGCTGGGACGTCCGTTTCGCCCGTCGCATCCGGATCGATCCGAAGGTCGGCGAACGCTCCGAGGGGCGGGGGGAGGTGACCCTCCCGGCGCCGCAAGAGAGCCAGACCTTCCGGCTTCGGGCGGAGAATGGCGCGGGGATGGAGGAAGCGGTGCTTCGCGTCTTCGTCTACGATCCCGCCGGCCGGGGAATGCGACGCTTCGCAGGGGGAACCTTTCCCCGCGGCAGCCCGGAAGCGGGAGAGGACGCGCAACCGGTCCGCCGGGTCGAACTCTCCCCTTTCTGGCTCGATGCCACCGAGGTCACGGTGGAGGAATACGAGGCCTGCGTGACGGACGGCTTCTGCTCCCCGGCCGGAGAGGGACGTCACTGCAATGCCCACCGCTACGAACGACGCCATCACCCGATCAACTGTGTCGATTGGACACAGGCCCGCGCCTTCTGCGCCTGGATCGGGGGGCGTCTCCCGACCGAGGCGCAATGGGAGTTCGCGGCGCGAGGGGGGGAGGGGAGGCGTTTCCCCTGGGGCGACACCCTCCCGGAAGGGGGAACGTCACCGATGGGCAACTTCGCGGACCATTCCCTCCGGGAGATCCTCGATGCCGCCCCCGTGATTCCCGGATACGACGACGGTTTCCCCACGACCGCCCCCGTGGGGAGCTTCCCCCCAACCCCGGAGGGGCTCTTCGACATGGCGGGCAACGTCGCCGAATGGGTCGCCGACGGCTACCGCCGCGACTTCTATGCCTCCGCGCCCTCCAAGGATCCCGAGGCCCCCGATACGCTCGAGGAACGGGTCTTCCGTGGCGGAAGCTGGTGCAACACGTCGAACGAACTCCTCGCCGCCTTCCGTTTCTTCGAATCCCCCACCTTCCGGCACCCCGCGGTCGGCTTCCGGTGCGCAATGCCGGCAAGACGATAGATCCTGGTCTACCGAACCCGACCAAATCGCAGGTTCGGAATTCTCTCTGTCCTCCATTGCAGAGGCAGCAGGGAGATGAAATTTTCCTTTCATCTTTCACTTTTCCCATTTCATGGGGAAAACCTTTCCCGCTCCTCTCCCCCTTCCGGTGAAGGATGGCACAACACCTGGATTTCCATCGGATTTCATGTTCCTACAACATACCTTTCATCTTCCTCCCCGCCCGATCTGCCATCCCCCCTTCTCTCAGACGCTTCCCCTCCGCGCTCTCCCGACGCCTTCCAGGAGAACGAGAGGAAAACGTATTGAAATCCAACGATCTCTTTTTTCCCTTTCCCCATGATCCCCAAGGAAGCGCATCAGGAAGGGGAAATACTCCTGATGATGGCACGATAATTGAGTAAGGAGAAAAGAGCAGAAGATTCAGAAGTGGACTTAGGACACCTCGCATATCCGCGAGGAAAGTTCGTGAGGGAAAGCGATGGATGTCGTCGGTATCATCATCACCATTCTGTTCATGCTTCTCGCAGCATCGATGGCACACCGTAAGGGCTACAATGTCATTCTTTGGATGCTTGGTGGCTCCTTGCTCGGTTGCATCGTTCTCGCCTTCCTCCCCTCCCTCTCCGATCCAGACCTTTCCGAAGAGATGAGGAGAGATCGAAAGACGACCGGAGATATTCTCGCCGTCGTCATGTTCGTTGTTTCGATCCTCATCGGTGTGGGGCTTCTGAGGTGAGGGCCGTCTGGCGGCGTGCGTGTGCTCCTTCCCGCACTGATCCACACGACCGGGCAGAAGATCACCATCCGTCCGCTCTTTCTTGCGATGAAGCGGTGGGTGATCCCCCACCCCACGCTCCTGGTGGGGGGAGGGATCACCCCTCGGCCCGCGAAATCGCGGAGAGCCGGTAGGTGGGATCTTTTCAGCGCTCCCTACAGATTGCACGTTCCGTCGCAGTTGGGGTCCTCGGAGACG
>CAZTSL010000116.1:0-10625 GCA_964616915.1 uncultured bacterium
TCGAAAATCCTCTGTTTCGCTTGAGCGAAGTCTTCCGTTTTGTTCGCCATCTTCGTTCTCCTCCTCAAGAAACCAGGGATTCGAGGCTTCCAGCGAGCCTGATCTGGCCACAGGAGATCTCAACACCGAAGAGATCTCGCAAAAAGACCTGAATCTGCCGAATGCTCACCCTGTAGCTGCCATTGAGTAGAGAGAGCAGTGCTTGAAGGCGGGGCCGAAGACGCTCCGGGCCTCCGCGGGAAACGGAGGCGGCTCGTTGATATGATGACAGAGGGAACATAGTAGCCTGTGGCGCTGAAACTCCGTCACCCGTGCTCTGATCTCCGGAATCTCGACGACCTGATGCCGTTGAGGCTCGGGATCTCTTTCGTGCAACCTCTTGCCACAGCACCGGCAATATGGAGCCATGAGTTCACCGATAAAATGACCCTGCTCTGTCCATGGGACCGACTCCGTTGAGCCATTCGGACGATGGCCCGCACGGAGGGCCCGGTGCCGAAACGAACCAACGTCTGCACCGCCGTCTTGGGATTTTCATCGAGTGGTAGGAGGTCTGCTTCGTGGAAGAGAACATTCACCAGTCCCCAGCCTTCATCTCCACGATCACCGTGAAAACCGGTGAGCCTGAAGCTAGCTGCGCGGAAAATTTGGGCTCAAGGACGTTCGTGCGATGTTCTCCTACACAACGTTTCTAAGTTGGCGGCCGATATCCCGCAACACTTTCGCTTTGCTCCGCAGATCTTGAGCCTCGGCTTCAATCTTTGAAATTTCTTTTTCCAACGAAGCGGCGTCGGTGGCCTTGAGGAGCTGAATCAGTCGATGCTCGCGAGCCTTCAACTCTTCTTCCAGTCGGTTCACAGCATCATGGATCACCAGGTCCAGCAAGCGTATGAACTGTTCACAAGCCTTGCGAAGCGCTCCTTCGGTTCTGCTCACGAGGCCACGGACCACCGGTTCGAATGCCTCCTTCAACTTCTCTTCCAGTTCGTATGACTTCTTTCTGGCCTCTTTCTCACCGGACCAAAGCCTGGTCCACCATCCGCCGAGGTCGACGTTCACATTTCGGGCCAGCTCCGTCAAAGATGGATCTGGGTCTATATCCTGCACTTGGACCAGTTCAGGGGACGACGCGGAGTCGAAGCCTACTTTCTGGAGTTCCAGTCGTGCCTTCATCTCGAAATACTTTTGCTTTTGCTGAAACTCTTTCCGGATCTGCTCGTACTTCTCTCGAAAGGCTCGGGCCATCTCGCCTCGAAGCGAGTTCATGTCCGCTGACCACTCACGATCGTCGAAGATGCTGATCCCCTTCTCCCGGAGTTTTCTCGCCTCCTGGTTCGCGAACTTGCGGAGTTTTTGGGACACAGTATCCTTCAAATTTCTGCATAACTCCTCGACACACTTCGACAATCCATCCTCGGTTTTGCGAATCATCTCCTGCAAGGCGTCCTTGCGGAATTCCAATTTTTCAATTTCCTCTTTAATTTTGGCTTTCTCTTTTTCCGCCTCCTCTGCTCCTTGCCGTATCTTCTCAATCATGCCGTCCCGGGCCGAGGCTTGCTGCGCTCTCTCCTCCGCGGCGGATTCGGCGATGTTCGCGAGTGCGTTCACCGCCTCCTCGAGAAGTTTGTAGCCACGTTCTTTCAGGAGGATACGCTCGATCACCTCGCGGACTTGGGGGATACCCGATGCTCTCACGGTGGCCTCAACGATTTCAGACCAGTATTCGTCTGGTTTGGCCTTCCATCGCTCGATATCCTCTTCGGTGAAGCATTTGTGATGCAGACCCCACGAAACGAACTTGTCGTCAAACAACCAACCTTTCAGTCTCTCATCACGAGCCAGAGCCCGTTCCGCCCACCAGGCGGAACCGGAAACCACCGGAATCGTGAACTCCGGGAAAGCCCTGCCGATCTCCCCCCTTACCCGATCTAGAACCCGCGGTATCTCGCGGATGGGGTCATTCAGTCTGTCCATCTGATTGACGAATACCATCAGCCGGTCCTTGTGAAGCGTGTGAAGGAGCCGCTCTAGAAGTTCCTGATCGTGGCCCGTCAGGGCTTGATGCGCCGAAAACACCAAGACGAAGGCATGGGCCTCGTTCAGGTACTCAAGGGTGATGTCCGAGCGGAGCTGGAACGGATCGTTGGTTCCCGGAGTATCCACGAAAACCGTGTACTCCGTAAACGGCTCCATCGGCAGGAAGATATCGGCCTCTCGCGTGATATCGGAATAACGGCCCGCGTCGGAATTTTCTGAATCAGACGTGTCCGGGGCGTCCCCCGTGCACAGATATTGTTTCAGCAGCCGGCCGTCCAGGGATTTGTAGGGATGTTCCCTGCCGAGAAGGACCTCCAGCTTCGTCCCGAGCCTTGCACGGGCCCGTTTCTCCAGCTTTTCGCGTTCCCTCTCCAGCTCCCCTGTAGTTTCATCGCGTTTTTTAGGGTGAACTGCGAGTGTCTCCTTTTCCGCAACCTTCTCAAGTTGCGCCCGGTGCTTACGATTCTCGCCAACCTCCACCAGTTCACGCCACTCCTCCTTTGAGAAGAACCGGAAGGTGGCACCGTTCTCCGGTCCCCCCGGTTTCCCGAAGTGTATTCGAGTGATCACAGCGGTCCACGGATTGACATCCACGGGAAGGAATTCCGGTCGCTCGAACATGGCATTCAAAAATGTGGACTTTCCGGCCTTTATCTGTCCGACGACCGCCACGTTGAACTGGTTTTCTTCGAGCGCACGGATGGCATTTTTTCGTTGCTCTCGTCGCTCATCGCTCAACTCGGAATCGAGACGTTGGGCCAGATCGAAAATCCTCTGTTTCGCTTGAGCGAAGTCTTCCGTTTTGTTCGCCATCTTCGCTCTCCTCCTCAAGAAACCAGAGATTCGAGGCTTCCAGCGATCCGCTCCAACTCCTTCCCAACTCTGGCCAGTTCGGCCTTTCGGGATTCCACATGCGCCCACTCACGTGAGCGTGCGATGCGCGCGTCCTCCAGGCCGGCCTCCACCGCGGCCACCTGTCGGTCCAACTGCGCCCGAACCTGCGTGAACACATCCTTCATCCACTGGTCAGCGGCCTCGCGGAGGGCGCGCTCCGCCTGTTCTGGGACTTCAGCGAGAGAGCTGCGAACTGCGCTCACAAGCTGAGCCTTCAAGAAGTTCGCTGGGAGGAGTGAGCGCAGGATCGGAATCCCTTTCAGGATCTTCTCCAGGCCGAGCCGCGTGAGGAGGGCCGTGATGATGCCGCCCGGCACCACCGGATTCAACAAGAGTGCCTCGGCAACGTGAAAGACGAACTCCGGTAGGCGCCGTAGGACCGACTGGACTTCGGGGACGGCCACTCGCACGTCAGGCGCCGACGGAGCCTGAAGGCCGTTGCCGAGAATCTCCTCGCTCACTCTCTGGGCCGTTCTCATCATCTCCGCCTCGAACTCCTGACAGATCTTGCGAAATTCCATGGCGACCCGTCGGTCCAGCACGCGGTCATCGACGAAGGCGCGGACCGCGCTCATGTCCGGCAACGCCTCGACCTCATCGAGGAGGGATTGGACCATCGCCTCCAGTCGTTCCGGGACCCCGTCGAGCCAGCCCCGGAGACCGGCCCGGATGCGGGTCCTGGCGGCGTCGAACTGTTCCTCCGCTCTCGCAAGGACCTCGGCCGCCTGCTTGCGGTGGTTCTGGACCGCCTCCTCCGCCTCGACGAGCGTCAGCGCGAGTCCCGCCTCC
Organism: uncultured bacterium; assembly: GCA_964616915.1. GTDB lineage: Bacteria > Myxococcota_A > CAZTSL01 > CAZTSL01 > CAZTSL01 > CAZTSL01. Next base: position 3,721 of record CAZTSL010000116.1, read on the forward strand.
TCCGCCTGAATGCGAAGAAAGATTTCAGCGAGCCACCGACGCGCCGGCAGTGCGAAGCGCTTCCGGAGGATCGGGATACGTTCCCGTCGCACCACCTTCAATATCTCCGCCTTCAACGTACCGACCCCTCCGTCGCGCGCGAACTCGCTTTCGTCACCCCATTCTGTCATGGATCCACGGGCACTGACCGGAACAATGGGCGCATCCGGCAAGACGTCCGTCAGGGTCCGCCGGGTGTGCTGTACAATACGCCCGACGTCCGAGGACTCGTTCAACAGGTCAATCTTGTTCAAAGCCACGATGACCCTCCGGATCTCCCTGCTCGTCAGGTGGTTACGGACAAAGACCCGTTCCGTACCACGGGGACCTGTCGGTGCAGCCAGGACCAGGACTACGACATCCGCGGAAGGAAGGTATCCCAGGGTCAACTCGGCCCGAGTGTGATCCAAGTCCTCCAGACCAGGCGTGTCCACGAGGACCACTTCCTCACCCGGCCAGAGGTCCGGAGACCCGACCCGGAGAAACTCGATGTCGGGGTCTCCCTCCTGCGCCGCGGTCAAACGGAGAAACTGCTCATGAGTCAGAGCCTCATCATTCCCGTGGCGGCGGACGTGGTAAGTGGCTTGCGGGACGTTTTCGACGACCGTGATGTAACTCGAGCAGGGATTGACATTCACCGGGAGCAGATTGGGTTGACCCAACAAGGCATTGATGAGGCTACTCTTCCCAGTGTTCCATTCCCCGCATACGACGATTCGAATGCGAGGGTCGGCAACAGCCTCGTCGAGTTCCTCCCGAAGTGTTCGTACCACTTCCTCCTCCCCAACAGAAACAGACGAACAGGTCTCACCCACTTGCTCTATCCAGCCTTCTAGATCTCGTCGAACCGCGGTGACGATACCCATTGAAACCTCCGCAAACTTCACCCTATAACCCAACCTTCCCCACGTCAACATTTATAAAACGTCGGTAGGTTTTTCCTAAATACCACGAGGAGGTTACGTCTGTCAAGCAGGGCCCGGCAAAGTCGCAGGGCCCCGGCAAAGTCGTGAATCCTCCAGGCATCCGGTGAGATCGGCGGGGAACCGACGCCGCTATCCACGTCGTGGCACGATCTGGGGCCGCTGTCCACGTCGTGGCATAATCTGGAGGATGAGGAGCGCGCCCTGCTCGTCAACGACGCACGTTTCCTCATCCTGCCGTGGGCGCGACGCCCTGGCCGGCCCAAGTCCATCCGGCTGTACCCGTTGGCGCGCGACTTCCAGAGACAGCTTTTCAGGGTGCTACGCATGGGCACCCACAAGGAGGGTTTCATGGTCGTGGACCTCGACCGTCTTCCGTTGTACGGAGAGGGCGGGTTGTTCGAGATCCTCGAAGGGTTCCCGGACACCCGCAAGCGTCGCGGCCTCCGCCACAGCATCGAGAGTATCCTGGCCATATCTCTGTGCGCCGTCCTCGCCGGGGCACGTAGCTTCGTGGCGATTGCGGAGTGGGGGGCCGATCCGTCGCCCGGGACGCTCCGAGGTTCCGGCACCACCGGCCACGCCGTGATGGCCCAAAATGCCGCTGATGGTGGCACCCGCCGCTACATCCTCGTCCAGCTTCCCGAGCCCCTCGATCCGGCGAACAGAGACCAGAAGGTCGCCGCCGAGTTCTGCGACAAGCTCGGCAAGCCGCGCACCATTGCGGAGCTGACCAAGGAGCGCCTGCGCCGGGCGGGGAAGAAGATCAAGGAGGAGAACCCCATGTTTGCCGGCGACACCGGCTTCCGGGTCTTCAAGCTCGACTCCAGCAACCTCCGCGCCTGGGATCCGCACCCGGCGGACCTGGAGGGGGCGCTGCTGGAGCACATGGAGCACATCGTACCCGGCCGGACCGAGCAGGACGTCCTCTATGAGCTGCTGCTCAAGCTCGGCCTCGATCTCTGTGTGCCGATTCAGGAGAAAGAAGTCCGTAGTGCGGAGGCAACGGGGAAGGCGCACACGGTTTATTCGGTCGGGGGTGGGGTGTTGATGGCCTGCTTGTCGGAGCGAATCGGGCGCGAGGAGGTGGAGCCGCTGGCGATGGCCATCGTGGAGTGGCGAACCGCGTTGGCTCCGGCCGGCGACACCACCTGCGTCTTCCGGGATTCCGCCTTTGCCGACGACGTGGCCAAGACCAACCTCGCGGACATCCTCGAGCAGCACGGCATCGCCAACATAAGGAACCTGTGATGACCCAGTTATTGGAACCGCCCCGGGTGGAAAGCCTGTCTGTCAAGAACTACCGCGCGCTGCGGAACGTGCGTCTGGATCATATGACGCCGCTCACCGTGCTGCTCGGACCCAACGGCAGCGGCAAGTCCACGGTCTTCGACGTGTTCGCCTTTTTGTCCGAATGTTTCGGCGAAGGCCTGCGTAAGGCCTGGGATCGGCGAGGCCAGATCTTCGAGACCTTGCGACGCCGCATCCCCCGCATCGAGAAGGTGACCTCGAGGCCCCTGGACGACGGCCGACTGCTCTTGCAGGTGAAAGACGCGCCTTTTTCAACCCCGATTCTGGCCCGTTTTGCGTCGGACGGCACGCTGAAGATGCTCGCTTACCTGACGCTGCTCTACGATCCTACCCCCCCCAATTGATCGGTATCGAAGAGCCAGAGAACGATCTCCACCCCCGACTCCTGCCGGAACTGGCCGAAGAGTGCGACATGGCATCCGAACGCACCCAGCTCATCGTCACCACCCACTCCCCGTTCTTCATCGACCGGTTGCAGCCGGAGCAGGTACGGGTGCTCTATCGGGACGCCGACGGCTACACCCGGGCGAAACGGGTGGCGGATATGCCCGGCATCAGGGAATTCCTCGCGGAAGGAGCCTCACTGGGCGATCTGTGGATGGAGGGTCATTTCGAAGTGGGTGACCCCCTTGCCGGGGAGGAAGGGGCATGAGCCGGCTGGAACTGCTGGTGGAGGAGCCGTCCATGGAAGAGGCCCTGCGCCTACCGGGACTGCCGCGTCGGCGAGATCCGGGTGGCAAAGGGGGACGAGTTCATGGAGCTTCGGGTGCCGGGTGGGGAACGGTAGCTGCGTGAACCAGGAGGGCCGGCGTCTGCGCGGCTTCGAAGTCAACATCCTCACCGTCGTGGCGACCGAGCGCTACAGCGCCCTGGAAGTCCGGGAGTCTCCCGCACGCTACGTCGTCGCTCGCTCGGTGGAGGAAATCGTCTCGTAGCAAACCGGCGTTGGGAACCGCGAGGATGACCAACAACGGGTTGCAGCGGACGGTCCGCTGCAACCCGCCGCTGCAACCGAAGGCTCTCCCACACCGGCGTGTTACCCTTGGGAGGCGTGCCTGCGGCGCAGCACGGCCAGGAGGGTGATCGGCAGGAGGAGGAGGCCAAAGAGGGTGCCAGTCCGTCCGGCCGGGGTCAGTCGGGAGATCGCAGCACAGGTGTCGTTGGCATCACAGGCGGAACCGATCCCGTCCCCGTCGGAATCGACCTGGTCGTTGTTGAAGACCTCGGGGCAGTTGTCGCAGGTGTCTCCAAAATCGTCGCCGTCGGCGTTCCCCTGCTCGGCGTTGGGATCCTCGGGGCAGTTGTCACAGGCGTCCCCCGCGCCGTCGGTATCCCCGTCGGCCTGATCCGGATTCTCCGCCCCCGGGCAGTTGTCGCAGGCATCCCCGAGGTCGTCGCCGTCGGCGTCCTCCTGGTCGGCGTTGGCCGCTTCGGGGCAGTTGTCACAGGCGTCCCCTGCGCCGTCGGCATCCCCGTCCGCCTGGTCGGCGTTGGCCGCTTCGGGGCAGTTGTCGCAGGCATCCCCGAGGTCGTCGCCGTCGGCGTTCCCCTGACTCGGATTCGGGGTATCGAGGCAGTTGTCGCAGGCGTCCCCCGCGCCGTCGGCGTCCCCGTCCGCCTGGTCGGCGTTGGCCGCTTCGGGGCAGTTGTCGCAGGTATCCCCGAGGTCGTCGGCGTCGGCGTCCCCCTGATCGGGATTCGGGGTATCGGGGCAGTTGTCGCAGAGATCCCCTACCCGGTCACGGTCGGCGTCGGCCTGGTCGGAATTCGGGGTATCGGGGCAGTTGTCCACGACATCGACGACGCCGTCGCCGTCGGTATCCTCTCCGGAGGAGGGGAAGATGCTGAAGATCTCGCTTCTCACGGCGTCCTCGTTGCTGCACCCCTCCTCGCTGGCGCGCAGCCGGAAGCAGGCATCGATGCTCTGGAGATTGGGGAGCTGCCAGGTGAAACTCACGGCGCCGGGATCGGTGGCCTCCGTGACCGTTTGCCAGTTGCTCTCCGTGATCTCGACGTCGTCGATGTACCACCCCACGCTCGAGACACTCGAATCGGTCGCGAAGCGGAAGCGGACGGTGAGTTCGTGACCGGCGAGGGTGGAGAGATCGAGACGGGTCTCCTGGTAGCCGCCGCTGCTCCCCGTAAAGGCACGCCGTCCCCCGATCGGACTCTGGAAGTTCCTCGAGATCGTCGTGGTATATCCATTCCGGGTGATGAAGTCCCCGGCATCGGCGAAGGCACCACCATCCACGCTGAACTCGATCACACCGCCGTCGTAGGTGGACTCCGTCGTGTAGTCGTGATGGACGACGAGTTCCGCGCCGGCAGGTACGGTGAAGGGGGCAAGATCGAGGTACTGATCGGAGATGGTGCCGATATCCTGCGCGAACCAGGCATGTTCTCCGCTGCGCGGGTTCGTCGTCCCCAGACTCCAATCGACCGTCCCCGCACCGTGGGAGACGCTCCAGTTCCCCGTCCCCCCTTCCATGTCGTCGAGGAAGGTGGGGGAACAGGCCGCCGAAAAATCGATCGCATAGGTCGCGGAAGGTGTAACGGCGCCCTCATCCCAGGTGATCGTAATCGTCTCCCCCGGCTCGAAGACCTCTCCACCGGCGGGGAAAGTGAAGGGGGGATTCGCCGGGGGCACGCAGGTCGTCAGGTTGCGAGCGACCGCACAGTCGATGATCGTCTGCCGGTTTGCCCCCCCGTTGAGGTTCTCGTCGGCGAGCACGAGCGCCTCCACGCCATTCTCGAACGCTTCGAGGCTCGAATCGGGGGTGAGAAAGAAGTGGCTCTCGAGCAACGTGGTCAGGATCGTCTCGCGTCCCATCGCCAGGTACATGCAGGTCAGCGCGGCAGCCCAGTAGCGTCCATCGGCATGGACTTCCGTGGGAGAACCGGGATAGGCGCCGATATCCGCACCCGTCCTTTCGTCCGTCCCATCGATCCAGCGGAGCGCAAAGGTTCCCCGCACCATCGAGGGCTGGAACGCCGTGGCCCACCAGTCGGCGATCGCGGCCCAGTGATCGTCCGTCTCGAGATAGTCGGGATCGCCCTTGTCCCGGTAGAACATTCCGGCGAGGAAGTCCCCGAAACCTTCCCCCATCGCCCGTTGTTCCGTGGTGGAACCGGGGCCCCATCCTGGCACCTGGTTGTCGTGAATCGCATGGCCATACTCGTGGATGACGACGTCGGCATCCTCCCCGGTGTCCACCCCACCGTCACCGAAGTGGATCCCCTTGTCGTCCCGGCTGTAGAAGGCGTTCTGGGAGCTGAAATAGTGGGCGTGCGCCGGAATCGATCGGTTGTTGACGTTGTCGAAGCCGAGGGTTTCCTGGATGTAGCGCTGGAGTCGATCGACCGCGTGATAGACGACGACCTCCTCGAAGCGATCGTCGGAACGGGTGAAGTCGAAGTCGTAGGGGGGGGTGCCGTCGGGATCGGCCGCCTGGCAGGCCGGCTTGTACGCACCCCCGATTCCGGTGGCGCAGAGATCGACGTAGGGGCCGACCAGGACGTTGTCCGTCAGCCCGGAAAGGGTCACGAGGGAACGCGCCGCGGTCAACTCCGGCGTATCGGCATTGTTGTTGTCCCGCAGCGCGGTGTTCCCCGTATCCTGAAGTGCGCTCGGATTGTACACATACCCCGAATCGAAGAAGAGTTCATTCCACTTCGTACGGGGCGCTCCTTGCACGGCATCGACGAAGATCCGCCAGTCACCGAGCGGGTCGAGCGCGGGGATCCAGACCTCCCAGACGAGCGCGGGACTCGGGGGGCCGGGATCGATGAGGAGACGGGTCCGAATCTCACCCCGGGTACGCCGAAGGGCGATCGTCCGCCGGGCGATCTCGATCGCCTCCGCCGCGGAGATCCGGGGAACCACCGGAAGATCGAGTCCCGAGACCCAACGGTTCTCGACGAGTTGGACCCTCCCCTGATCGTTCGTGTGGACCGCGACGTATCCCTCCCAGACGGGAATCCCCCGGTAGTGCTGGAGGAAACGGACATGATGACCCGTTTTTCCCCGCCGTACGACATCGAGGTGGAGATCATCGATCTCGATGCCGAGGCGGTCGCGGAGTTCGAGGAGCACCTGTCGGGCATTCGCGACGGGGCTTCTCGTGGGATCGACCCGGATGCCCGGATCGAGGAGTTTCCGAGGCGCAGCGTCCGCAAGGGAGACGCTACCAAGCAGGATGAAGAGCGAGAGCAAGACGAGCTTTTTCGACATATTCGACATACGCTGAAATCCTCCACGAGATGGATGGTCGAGGTGATCCCTCATCCCCCGGGGGAGGGAAAGATCCTCTTCTCCCGGGGAACGAGGGGAAATGCTCCACAGAGGGATCGCGGTCACGATCCGGAACGCCTCCGGAGTCGGAGGAAGAGGCCGGAAAAGAGGAGGGAGAGGAGGGCAAGGGCCCGCATCGATCCTTCTCGAAGCGCCGGAGTGAGCGAGGAGATCGCGGCACAGGCGTCGTTGGCGTCACAGGCCGCTCCGACCCCGTCGGCATCCCCATCGACTTGATCGGGGTTGGGAACCTCCAGACAATTGTCGCAGGTATCGCCGACCCCATCGTCGTCGCCGTCGGCCTGATCGTCGTTGGCCACCTCGGGGCAGTTGTCGCAGGC
>CAZTSL010000116.1:10725-14875 GCA_964616915.1 uncultured bacterium
CGTCGTCGCCGTCGGCCTGATCGTCGTTGGCCACCTCGGGGCAGTTGTCGCAGGCATCCCCCAGCCCTTCGCCGTCGGTGTCCGCCTGGTCAGGGTTGGAGATTCCCAGGCAGTTGTCGCAGGCATCCCCTGCGCCGTCGCCGTCGCCGTCGGCCTGGGTGTTGTTGAAGATCTCGGGGCAGTTGTCACAGGCGTCGCCGTAATCGTCCCCATCGTCATTGCCCTGCCCGGCGTTGGCCACCTCGGGGCAGTTGTCGCAGGCGTCGCCGACCCCATCGCTGTCGCCGTCGGCCTGGTCGGAATTCGAGACCTCGGGGCAGTTGTCGAAGAGGTCGGGAACCCCATCGCCGTCGGAGTCGGTGCCGTCGTCCGTCATGATCGCAAAGAGGCCGCTTTTCGTGAAGTCGGGTGCCGGACACCCCTGATCCGTGGCCCGGATCCGGAAACAGGCGGCATCGGTCTCGATCGCGGGGAGCGTCCAGCTCAGGCTCGAGGCCCCCGGTTCCGTGGCCTCGACCACGGATTGCCAGCTTCCGGTTCCCACCGCGATATCATCGACGTACCAACCCTCTGCGGAGACGCTCGAGTCGGTCGCGAGACGGAAGCGGACCACGATCTCGCTTCCGGCCAGGTCGGAGAGATCGAGCACGGTCTCGACGAAGCCGCCGCTCGAACCGGAGAAGGCCCGCCGCCCCCCGATCGGACTCCCATAGTTCGTCGAGATCTGGTGCGTATATCCGTTCGAACGGATCCGGGACGCCGCATCCGCAAAGGGCGCCCCATCGACGCTGATCTCGATCACACCGCCGTCATACGGACTCTCGAGGGCGTAGCGGTGATGGAAACCGAACCAGGCGCCCTCCGGGACGAGGAAGGGACCGAAATCGAGATACTGGTCCGTGATCGTCGAAACATCCTGCGCGAACCAGGAATGCTCCGGGGAGTGGGCGTCGGTGGTGACGAGGTTCCAGTCCTCGTTGCCGGCACCGTGGGAGACCTGCCAGTTCTCCGTCCCCGATTCGAGATCGTCGGAAAGGATCGGAAGACAGGTGGCATTGAAATCGATCGCATAGGTCGCCGTATCGGAGGTCGCGTTCCATTGGATCGTGATCGTCTCCCCCGGCGCGAAGACCTCACCCCCGGCAGGGTGGAGGAAGTCGGGATTCTCGGGGGTGAGACATTCGATCAGGTTGCGGGCGGTGGCACAGGAGACGATCGCCTGGCGGTTCACCCCCCCGTTGAGGTTTTCGTCGGCCAGGATCAGGGCATCGACCGCATCCTCGAAGGCCTGATCGCTCGAATCGGGGGTGAGGAAGAAGTGGCTCTCGAGGAGCATCTCGAGCACGGCGTCGCGTCCCACCTCCTGGTAGAGGCAACTGAGCGCCGCCGACCAGTAGCGGCCATCGTCGTGTTCCTCGCTCGGCGTTCCGGGATAGGCCCCGATATCCGCTCCCGTACGCTCGTTCGTGCCGTCGATCCAGCGCAGCGCCTTGGTGCCCCGAACCGTGGTTCCGTAGGAGACGGCGTCCCAGTCTGCGATCGCGGCCCACTTGTCATCGGTCTGCTGATAATCGGGACTCCCATGGTCGAGGTAGAACATCCCGGCCAGGAAGTCGCCGAATCCCTCCCCCATGGCCCGCTGCTCCGTGCCGCCCCCCGGTCCCCAGCCCGGGACCTGGTCGTCCTGGATCGCATGGCCGTACTCGTGGAGGATCACATCGGCATCCTCGGCATCATCGACGCCCCCGTCCCCGAAGTGGAGGCCCTTGTCGCCAGGGCTGTAGAAGGAGTTGTCGTCCGAAAAGTAGTGCGCATGCACCGGGATCGCACGGTTGTTGACATTATCGAAGCCGAGTGTCTCCTGGATGTAGCGTTGGACCGAATCGATCGCGTAATAGACGACCGCTTCCTCGAACGCATCCTGCGAGCGGGTGAAATCGAAGACGTAGGGGGGGGTGCCGTCGGGATCGGCCGCCTGACAGGCCGGTTTGTACGCACCCCCGATGCCGGTGGCGCAGAGATCGACGTAGGGGCCGACCAGCACGTTGTCCGTGAGGCCGAGGAGCGTCACCTCGGAGCGGGCATTCGTGAGGGCATCGGTGTCGGCGTTTCCGTTGTCGAGAAAGGTCGTGTCGTTGGTATCCTGCACCGCGTTCGGGTCGTAGACGAAGGCGCTGTCGTAGAAGATCTCGTTCCACTTCTCGATCACCTCGCCGCTGTGGGCATCGACGAAGACGATCCAGTCACCGAGGGGCTCGCGCACGGGCCATGAGACCCGCCAAACGAGCCGGTCGTCCCCCTTTCGCGGATAGACGAGGAGACCGATTTCCGGTGTCCCACGTTCTTCCCGGACGATACCGATCGCCGCGCGAGCCGCATCGAGCGCCGCCTTCCGGGAGATCTCCGGCGAAACGCCGAGCGTGAGACCGGAGACCGTCCGGTTCTCGATGAGATCGACCTCCCCTCCGTCGTCGTAGTGGATCGCGAGATAGGCCAGATAGACGGGCACCCCTCGATGGTACTGCTGGAACCGGATGTGATGACTCCGTTTCCCCCGGCGTACGACATCGAGGCGCAGATCGCCGGGAGCAAGCTCGAAACGCGCCGCGTACCGCTCGAAGACCTGCCACGCATTCGTGACGGGATCGAGCGTGGGATCGACGTGGATCCCCGGTTTCACGACTCGGCGCGGGCCGGCCGCATGGCCGCCCAAGGGCATACCCCACATCGCCACGGCCAGAATGAACATCAGGATCGTTCTCCTCTTCATGGATACCGTTACCTCCATCATTGTCGGATCTGTCGGGCTCTCCGGAATTTTCCGCCGACAGGAACGGCTTCCCCCGAAACCTTCCCAGGGTGCAGCGGAAAGAATGTTCTCTCCTACTCTACGCAAAGGAACAAGAAAATGCTACCCTCTCTCACGTCATCTCTCGGTTTTGGAGAACTCGGCGGAGAGGCTTCCAGCCCGTGGAAAACTTGGAGGAGAGGCTTCCAGCCCGTGGAAAACTTGGAGGAGAGGCTTCCAGCCCGTGGAAAACTCGAAAGCTGTGGGACGAAAAGCAGAAACGAGAAACCAGGATCGAGGAAGCAGGAACTCTCCCCTCCGCCGGATGAGCCCCCTGCTCCCGACGTTTCTGGCGCTCCTCCTGCTCGGCAACGCCGCGACGCTCCCCCAAGGGCGTGCCGAGGTGGCCTTCGACGTCCGTTATCTCGACACGCGGAGTTTCTTCATCGGGCGCAACGTCATCGAGGGGGTCGCGCCGGGGACGGTCGTGGAGTACGCCGATGGGGGGGAACTTCATCTGTTCACGATCGCGGGGAAGGTATGGTACGGGGTCTCCGAGGAGGTGGACATCGGGGTCGATCTTCCCCTCCATGCGGCGCGGTTCCAGACGGCGGCGCAAGACGCCCGCGATATCCGGATCGGGGATGTCGTCTTCGGGATCAAGTACCGATGGCTCGAACGTCCCTTCCTCCTCAGCAGCATCCTCACGGTCAAGGCACCGACCGGTTCCCTGGCGATCCCCAAGGATATCCTCCCTCTGGCCGAGGGGCAGTGGGATCTTGCGATCTCCGAGGCGATCGGAACGAGATTCGACCTCCTCCCCCTGGCGTTGGACGCCACCGTGGGGTACCGGCACCGCTATGCCCGGGAGGAGACGGGGGTCAAACCGGGGGATGAGGTTTTCTACGAGGTCGAGACCCTGTTGGCCCTGGGTCGAACGATCGGGCTCTCCGCCGCGTGGCGGGGGTTCGAGGGAACCCCCTACGAGATCGTCCTGCCAAAGGAGGGCATCTCCCTGGGAGCCCGGCGTTCGCGTCACGTCTTCGTTCCAGGGCTGCGCCTCTCCCCCCGCGTGGGGATCGTGTTGCTCCTGGAGGCGGAGATTCCCTGGCGTGGCGAGGAGGAACCCGCAGGGATCTCCTGGGGGGGGAAGCTCCTCTTCCGCTTCCCCGTCTGGTGAGCCTACGTCTGCGCCGGGGGGCCTCCCATCCCCTGCGCCGCGCACCGCAGGGAATCCCGCACGATCCGCAGCGCCGGACCGATGAATTGCCCCTTTCGGCCGATCAGCCACAGGTCGATCCCGTCGTCGAGCCCCTCCGGATGGAGAACCACGAGGCCGCTTTCCCGGTTGCGCAGCAGGAA
>CAZTSL010000117.1:0-6720 GCA_964616915.1 uncultured bacterium
AATGGGTACAGGAGAGGAGATGGCGGATATGTTCCTCGGCCAGTTGCCTGCTCAAGCCATTCCGGTCGGGAATCCCGAGCCGGTCGAGGAGCCGGGCGAAACGCTCGGTGGAAGGGATCTCCCGCAGATCGGTCCGCTTGCGCTGGAAGAGTTCCTCGTGCAACGCGAGCATCGCGCTCCCGAAGCGGGGGAGGGGGGGGAGCAGCGCGCGTTCCTCCAGCGGCAGGGAACGGCGCAGAACGTCATGGAGATAGGGGAGGGTGGAACGGATCTCCCGCCCATCGACCCGAAGGGGTGGAAGCTGACCGCTGTCGAAGAGCACGATCGTCTCGAAGAGATCGAGAAAGATCGCCCCATAGTCCTTCGATCGTTTCAAGACGTTCCCTTTCCCCTGCGGTTCTGCGGATCTCTGCGCCGGCGCGGCCATTCCCGCCAGATCGGAGGAGACGTCTCCCCCCACCCCGGTCCTTCCCGGCCCCTTCCAGTGTCCTCCATGATAGCGGCTCCACGTTGCGATTGCAACCGGCGCTCGGGGGCGATCGCATCTCGAATCCCCATGATTCGCGGAATCCGCATGGCGCCGGAGCATCTGGCCTTCCAGGATGGGAAACGTTCGAGCGCTTCAGCGCTCCTCCAGCCGGACACGGAACATGGAGGGGAAACGAGAGGAAGGCAGCAGGAGCGGGAGGCAGGGAAGAAGGAGGAGCAGGAGTGCCAAAGAGCCGCTCTCTCCGGTGATCGAGGCGGCGCCGCATCCCTCCTGCTCATAGGTGTATGCCTCGGGGAGGGTGCCGCTTTCCCCCTCCGGATTCGTGACCGTGATGTCATAGACACCCGCCTGGATCGCGGGGGGGGTGACGGCCGTGATCGTGTAGAAGTCCTCGACCACGACGTCTCGTGCGGGAAGCGCTCCCACGAGCACCGTGGCGCCGGGGAGGAAGCCGATCCCCTCGATCGTGATCGGGGTTCCGCCACTCGTCGGTCCGCTCTCGGGGTCCACCGACTCGGGGATCGGGATGGGGGCACCGGCGCTCGCAGCCCCCCGGATCGCGACATGTCCGCAACACTGGCCATCGTTCAGGCCGCTGGCCTCGACGAGGATCGTATGCCGCCCTTCGGAGAGGCCCATCACGCCGATCGCCCAATTCTCTCCGGGATCGGAGTAATCGTTGACCCGGGCGTAGTGTTCCCCATCGATGAAGAGTTCCATCCATCCGTCGTTGAAGTCACCCGCAAACGAAACGACGACGACATCGGCGGCGACTTGTGTCGTCGTCATGGCGCTCCCTCCGACCTGGAGGAGCCAGAGTTGACTCCCGCTCCCCGTCGTCCCCCCGACACTCCTCGTCGTGCTCCAACGTCCCGTATCCCCGGAGGCGTAGTAGGCATCGATCCATTCCAGCACCGGAAAGGGACCGATCGCCTCGGGATCGTCGTCGTAGAACCCGGGAACGATCACCGCATTCTCATGGAGTTCATCGACCTCATAGGCCCCCAGCGGAAGGGGGAGGAGGAAAGCGAGGAAGAAGAAGAGGAAGAGCAAGCGTTTCATGGCACTCTCCTTTCGTCGAGTCCGAGGAAGGGAATTTCCCCGGCTCCGATGACGCAGAAAATCGACGATGGACCGTTGATGTTCGGAGCCTCCCCAGAAAAATATGCATTCCCCGGAAACCGTACCTTACTACAGGTTGCGTCCAAAGGGAAGGGGGGAAGGATGCCCGGCATCTCTCCGTTACCGGAAGGGAACGCTCCCCTGCGAGCGCATGGGGAACGTGGCCGAGGAAACTCCGACACGCTTCGGGGGGGGCGCCCGCGCCCTCTTCTTCCTCGCGGGAGGAGGCACACGAGAACGCAATGACGAACATGGAGGATCGAGATGAGTGACAAGTCACACCGTTGGCTCCGCCTGACGGCCGTGGGGACGATCGTATCGGCGATCGCGGCCTCGGCGTGCTGTTGGCTCCCCCTGCTGCTTCTCGCCACGGGGGCCTCGGCGCTGGGCATTTCGGAGTTCTTCGAGAGATATCGTCCCTATCTCCTCGGGGCGACCTTTGCGTTGTTGGGGCTGGCGTTCTATCTGAGCTACCGTTCTCCCGCGGCCGCGGCCGAAGGGGAAGGGGCGGCCTGCGATACGGGGGAGCGTTGCTGTCCCCCCGATGGGAAGGTGGCCCGTCTCAAGAAGGCGAACCGGATCATGCTCTGGATCATCACTCCCGTGGCGCTCCTCTTTGCGTTCTTCCCGAACTACTTCGCGCTCCTGGCCGGGAAGAACACGACCTTCGAGGCGACGGCGAAGGAAGTTTCCGCCCATTTCGCGGTGGAAAAGATGACCTGTACCGGGTGTGCCGCCACGATCGAGAAGCGGCTGAGTAGGCTGGAGGGGATTCGAAGTGTGCTCGTGCGCTACGAGGAGAAGGATGCCCTCGTGGCCTTCGATCCCGGAAGGATCACGCCGGCGCGGATCTGTGAGGAGGTCGAGAGACTGGGCTACGGCTGCCGTCCGATCGAAGCGGCGAAGAACGACCCGAACGCGCGAACGGTGAATGAGAAGGGAAGCAACGATGAGCGACTGTTGCAGCACGAACGCAAATCCTCGTAACCGGCAGGTCACCCACTGTCCCGAGTGTGGGGAGCGGGGGAAGAAGGTCGATCGGGTCACGCTCAAATGCCTTCTTCGTCCCAAGGCCCTCAGGCGTCTCGAAGCGGATGCCACCTTCGCCTTCTGCAAAACCCCGGGATGCCCCGTCGTCTATTTCGGTCCGATCCTCTTCCGGAAGGAGGATATCGAGGTCCCGGTCTTCCAGAAATCGGAAGGGGGCGAGGTCCCGGTCTGCTACTGCTTCGGGTACACGCGCCAGGCGCTTCGCAGGAAGGGAGAGGCCGGAGAAGGGGAAGCCGTCGTCGAAGAGATCACTCGACTCGTGCGTGAAGGGAAGTGCGCCTGCGAGTTCCGCAACCCCCAGGGGAGCTGTTGTCTCGGAAACGTCCGTCAGGTCCTCGGAGGCTGATCAGGATCCGAAGCGCCATCTCCCTTCGTCGGGGTGGGCGCTATCGGGGGGGGTGGGCGGCGAGTTCGACGATCGCGGAAACGGCCACCCCGATCTCCTCCGGCGTGTTGAAGGCGCCGGGGCTCAGCCGCAGGGTCCCCTGCGGAAAGGTTCCCAGGGTCCGGTGGGCCAGGGGGGCGCAGTGGAGGCCGGCGCGGCATTGGATGTCGTAGGCCGTATCGAGGGCGAGCGCCGCTTCGTGAGGGTCCCATCCCGCGATCTCGATGCTGACCACGGGGGCGTGAAGGCGCAGATCGTGGGGGAGAAGACACCGGACGCCCGGAATTCCCCGGAGCGATTCGAGGAGGGTGTCGGAAAGCTCGCGATGGGTCCGCATGAGCCGCTCGGCGCCCAGTGCCTCGATGTAGCGGAGCGCCGCCCCGAGACCGGCGATCCCGGGGGTGTTCATCGTGCCGCTCTCCAGCGCGTCGGGGAGGGTTTCGGGCTGGGTCTCCATTTCGGAGAAGGTTCCGGTTCCCCCTTCCCGGAGGGGAAGAAGGCGCAGCGTTGCCTCGCGGACGATGAGGAGCCCCGTGCCCGGCGGCCCCATGAGCCCCTTGTGGCCGGAACAGGCGAGGAGATCGACCGGAAGGGCGGAGAGGTCGATCGGCAGGATCCCTGCGCTCTGGGCCGCATCGACGAGGAGGGGAACCCCGGCCTTCCGGCAGATCTCGCCGATCTCCTCGATCGGTTCGACCGTGCCGTTCACGTTGGAGGCATGGGTGACGACCACGAGGCGGGTGTCGGGGGAGAGCGCCTCGGCGATCCGGGAGGGGGGGACGAAGCCGTCGGGTTCGGCGGCCACGACGGAGAGCTTCACTCCCCTCTGCTCGAGACCCCGAAGTGGCCGGATGACGGCGTTGTGTTCCATCGAGGTCGTGACGACGTGGCCACCGGGGGAGACGATCCCCTTGATCGCAATGTTCAGGGCATCGGTCGCATTGAGCGTGAAGATCACCCCCTTCGGATCGGGGACACGGAAGAATCGGGCGATCCGTACGCGGGTGTCGTGCACGACCGAGGCCGCGGCTTCGGCGAGGCGGTGGCCTCCACGACCGGGATTCGCCCCCGCTTCCGCGAGGAGACGGCGCATCGCCTCGATCACCTGGGGCGGACGGGGATGGCTCGTTGCGGCATTGTCGAGATACACGGCCTCACCCTCCGATGTAACGGTCGTAGAGCGCGCGGGCACGGCGTGGATCGGTGGTTCCCTCCACGAGGGCTCGGCCGTCGGGGAAGAGCGTGAGCGTATGCCCCTCCACGCAGAAACGGAGGAGGAAGGGGTGTTCGGAGACGGAGATCCCGGCCGCGCGCAGACGGCGCGCAAGGGCGGGGAGGGAGGGGGAACCTTTCAGGGCGCAACGAAGCTGGACTGCGTTTCGCCCGCAGAGCTGCCTGACCGCAGGAGAGGGGGCCTCGAGGTGACGGTACTCCCCCTTGCAGGCGGGGCATGCGGGATCCCGGGCCACCCGGATCGACGTGACCCGGAAGCTCCACAGATCGAGGTGAATCAACCGCCCGTGGAGCGCATCGACGTTGCCCGTGAGGATCTTGATCGCCTCGGCCGCCGCGATCGCGGCGATCGCCGTGACCGCAGGGGCAAGGACGCCCGCGGTGTCGCAGGTCTCCCCCGAGCCTGGTTCGGGTGGCTCGGGGAAGACGCAGGAGAGGCAAGGGGTCGTTTTCGGGAGGATCGTCAGGGTCGTGCCGTAGGAGACGACCGCGCCCGTATAGATCCAGGGGATCCCGGCTGCCAGGGCGGCGTCGTTGATGAGGTAGCGCGTCTCATAGTTGTCGGTGCCATCCATCACGAGGTCGCAACCGGCGATCTCGGAGGCGATGTTCTCCGCATGGAGGTCGCGCACGCTCCCTTCGATCTCGATCTCCCCGTTGACGGCGTTCAGGTACCGTTGTGCCGCGACCGCCTTGGGCTCCCCCACGTCCGCTTCCGTATAGAGGATCTGGCGCTGGAGATTCGTTTCCTCCACGAGGTCGCGATCGAAGAGGCGAAGGGAACCGACGCCGGCGCGGGCCAGGAGGGAGGCGATCACGCTCCCCGTGGCGCCGCACCCGACCACGGCGACACGGCTGGCCAGGAGACGTCGCTGCCCTTCCTCGCCGATCGCGGGGAAGATCCACTGGCGGTGGTAGCGTCTCATCTCGTGGCCTGCCGCTTCGGTCTCATCCCACGCTTCTGCGTCTTTGGAGGAGGAGGAGGGGGACGAGGAGCCAGAGGATCCGGGTATCGTGGGTGGCGTTTTCGAGGAGGGTCGCACCGCAGCTTCGCTCCGCGATGCCCGTCATGGGGATGTCGAGGAGGTCATCGGCCGGGTCGTTGGAGGGGATGCGCAGGATCCCTTCCTTCTCCCCCGGTGTCGTGGGGAAGAAGACGAGAGCGATGCTGCACGTCTCCTCGAAGGCCAGGGTCTCTCCGGAGCAGGTGTCCGAATCGATGACGAACTGGTCCCCATCCCTGCCGATCACGATGATCTCTCCCAGGAGGAGGTCCGCGGTCCCGAGATTCGTGACGGTGACGGTCTGCGGGTCCGAGGATCCTCCGATGGCCACCGTCCCGAAGTCGAGGGAGGTGGGGGAGACTTCGATATCGGGCTGACCGATCCCTTCCCCGGAGAGGGGGACTTCGAGGCTGGGGTCGTTCACCGCGTCGGAGGGGATCACGAGCTGGGCTGCCTTGGCGCCCCGGGAATCGGGGTGGAATGCGACCGTCACCAGGCACGTCCCTGCGGGGAGGAGGAGCTGACCGGAGCAGTCGTCGTTCTGGAGGGAGAATTGTCCGAGATCCGTGCCACTGATCTCGAGCTGGCCGATCGTGAGGTCGGCTTCCCCCTCGTTCGTCACGGTAAGAGCGAGGGAAGCCTCGTTGCCGATCAGGACCTCCCCGAAGTCGAGCGTGGTGGGCGCCACCGAGATGACCGGAACCGGCAGGCCGGTCCCGGTGAGGGGGAGGGAGAAGACCGGCGTATCGGGATCGTTCGAGGGGATCTCCACATCCGTGCTCTCCGCGCCCGCCGTCACCGGCGCAAAGCGTACGTCGAAGCGGCACGACGTCCCCGGTCCGATCTGCTGGCCGGAACAACCGTCGTTCACGATGGCGAATGCATCGCTCGGAAGCGCGGTTGCGATCGTTCCGATCGCAAGCACGTCCCCGCCGACGTTCGTGATCGTCACGCTCTGCGTGGCGCTGTCTCCGACCGCGACCTCCCCGAAGTCGATCGAAGCGGGGGAAACGGAAATGAGGGCAAGGGGGGTGACGGCTTGCGACGACCCTTCTCCGCCGACGAGGGAGAGGAGGACGAAGAGAAGCAACGACGATGGACTTCGCATGGGAAACACTCCCTCCACGATTCTAGTGGATGCTCCCCGGTTTCTGGGGGGGCAACGTCGGAATCGAGACATCGATGGGACCAAACTTTTCTTCGTACTTCTTGATGTTCTCCTCGAGGGCGAGGAGGAACCGCTTGGCATGCTTCGCGCTCGATATCACCCGGGCCCGGAGTTTGGCCTTCGGCTGCTGGGGCTGGAGGTAGAGGAAATCGAAGGTGAACTCGTTCTCCGTATGGTTGACCATCGAAAGGTTCGTATAGATCCCCTGGGCGACTTCGTCATCCACCTGGATCTGGATCTTGATCTCCTTGCGGACCTCTTCGGACAT
>CAZTSL010000117.1:6820-9246 GCA_964616915.1 uncultured bacterium
GGAGCTTCAGAAGAGTTCGTAGGCGAAGTTGACGAGGAGGCCATTTTGGATCTGCCATTCGTCGAGGAGGAGGGGGATTCGTTTGAGGCTGAAGATGTAGTCGAGGGAGACGTACTTGGCGAGTGTGACGCTAAGCGCTGCGCTGAGATCGGTGTTGAGCAATAGATCGATGTTGCTCGTATCGGCGTCCGTGTAGAAGGGGTACATCAGTTCGGCGCGGAGGGTAAGCTGCACGGCGTCACGGAACTGGTTCTTGAACGCCGCCTGGAAGACACCGCCGACCTGGTTCGAGTCGGCCAGGGCGACCCGTTTTACGACGGGGTCGTCCTTCTCCTCGGTGAGGACCCGTCCATTGCGGGCGAAGACGTGGAGTCCTCCCAGACCGAGACCGAATTCGAAGTGGCGTTTCTCGGTATCGATCGGCGTGGCGAGGAAACCGCCATTCTCCTTGAGGACGAGGGGGGAGAGGGGATCGGTGAGATCGATCGTCTCCTTGGCGGGGATCGTCTCTTCCGCCCCGATCGCCTCGCCGGTGGCGGAGACGTCCTGGAGCCTCGTATCCTCCGCCCGCACGGCGTACCCTCTGAAGAGGGGGGTGTTCAGGTTCCCGCTGGCAAAGGGGGAAAGCCAGGCCGGACGGCTGAAGTGATAGAGGTAGAGGACTTTGAGATCGAAGGAATCGAGCGATTTCACGAAGCGACCGATGCTCGATGTCCGGGTCTGGGCATGCTGCACGGCGAGGTTACCGCGCAGTTCATGGCTTCGTCTGCGAAAGAGGAGACCGGCGTCGAAGAGGAGGCCGAGGTTGACGAGGGAGCCATCGTCCTGCCCCACGACGTTGCTGTTGTGGTTGAAGGAGAAGTTCGCGCCGAGCGTTCCGGTGAGATCGAGCCCCTCCTTCTCCGCTTCCGCCTTCGATTTCTCGATCCGTTCCCGAAGGTCTGCCTGGTCCTCGTCCGACTGGGGAATGGGTGCGCCGACCTGTGCGGCAAGGGGGGGGACGTCGAGTGCCAGGAGCGAGGAAAGAGCGACAATGGCGACGACGATCGCTCTGGGGCTCGAACGAAGTGTCCAGGAATGGAGATGTTGGGGCATCGGGGTCTTCCTCCACAGTGAGGGGTGATGAAGGGGTGTAGAGACGTGGAATATCCGATGGGTGGCATTTTGTCAAGCGCGATTCTGAAAGCCGAATACGGGGGTACGCCTGGCCTCCCTGCCCCGCTTTCTCCGGAGGGGGGGGAAGGGAGGGCTTCTGGGAGCATCGGTCACAGGGGTGAAACATTCTGGCGCATGGCCGATCTTGCCTTTGGCCGATCGTTCTGCTACGATCGGGTCGCGCCGTCCATCCGATCGTTTCGAGAAGGCGTCCCCATCTGGGGGGCTGCGGCGGTCGAGGGTGGCTGCGGCGCGTGGGGGCGTAGGCTCGAGGCAACCGCTGGAGGCCCGTGGGCGCCGGCGGCGATGGGCCGGTTTCCCGTTATGGGACACCGGCCGGGAAAGGAGAACGATGCGAAGGGTACGTTTCTTTCGTTGGATCGTGGTGGGTTGTTCCCTCTTCGGGGTTGCATTCCCGGCCGGAGCAGGGGTGAAATTCCGCTTCCCCTCTCCCGACCGGGCGCTCTTTGCATCGAGCGTCGTCCTCGGGATGGACCACGACGGGGGAGAGGGAACGAGCGTCTTCGGGGCAGGCATCCGATGTGAGAACTACGAAGGGAAGGGTTTTCCCCATTGCTACAACGGCCATGAGGGGACGGACTATCTCCTCCTCGGGGGCTTCGAGACGATGGATGCAGGCAGCGCCCGCGTGGTGGCCGCGGCCGCGGGGTGGGTCACGGCCGCGGAGGATGGGAACTACGACCGTTGCCACGCTGCAATCCGGGGGCGCGACGTGACGTGCGACGGGCACCCGATCGCGCCGAACTTCGTGGCGATCGAGCACCCGGACGGGCTCGTCACCTACTACTTCCATCTCAAGAAGGGGAGCGTCCTCGTGGAGGTGGGGCAATGGGTGGAATGTGGCACCCCCCTGGGGCTCGTCGGCTCCTCCGGGTACTCTTCCCTGCCCCATCTCCACTTCGGGGTCACCGATGCGGAAGGGAATCCGATCGATCCCTATCACCGGGACCCGGCTGAGAGCCTCTGGGTCGTCCAGGATGGGGGGGATGGCTTTCCCGGGGGGGAATGCGCCCCCTCTCCTGCCTTGCCCGAACCACACGAGAAGCGATGAGGCGGAGCCGTCGAAGGAGGCACGCATTGAAGAGGGACCGGGAGATCGAGGCGCTGCGAACAGCCGAATGGCGACGGCTGGCAGAGAACCGTCAACGGACCGCGAACTGGAAGCTTTGGGGCCCCTATCTGGCGGAGCGGCAGTGGGGAACCGTACGGGAAGATTATTCGGGGAATGGGGACAACTGGAACTACTTCCC
>CAZTSL010000117.1:9346-14844 GCA_964616915.1 uncultured bacterium
CGAACCGGAGTTCGAACTCCTCGACACGGGGATCTTCGACAACGGGGCCTACTTCGACATCTTCGTGCAATACGCCAAGGCCGCGCCGGAGGATATCCTGATCCGGATCATCGCGGTCAACCGCTCGCGGGAGGCCGCCCCCCTCCATCTCCTCCCCACGCTCTGGTTCCGGAACACCTGGTCGTGGGGGCGATCGGGGGAGGAGTACGGGGGAGCGCCAAGGATCTCGCAGGTGGGGGAACACCTCCTCCTTGCCGAGCATCCCGATCTGGGGGAGTACCGTTTCGCGGTCGATCCCGACGCGCTCTGCGGCGGGGAGGGCCGGTTCTTGTTCACGGACAACGTCACGAACAACGAGCGGCTCTTCCGGAGCAAAAACGAGTCTCTGTACGTCAAGGATGCCTTCCACGAGTATGTGATCCATGGGGACGAATCCGCGGTGAACCCCGCGGGCGAGGGGACGAAGGCGGCCTTCTGGTGGAAGAAGACCCTGCAGCCAGGGGAGCGGGTCACGTTGCAGTTCCGGCTCGTTGCCCGATCGGCGGGAGAGGTTCCCTCCTTCGGCGCTCCCTTCGAGGAGATCTTCGCGCTCCGGCGCCGGGAGGCGGATGCCTTCCACACGCCGCCGCCCCCCCTCCCTCCGGAGGAGGCCCGGATCCGCCGCCAGGCCCATGCCGGTCTTCTCTGGTCGAAGCAGTTCTACGCCTATGTCGTCGAGGAGTGGCTCGAAGGGGATCCGGCGCAGCCGCTGCCCCCCCCGGAGCGCAAGCGGGGGCGCAACCATGGATGGCGGCATCTGTCCAACCGCGATATCCTCTCGATGCCGGACAAATGGGAGTACCCCTGGTATGCGGCGTGGGATCTGGCCTTTCATACGATTCCGCTCGCTTCCCTCGACCCCGACTTTGCCAAGGCGCAGCTCCTCCTCCTCCTGCGGGAGTGGTACATGCATCCCAACGGGCAGATTCCGGCCTACGAGTTCAACTTCTCGGACGTGAACCCCCCGGTTCATGCGTGGGCGGCCTGGCGCGTCTATCACCTCACGGCAGCGGCGGGGGAGGGGGACCGGACCTTCCTGGCCCGCGTCTTCCAGAAACTCCTCCTCAACTTCACCTGGTGGGTCAACCGCAAGGATGCCGACGGCAACCATCTCTTCTCCGGAGGGTTCCTCGGCCTCGACAACATCGGGGTCTTCGACCGTTCCCGGCCGCTTCCCACCGGCGGCCGCCTCGAGCAGGCCGATGCCACGGCCTGGATGGCCTTCTACTGCACGACGATGCTGGCGATCGCGCTCGAACTCTCCCGGGAGGATCCCGCCTACGAGGACATGGCCTCGAAGTTCTTCGTCCACTTCGGCGCGATCGCGGATGCGATGAACAGCTTCGGGGGGACGGGGCTCTGGGATGAGACGGATGGATTCTACTACGACCAGATCCAGGTCGATGGGGAGCAGATCCCCCTGCGGGTCCGCTCGATCGTGGGGCTCGTTCCCCTCCTTGCGGTGGAGGTGCTCGATGAATCGCTGATCGAGCGGCTGCCCGGTTTCCAGGAACGGATGGCGTGGACGCTCTCGCATCAGCCGAAGGTCATCCGGCACACGAGTTGCTTGGAGAAGGCGCCCCGGGATGGGCACCCCCATCGTCTGCTGGCCCTCCCCTCCCGCAGTCGTCTCGAGCGGGTCCTGCGCTACCTCTTCGACGAGGAGGAGTTCCTCTCCCCCTTCGGGATCCGCTCCCTCTCCCGATGGCATCGGGATCACCCCTATCGCTTCCAGGTCGGGGGGAGGGAGTTCCGCGTGACCTACGTGCCCGGGGAATCGGACAGCGATCTCTTCGGAGGCAACGCGAACTGGCGGGGACCGGTCTGGTTCCCCCTCAACTACCTCATCATCGAGGCGCTCGAGCGGTATCACCACTTCTACGGGGAGGAGTTCAAGGTGGCCTTTCCCACCGGATCCTCGGAACGGATCTCGCTCGGGGAAGCGGCCGCGCGCATCGCGCGGCGTCTGATCGGAATCTTCCTCCCCGACGGGGAGGGACGGCGCCCCTGGCAGGGGGAGTACCGCCACTACGATACCGATCCCTCCTGGCGGGACCTCCACCTCTTCCACGAGTACTTCCATGGGGAGACGGGAAAGGGCCTTGGAGCGGAGCACCAGACGGGGTGGACCGCGCTGGTGGCCCGTCTGATCGAGAAGTACGCCGGATGAGCCGGGGCTTCACCTGCCCCCTCACTCCACCGGGGCAAGAAGGGTGATCCGCATCTCATCGAGGCGTAGGGCCGGCCGACTCGGCCTCCCGATTCACGATGCGCCGGGCGGGGGGGGGAGGTGGACGAGGATCTCGTCGATCCCCCCCACCGGAATGAGACGTCCTCCCTCGCGGCGGTCGAGGGCGCGTCCCGCCAGTTCCCTCGCCCATCCGGCAAAGCGGGTGACGCAGAGCACGGTTTTTCCCCGCTGCCAGGCGAACGCGAGTTCGGAGAGGGTGCCCGCCCCGCCCCCTGCTGCGATCACGATCTCGGCGGTGTGGATGATGACGAGGTTCCGGCCGATCCCCAGCCCCGTCGGGATCGGTAGGTCGATGAAGGGGTTGGCGGACGCCGGGGTGTCGTGGGGGAGGATGCCGACCGTGAGGCACGAGATCCCCGAGATCTTCACCCCCTTGCAGACCGCCTCCATGAGCCCCCCCATCCCGCCGCAGACCACGGCGCGGTGGGGAGCGGCGATCCGGGTGCCGAGTTCGACGCCGAAGTCGTAGAGTTCCCTTGGACATGCGGCGTCGTTCGGTCCGATCACGGCGATTCTCTGAAGGGGTGCCATCGTGCTTCCCCCTCTCCTCTCGTTCACAGTCCGCGGGTGATTCGCCAGTGGCCTGCGTCGTCCTGTTCGAGGTGGAAGAGTTCCCGTCCCGGTGGGAAGGTCGTCTCCTTTCCGTTCATGATGCCGGAGAGCTGGAACGACTCATCGACGATCGCGCTTTTCCCCCGGATCGTGATCTCGATCTTCGTGATCCGGAAATCGATCTTCTCCCATTTCCGGAAGCGTTCGATGATCTCCGCCTTGATTTTGGCGAAATCGGCCTTCCGGACGGGATCGTGATAGTTCGGAGAGAAACAGGAGAGGTAGCGTTCGAGGTCCTTCGTACGAAGTGCCTCGGCACGCCGTTCCATCACTTCGCGGATCCGTGCTTTTTCCGGGGAGGAGAAGGAGTAGAGGGGTTCGAGGAGGAACCCTTCGGCGATTCGCCATCGCTTCCCCTTCCGGACGAGCTGGAGGGAACGCTTCCCCGGGTAGCTCTTGCGCGCTCCGTCGATATCTCCTTCGAGGAAGAAGTTCACGACGACGCGGGCTTCGTTGCCCGTGACGTAGATCGCGCGTTCCGAGATCGTCAGGTCCACCTTCTCCCAGCGGGTGAAGACGTGCCGGGCCATCGCCTCGATCTCGGGGAATCGTGGGCTCTCGTGGTCGTAACATTCGAGGAAGGTCTCCGGATCGGCGCGATCGATCCCCTTCTCCATGGTCTGGAGCAACCTGTCGATCCTGGCCTCGTCGGAGGTGGCGCAGGCCGAAAGGAGGAGCGATAGCGACAGGGCGAGCGCAAGGTTCTTCATCTCGATCACGGTGCCTCGATCAGGTTCATCGGGGGGAGAGCTTCTCTAGCCATGTTTCGGCCGAAGCGCGGTAGGGACTCTGGGGATACTTCTCCGCAAGGCGCAGGAGCGTCTTGCGGGCCGCGTCGGGATCGTGGAGCCGCAGGTAGGTCATCGCCGTGCGGTAGAGCGCCTCGCCGGCCAGGGGGGTTTCCGGGTATCGATCCGCGATGCGCTCGAAGCGCAGGAGCGCGGAGTAGTAGTCCTCCTGCCGGAAGTAGAACTTCCCGACGTAGAGGTCGTGTCGGGCGAGGTTCTTCCGGCACACGGCGAGCCGCTTTCGGGCCTCCTCGGCCTCCGGCGTGCCGGGATGATCCCGGATCACCGTCTCGAAGGCACGGGAAGCCTGCACCACGTTGGCGATATCCTTGCTGATCGGCAGTTCCTCCTCGTTGGGATCGAGCCAATGCCGGATCCGGAGGAAGAGGGAGAGGTTGATCGCCTCCCGGAAGAAGGCATTCCCGATCTGGAGCCTGGCGCGGGCGACCTTCTCGTTGCGGGGGTGGAGCTTGATGAACTCGCGGTAGTAGACGACCGATTCGAGGTATTTCCCCTGTCGGAAGTACGATTCCCCGATCATGAAGTCGGCCTCGATCGCGTATTTGCTGAAGGGATAGGAGCCGCGCAACGTCTCGAAGGCCGTGATCGCGTTCGTGTAGTCCTTGGCCTCGAAACGGGCCATCGCCTCACGGTAGGCCCGCTCCGCACCGGTGAGTCCCTCCGTCTGCTGCGTCGTGGCACAGGCCAGGAGGAGAAGGAAGGGGCAGAACGCCGCAAGGGTGCGGCAGAGACGCGAAGTGGTATTTCGACGAAAGGAGAGGGTCATGCGTGCGACTCGAAACCGTAGGGGGCAACGCCGATGCTCCGATCCCTCCAAGCCGACGGGAAGGGGGCCGGAGACCGGATTCATCGTAGGGCAAGCTTCCCCGATTGTCAAGCGTACGGCATCGATTTCTGCTTGACAACGGCGGGAAAAGCCCATATAGTAACGCGCAACGATCCGATCGGAAGATCTGCCGTCGAAACAGGGAAATGCCCACCCGTTTCCCGCACGGGCGATTCGTAGTCAACGACGTAATCAGAGAAGACTTTCCATGCCAAGACGACTCCTCATCGCAGAAGACAGCCGGACCGTCCGGACGCTCATTCATCTGCTCCTTGCCCTCGACGACGTGGAACTCATCGATGTGGAGGACGGCAACGAGGTCGTCCCCCAGGCGCGTGCTTCTTCCCCCGATCTCATCCTCCTCGACGTGGCACTCCAGGGGCGGGATGGATACGAGGTCTGTAAGGCGCTCAAGTCGGACCCGGCGCTGGCAAGGATCCCCGTCCTCTTCCTGGCCGGCGAACGCCGGGAGTGCACCGAGGAACGATGGAAGGGCGTGGGGGCGCAGGGCGTCGTGCCCAAGCCCTTCAAGGCCGAGGTGTTCCTCGAGACGGTCCGAGGCTTTCTGGGAGCGTCTCCCGAAGTGGGCGAAAGGGGCGAAGCCGCAGCACCGGTCGCCGAGGAGGTCTCCGTCTTCGAGGAATCCGTGGCTCCGGCGGCAGCGGCGCAACTCTCCCCGACCGGTGGAGAGAACGCGCAGGTGGAGATCGAGGAGGAGATCCCCCTCGAGGAGATCGAGGAGGCGATCGCAGAGAGTGAGGCCCCCACGGTCAGCGACACGGGAGTCGGCATGGCGGATCGCCCCCCCCTCTCCGACGAGGTGATCCGCTGGGAGACCGATGGGGGGGATGCCACGGTCGCCCGGGACCCTTCGACCCTCCCGATCCAGGAGAGCGACTGGGAGGAAGCGTCGGGTGCGGAGACGATCGCCCGGAAACCGGAAGAACTCCAACCCTACCGC
>CAZTSL010000118.1:0-14674 GCA_964616915.1 uncultured bacterium
GCCTCGGGGTCGGCGCGGGGGGGGACGTGACGGGGATCGCCATCGGCGGCCTCGGCGTCGGTGCAGGGGGGAGCATCCGGGGGATCGCCATCGGCGGCCTCGGCGTCGGCGCCCCCAGGGTTCGGGGGGCACTCCTCTCCCTCTTCGGCGCCGGTGGTGTGGATGTCATCGGCGTCACCTTCGCGCCCGCCTGGTTGCGCATCGATGACGATGGAAGGATGACCGGAATCTCGCTGGCGGCCTTCAACGAGGTACGAGGGCGGATGACCGGCCTTTCGATCGGCCTCGTCAACCATGCCCGGAGCCTCCACGGCGTGCAGCTCGGTCTCATCAACCATGCGGGGAACAATCCCCCCCTTCTGCGTTGGCTCCCCCTCCTCAACGCGCATTTCTGAAGCGTTTTTTCCGCAATTCCCCGCTTGGCCATGCGCTTTGCGCCATGGTGATGCCACGTCATGCGTTTCCTGGGCGCAGAAGGGGGAGCGAAGGGCTTCAGAAGAGGGATTGCGGACCCCTCTCCCTCCTGGAGGGATCTTTCGATCCGCCCGGAAGGAAGGATCAGCGTCCTCCCTTGAGGTTGTCGAGGAAGACCTGGAAGGTTTTCTTGTCCGTGCAGCGGGCGAGCGCCTCCTGGGGGGAGATCTTGCGCTGCTCGACGAGGCTCTGGAGGCTCTGATCCATGAGCTGCATCCCCTCCTGGATCCCCGTCTGGATCATCGAGGTCATGAGGTGCGTCTTCCCCTCCCGGATGAGATTGGCGATGGAGGGGGTGTTCACCATGATCTCGACAGCGGCGTAGCGACGACGACCATCGAGAGAACGGCAGAGCTGCTGCGAGATCACGCCGCGAAGGGAGGTCGAGATCATCGTGCGGATCTGGTCCTGCTGCATCGAGGGGAAGACGTTGATGATCCGGTCCACCGACGTGGCGGCGCTCGAGGTGTGGAGCGTGCCGAGCACGAGGTGCCCCGTCTCCGCGGCGTTGATCGCAAGCTCGATCGTTTCGAGATCGCGCATCTCGCCGACGACGATGACGTCGGGATCCTCCCGTAGCGCCGCCCGGATCGCCGAGGCGAACGACTTCGTGTGCCGCCCCACCTCCCGCTGGTTGACGAGGCAGCGCTGGCTTTCGTGGACGAACTCGATCGGATCCTCGATCGTGATGATGTGCTCTTCCCGGTGATGGTTGATGTAGTCGATGATCGTGTTGATCGTCGTCGTCTTCCCCGAACCGGTGGCTCCCGTGATGAGCACGAGGCCCGTGCGGTAGTCGGCGAATTTCAGGACGGTCTCGGGCAGGCCCAACTGCTCGAGCGTCGGAATCTTCGTGGGAATCACCCGGAAGACCGCGCCCAACCCCCGGCGATCGACGAAGATGTTCCCGCGAAACCGGATATCCCCCTCGGGGAGCCCGTAGGAGAAATCGAGATCGAGGGTCTCCTCGAGTTCCGCGATCTGATCCTCGGTCAGGATCTCGTAGAGGAGATCCTTGATCATCTCCGGGGTGAGTTCCTGCCACTTGATCGGCACGAGGACGCCGTGGATCCGAATCAGTGGGACGTTGCCCACGGAGAGATGAAGATCGGAGGCATTGTTGTAACGGGCATACTTGAAAAAGGAATCGATCCTCGCCAAGGTGCTCTCCCCTTCTTGCCGCAAAACACCACGAAATCGGGGGATATCTTAACAGAAGGGCACCGCCTGTCAAGCCCGGAAAAAAATCTGTTGACATTTCACCTTCCGTTGCTATAATTCTCCCTGTTGAAAATATGAACGTTGAATTTGCCGAAGTGGTGGAATTGGTAGACACGCTATCTTGAGGGGGTAGTGGGCACCGCCCGTGCTGGTTCGAGTCCAGTCTTCGGCATTTTTCTTGTACGCTCCTGCCCGCCGCGTTTCTCCGCATGATGCGGCGGGCACACTGCCAAAGCCATGGAACCCTCCTGACACCCGGACGCCAGGACACAAGACCTTCTCGTCGTCTCTTCCTCACCGGACGCCGGCGTACGCCACCCGCTGGTCCGATCCGTCCGGAATTTCCCGAGAAACGCCGGGAAACATCGATGACCCGGGCATCAGATTTGGATGTACGCGTTGGACGTACGTGGGGGAGGGGTTGCCCCGGATGCGGGGTAGGCGGAAAGGGTCACCGGCGGCGGATCCTTCACCTTGACAACCCCCCCGATCGTTGCTAGAACGAAGCGTTCCGAGCGGAAGGACCGGGTGGAAGGATGGCATGTTTGCGGTGATGGAATCGACAACGACCCGTGCCTCGGCCGTGACGGTCGATCTCGATGCGCTGGGGGCCAATCTTTCGGTGGTGCGCCAACGCCTCCGCCCCGGGTGCGGGGTGCTCGCCGTGGTGAAGGCGGACGCCTACGGGCATGGGGGGAGACGTGTGGCCGCCCGCCTTTCCGCCGAGGGGGTGGAAGGCTTCGGGGTGGCGACCGTGGCCGAAGCGATGGAACTCCGAAGCACCGGGCTGCGGGAACGGATCCTCGTCTTCGGCGACTTCGACCGCCGGGAGATCGCCGATGCACTCCTCTACGGCATCGAACTCACGCTCTTCCACGAGGATCAGATCCGCCGCGTCGAGGCGGCCGAACTTGCCGGGGACGTGCCGCTGCGGGTGCAGATCAACGTCGATACCGGGATGGGGCGCCTCGGGATCCTCCCGGAGGACCTCGGAACGCTCGTGGCCCGGATCTCGCGTGCCCGGCCACGGATCGAAATCACCGGGATCTACTCCCATCTGGCCGCCTCGGAACGCCTCGATGATCCCGGAACGGAGGAACAATGCGCCCGCTTCGAACGGGTGCTGCAAGCGGCACAACGCGGGATCGGGGGACGATATTGCCGGCACCTCCTCAACAGTGCCGGGATCTGGACCCTGCCGCAGGCCCACTACGACTTCGTCCGTCCCGGTCTGGCGCTCTACGGCGCCCTGCTCGAACCGGCGGCGAGCGCGTTTCGTCCGCCATTGACGCCGATCCTGCGCTGGGAGACGCGGATCGTCCACCTCAAGCGCCTCCCCCGGGGCGCCTCGGTGAGCTACGGCCGCTCCTTCGTCTGTCCCACCCCCCGCCGGATCGCAGTGATCCCGGTGGGATACGCCGACGGCCTCCTGCGCGCCGCCTCCGGTCGGGCCTTCGTGCTCGTGCGGGGGAGACGAGCACCCCTCGTCGGAACGATCACGATGGACATGTCGATGGTCGATGTGACGGAGATTCCAGGCGTCACCCTCGGTGACGAGGTCGTGCTCCTCGGCCGGCAAGGGGATGAAGTGATCACCCCCACCGAGATGGCCCGCTGGGCCGGAACGATCCCCTACGAAGTCCTCTGCGCGATCTCCCCCCGGATCGAAAGGAGATACCGCGAGTCTCCCAGAGCGACGGAACAAGGATAAGATGTTCTCCTACATCGGCCGGAGTGTACTCGATTTCGTCACCGAAGTGGGCCGCATCACGCTGACGTTCCTCTCCACGCTCTTCTGGATGCTCCGTCCCCCCTGGCGATGGCGTCTCCTCTTCAAACAGATGGAGTTCGTCGGAGTCAAGTCGATCTTCATCGTCGTGCTCACCGGGACGTTTACGGGGATGGTCTTTGCTCTGCAAAGCCGCTATGCCTTCGAACTCTTCAACGCGAACTATCTGATCGGCCCGACGGTGGTCCTCGGGCTGACGCGGGAGTTGGGACCGGTGCTCGCCAGTCTGATGGTGACGGCACGCGCCGGATCTGCAATGGCCGCGGAGCTGGGAACGATGCGGGTGACCGAACAGATCGATGCGCTCGAGACGATGGCGGTCAACCCGGTGCAGTATCTGCTCGTTCCCCGACTCTTCGCAGGAATCACGATGGTGCCGCTCCTGACGGCGCTCTTCAGTTTTTGCGGAACGATCGGGTGCTATCTCGTCACTATATATCTCATTGGGGTGAACCCCAACGTCTTCTGGAACGAAATTTTGACGCTCGTGGATCTCTCCGACCTCTGGAATGGCCTGATCAAGGCTTGTTTTTTTGGTATGATACTTGCTTTGATTGGCTGTCACAAGGGATTCAACTCCGCCGGCGGCGCGGAGGGGGTGGGACAGGCCACGACGCAAGCGGTGGTGCTTGCCTCCGTATCGATTCTGATCTCCGACTACTTCCTGACGGCGCTCCTCTTCTGACGCCGTGCGAGGCCCGAAAGATACGGCGTTTTCCCGGAAAGAGACCGGGGGAGTCCCGGACATGCCTCCTCGGCGCCAATGGAACGATCCGGTGAAGGGACCGTTGCATGGCCGAACCGATCATCGAAATCGTGGACGTCCACAAGAGCTTCGGCGCGCAGAAGGTGCTCGACGGCGTCAACCTCTCGATCGGGCGGGGGGAGACGACGGTGATCATCGGGCGAAGCGGGGGAGGGAAGAGCACGCTCCTTCGCCTCCTCATCGGGCTTTCCCGTCCCGATCGGGGGAAGATCCTCGTGGAAGGAGAGGATATCACCCGCCTGAAGGGGAAAGCGCTTGCCAGGATCCGGAAGAAGTTCGGCATGTTGTTCCAGTATGCCGCGCTGTTCGACTCGATGTCGGTCTTCGACAACGTGGCCTTCCCCCTCGTCGAACATACCCGGATGTCCCGCGGAGAGATCGAGGAGATGGTCGCCGAGATCCTGCGGCAGGTCGGACTTCCCGGCACGGAAAAGAAGTTCCCGAGTGAACTCTCCGGCGGGATGCGCAAAAGGGTCGGGCTGGCCCGCGCGATCATCCTCAAGCCGAAGATCATCCTCTACGACGAACCGACCAGTGGACTCGATCCCTTGATGGCCGCGGCGATCGACACGCTGATCGAACGCCTCCAGAAGGAGCAGGGGCTCACCAACTGCGTGATCAGCCACGACATTCCCGCCGCCTTCCGCGTCGGCCAGCAGATCGCGATGCTCTACCGGGGCAGGATCATCGCCAAGGGGACCCCCGAAGAACTCAAAACGATCGACAACCCTTACGTGCAGCAGTTCATCCAGGGAAGCTCCGAAGGCCCCATCGATATTACGGAATACTGAGAAAGAATCGGGGATGTCAACGGAAACGAAAGTAGGAATCTTCGTCACCTTCGTGCTCGTCATCATCGCATGGGCCTCGCTCAAGCTCGGAAAGTGGGATCTGGGCGGGAAGAAGGGCTACCGGCTCTATGCGGACTTCGATACGGCCTCCTTCATCGAGCCCCGCTCCGCCGTTCTCTTCTCCGGCATCGAGGTGGGCAAGGTTCTCAGAACGGAACTCGTGGGGGGGAAGGGCAGGGTCTGGATGCGGATCGAACCGGGGGTCGAAATCCCCGAGAACGCGATCATCTGGCAGCGCCTTCAGGGGTTCGTCGGCGTCAAGTACCTCGAGATCGCCCTCAACCGGGAGGAACCGCCGGGGCGGCCGCTGCGGGACGGCGAAGCGATCCGGGACGCCCGCCTCTCCCCGATCGACTCCGCCTCGGAGAACCTCGATGCGGTCACCCGCAACGTGGAGCAACTGACCGAGTCCCTCAACGAGACCTTCAGCCAGGAGAAGGGGGGGCGAGCGCTCAACGAGACGCTCATCAACCTCAACGAGCTGACCCTCACCCTGATGAAGACCCTGGAGGGACGGGACCGCCAGATCGAAACGATCATGGAGAGCCTCGAAACCTTCTCCACGAACATGTCGGAGTTCTCCACGGAGAACCGGAAGATCTTCGAGGAGAGTGTGGCCCGACTCCCCGATCTTTCCCGCCGCATCGATGCGATGACCGCCGAACTCCAGCGGATGACCGAACGTGTGGCCCAACTTCTCGATACCAACGTCGAAAACCTCGACGAGACGGCCAGATCGGCCCGCGAGTCGAGCGAAGAACTCCATCGAACGCTCCATTCCGTTGCAGAGATGACCGAACGGATCGAAGCGGGGGAGGGGACGATCGGCCGCCTCCTCTACGACGAGGAAACCGCAGATCTCCTGAACGACACGATGCGTGGGGTCAACGAGTTCGTCCAGCGTGCCCGGACACTTCGGGCCTATTTCCGGGTTCGTTCCGAGTATCTGCAGGCCACGGGGGATGCGAAGAGTTACTTCTCCCTCCGGCTCCAACCCCGTCCCGACAAGTTCTATCTCCTCGAACTCCTCGACTCGCCCGCGGGGGGGGCGCTGCGGGAGCGGACGACCCATTCCACCCTCCTCGACGCGGCGGGAGAGCCGATCTCGGAGTATACGCAGATCGAGGAGGTCACGACGAATTCGCTGCGCTTCAGCTTCCAGTTCGGGAAGCGTCTTGGCCCCTTCACCCTGCGGGGGGGGGTGATCGAAAGTACCGGTGGCCTGGGCATCGATTACGAACCATGGGGGGATACGCTCGCCCTTTCCCTCGAAGGATTCGACTTCGGGGCAGCCACGAATCCCCACCTCAAGGCGACCACACGCCTTCGGCTCTTCCAGCATATCGACCTCGTGGCCGGCGCAGACGATTTCATCAACCGTGAACTTTCGGATTTCGGTGATGTCGATTTCTTCGTCGGGGCCGGCATTTTCTTCGAAGACCGTGATCTCTCCGCGCTACTGGGTCTGGCTCCCCTGGCAACGCTCTCATCTCAGTGAGGATGCCATAGAATGGAAGGTTTCATCAACGAGTCGCATTGGGACTACATCGAGGAAGTCTATCCGGGGCTGCGCGAATTCTACGAGAAGCTCGAAACGAAGCCCAAGACCTTCCTCGAGCTGTTCGCTCGGTATCAGCGGCATCTCACCCGCCAGGAGGAGGAAGTGCAGTGCCCTCGGGAGAAGAGGCCAGAACCCTCACGAAGAGGGTGACAGGGGGGAACGCCGCTCCGGAGGAGACACGAGCGCGCAGCGCGCAGCACGCCACCTGGAAGTTCCCGCCCCACCGGATCACCGATCGAGCAACGCCGAAAGCTGGTTGCCTCCGCTCTATCCTTGTGATAGACTGCATCCGGTTGGATCGCCCGATTCCTCGCTTTTTCGAGAAGGAGAGGAACGGCAGGGGCGGCATCGAGGAGACCGCCTGGAGCCGGGGGGGAGACCAGAAGGGAGGAACCGGTCCGAATGCCGCGCCAGACACCGGAGTCGAGCCGACGCAGGCTTACCCGAGTGATGCAAGGAGAGGGTGAGATCACGATGTCGAGGAAATCACGATTTTCCGGGTGGCTTTCAGCAACGTTCGCGCCGTGGGAGCAGATCGTCGAAGCGTTGGAAACGCGATGGCAAGGTCGTCTCCTCCTCTCGGCACCGGGCGTATCCCTTCCCCTCGGCGGGGCGGGCCCCCTTCCCCAGGGATTCCAGGTGAGCTTCGTCAAGCCGACCGAAGACGCCACCCGTCTCTCCCGAAAACCGGGAGAAGAGGCCACGCGCCTCTCCAGCAAGATCCCCGACCGGAAGAAGAAGGAAAAGGAAAAGGAGGCACGGACCGCTGCCCGGCGGGATGCCATCGATGCGGTGATGGAGGTCATCAAGGCATTTGGCGCCGCAATGGTGAACATCAACCGCTATCCCCCTACGAGTGCCGTGGTCGTCAACAACGTCGAGCGTACCCTCCAGGCGCTCGAGGTCGTCCTCTCCTCCCGCAGCAAACTCACGCTCGCCGAGGTCGATCAGAAACTCCTCATCGATGACAAGCCGATGCCGGAACGGGAGCAGAAGGCCCCCTACACGACCTCCTTTCTGGCGACGATGGCCGAGCGAAACGTCCGCAGCATCAGTTTTTCTGCCGGCATCGGCGAAGAGGAGTTGCGCCGTTTCCTCACCCTCCTCAACGCGAACCAGGATACGGAGATCGAGGGGGGGCTTGCCGCCCTCCTCAAAGAAGAGGGGATCACCCACATCACCATCGACGAGAAGATCTTCGTCGATGTCTCGAAGATGTCGAAGATCGAGAGCCTGGAAACGCTCCTCAACGAGAAGGGGATGTCGCTGGCGGAGATCCCGCCAGAGGCATTCACGAAGTTCCTCGCCGAACGCTTCGACTTCGAGAACCTCGACAAGGATGCCTTCCTCGATGCCCAGGGCGACTACGACAAGATGGCGGGCCTTCTGAGCGAGAGCGCGGGACTCTCCGATCCCACCGAACTCTTCCCCGTCAAGGACGAACGGATCGAGAGGCTCCTGGCATCGTTCCGGGAAATCGGGAACTCCGCCCTCCAATTCGACGACCCCGAGGTCAAGGAACGGATCGTGGCGGAGGCCAGTGCGGTGATGGGGGCCTTCGACACGAATCTCCTCGGCGAGATGGTCATCCGGAAGACGCAAGCCCCCCTCATCGATGAAGCGGTCAAAGAGCGGGTGCTCCAGGAGATCGGAGACGAGAAGCGCCTCGAACTCTGCCGACACCTCCAGGCGGAGTTCCGCCACCTGGGCAAGGACCAGACCGCACAGGCCGCAGAGAAGGTCGGCCGGATGGAGGATATGGTCGATTTCGTCGAACAGCTCTTCGTGAAGGGGGATGGCGCCCTCCTCCCCGACGAAGTGTTGCAGCAACTCGAACGGGCGCTCAAGGTGATGGGGAAGTTCACGAACCGGAAACTCGATCCCCAAGTCCTCGAAGCCCCGCGGAAGCAGCTCCTCGAATCGGCCGATCAGCTCATCACCGGCCTTCAGGAGCTGATCTCCCCGGACGGAGAACCGATCGACCTGGCCGACCTGGCCCGAAAGCTCTCCCTCGTACAGAAGCTCGAACGGATCGAACTCCTTCCCGAAGCCCTGGAACGGGCGCTCGAGAACCCATCCCCGAAAATTCGCCAGAAGGCTGCTGAACTCCTTGCTTCCTTCAACGAGGAACTCATCGAACGGGACCTCGACAAGGCGCTCGACAACGTCGTCCATGCCGTGGAGAAGTCGGTCGAGCAGGAAGCGGAGAGCGAGGTTCTCGACGTACTCGTGGAAACGCTGGAGGAGACCGCGGAGAAACTGATCGCCGAAGGGAAGTACACCCAGGCCACCCAGATCGTCGAACTCTTCAACCGTGTGCGCGGGGAAGAGGAGGACGCCGGTGGAACGAACGCGGCCAAGGCCCGGGAGGCCGTGAACAGACTCGGCAAGAATCGGGGCATCCTCGAACTCCTCACGGAAGCGTTCCGGACCTCCGACGGCCCCCTCCACAACGAAGTGATGGCCTCGCTCATCAGCCTGCGCGAAAATGCCGTCGGCCCCCTCCTCGACCTGCTCGAGACCGCCGAGAACATGCGGGTGCGAAAAAACGCGCTCGAAGCCGTGGCGCGCATCGGCCGGCGGGCGCTCCCCCCCCTGCGCGCTGCCCTCGAAAACGACCCCGAATGGTACCTCAAGCGCAACATCATCACGATCCTCGGCAAGATCTCGGGGAAGGAGGCCTTCGAGATCCTCGCGCGGTACATGGAGGATCCCGATGTGCGCATTCGCCGCGAGGTCGTCCGCTCGATCGCCCAGAAACGCAACCTCGCGGCTGAGGACATCTTCATCCGTGGACTCAACGATTCGGATCATGCCGTCCGGCACGCCTGCATCGTCCAACTCGGTGTCCTCCGAAGCCGCAAAGCCCTCCCCGAACTCCTCAAAGAGGTCGAGATCGGCCTCTTTACCCGGGTCGATGAGAAGATCTTCCGGGAGGCGTGTACCGCGATCGGAAAGATCGGTGACAAACGGGGGGTGGAACCCCTCCTCTCCATCCTCAAGCGGCGCTTCATCCGCGGAAACCTCGAAGAGATCCAGGCCAGCGTGATCTGGGCACTCGGGGAGATCGCAGACGAATCGGCCAGAGGGGAACTCACCCGATTCTTCCAGGGGAAGAACCCTCGTCTCCGGAGCTATGCCGAGGCGGCGCTCCAGAAACTCGACGACAAGCGGATGAATCTCGTGGCCGAGGAACTCGAGGAAGAGGAGCCCACGATCGCAACGAGCCTCGACGAGGAGCCCGAGGAGGAGGACGCCCCCCCTCCCGCCAATCCCCGGTAGCGGGGCGCAACGTGCCTCCCCACGCGCGTGCTGCCACACGCCCTGCGATCCCCTAGACCGGTTCGAAGACGAAGTCCTTCCCCTTCACGGTCATCACGGGGCACTGCGCCTTGCGTACCACCTTCTCCGCGACACTACCGATCAGGATGTGCGCGATCCCGGTGCGGCCGTGCGTCCCCATGACGATGAGATCGGCGGAGATCTCGCGCGAGAAGCGTACGATCTCGATGAAGGGGATGCCGCTTCGGTGGTGTTGCGCCACCTCGACCCCCTCCATGTCGAAGGCCTGGCAGAATGCACGAAACTGCGCCAGGCGCTGATCGACCAACTCCTTTTCGAGCGACACGTGCCACGGCTCGAGGTAGGGACTGACCTGTACCTCCCGCAGGTCGATGACGTGGAGCACATCGAGCCTGGCCTTCATCTCCCGTGCCATCGCGATTCCCAACTGGAAAGCCGCCTTGGAGTTGTCCGAAAGGTCGGTCGGAACGAGAATTCTCTGGAATGGAAACTTCATGGCTCTCTCTCCTCGGTTGCGAGCCCCTGCAAAGAAACCTCTCCCGAAATGATAAGGCGTTTCCCCCCCTCCCGGCAAGGGGAAAGGACAGGGCGTCCCCGGCTTCCCCCCGCAGAAGAAAAAAAAGCAAACGATGTACCGCAAGTGGTGTGGCGGCGCACCCCCGAGTAGGATCGGAGAGGCCACCCACCCTTCGGAACATCCTGCACCCGAAGCGTTGCCCGTTTCGATCGACATGGAGGAGGAAAGGGAGGATCTGGCCTTTTTCGAACAGGGACGTGCGCGATATCCCACGCGCTCTGTCCAGGATCGAGCGATGGAAACCGGCAGGAACTTTGGCGTATGGGGCCAAATGGATGAGTGATCGGCTTCTACAGGAATGTGTAGCAGGACCTGCCGGGCAAGCAGGTGCTTCGTCAATCAGCAGAATCGCCCCATACGCCGATGCGATCTCCCTGCAAGGAGGATCACGATTCCGGATGCGGCGTCATGGGCGGGGAAGACGCCGAGGCGGGGGAGATCGAGAAGTGGATGAGTCGAGCACCATTCGTGACGACGAAGATCGAGCCGGGTCGGGTGAGAGGGGGGACCGAGGTGCCGTAGACGAGGGGGAAACGAACGAGCGGGGTGCCATCGTGACGGTCGAGGAGGAAGAGGTCCTTCTCCCCCGTCCCCACGACGAGATAGTCTCCCAGGAGCGCGGGCGCGGTCGGATTCCCCCCATAGGTCACGAACGTGTCCGAGAAGATCGCGTCGTATCGATCGCGGCAGAAGAATGACCAGAGGCGTTTCCCATCCTTTTTCCGGAGCGCATGGACATGGCCGGTAAGGGTGGAGAGATAGATCGTATCCCCCGCCATGGCGGCACGCTCCACCCCCCCTTCCTCGAAGTGCCAGAGTTCGTGACCGTTCGTTTTGTCGAGCGCGAAGAAGCGGTCGGGGTATCCGGCGACATAGATGGCCCGTTCATCGACGACGGGCGTGGCATCGATGTCGTTGAAGCGCCCCCCCTTCATGAGCTGCCGAGTCCAGAGTTCGGCGCCGTTTTCGAGGGCGTAGGCGCCGAGGAAGCCGTCGGAGAATCCGATATAGACGCGATCCCCATCCACGGCTGGCGAGGAGATCCGGTCGATCGTGATATCGCGGGGGAAATCACGTCCCGCCTGCCACGACCAGGTTCCCTGCTGCGCATCGACGGCGTAGAGTTCGTTCGTGGTCGTGGCGAAGAGGATCTTTCCCGCTGCATAG
The DNA here is from genome assembly GCA_964616915.1 of uncultured bacterium. GTDB lineage: Bacteria > Myxococcota_A > CAZTSL01 > CAZTSL01 > CAZTSL01 > CAZTSL01. Next base: position 11,710 of record CAZTSL010000118.1, read on the forward strand.
CGAAGTTCCGAGAGGATCGAGGCGGAAGTGGTGTAGCGCCAGAGGAAGCGCCCCTCCTTTCGGGTGAGGGCATAGAGGTTTCCCGCGTCGTCTCCGGCGTAGATTCGTTCCCCGTGCACGAGGGGAGGGGACTCGATGCGGCCCGCGGTGGGATAGGACCACAACACTTTCCCCTGTCGCAGGTCGAGGCAGAGGAGTTCATTGCGTTCCGTCCCGACATAGAGGCGCTTTCCATCGGGGTCGAGGGTCGGGCGCAGATAGGCCGCGGGGTGGAAGAGGATCATCCGGCCACGGCTCAGATCCTTCACCCACCGGACTTGAAAGGGGATCTTGCGGATCACCAGGGGGGGATCGTGGGGGTGCATCTCGAGATAGGTGGTGAGTTTACGCGAGGCACTACACCCCTGGCCCAGGAGAAGGATGGCGGCGAGGAGGAGAACCCGAGTCACCTATTGGTCACCCCCCCGGCGTTCGCGGATCTCGACTTCGGGGAGGGTAGGGGGTTGGTTCGGGTTCTCGCCCCCTTCGATCTCTTCCCGGAGTTCCTGGATGAGCCGCTGGACCTCGTCCGCCTTGCTCCCCGTCGGATAGTTCTTGAGATACCCCTCGTACGCGCTGACGGCCAACTCCGGCTTCTCCTTCTTGCGATAGCAGCGTGCAATGTTCAGATAGGCTTCCTGCTGCCAGGGATTCTCCTTGGGGTAGTCGAGGATCTTCTGATACCAGGTGATCGCCTCGGAGAAGTCCTCTTTCGCCTCATAGGCGTACCCGATGCCGTTGTAGGCCCACAGGACGCTGTCGTCGCGGATCTCGTAGGCGTAGCGCTTGTAGGTCTCGATCGCTTCGTCGTAAAACTTGGGGTCGTAGCGGCCGAGGTTGTAGAGGACGTTGCCCTTGTAGAAGAGGGCGAGTTTCCCCGAGGCGGTGGAACCATACTCCTCGACGACTTCTTCGAGTTTGGCCAGGGCTTTCTCGTATTTCTCCCGTTCCGTCGGAAAGGTGATTCCCGAGATCCCTTCTCCTCCTGCGCCGGCCTGTTCCGCGACCGGGGCGTTGTAGATCACGAGGGCCATATCGAGTGCCTTTCGGGCCTGATTCTCGACGTAGCTCCGCCACCAGCTCACCAGGGTGACGATGACCACGATCGCAACGATGCCTCCCGAGACGACGAGGACGGGCTGGCGGTGCTCCCGGTAGAATGCCACGAGCTTCGCCATGGTCGTGATGAACTCGTCCGGCTTCTTGATTTCTTTCCGACTGATCTTTTTGCGTGCCACAACGAATGCCTTCTTCTCTCTTGAGGAGCCCTTCCTCGCAGGCGCGGAAAGGGCTCCGAAGCACCATGTCGATACCCCTTCCCGAAGGATGGAAGATCATACCGGCAGCGGCCGAAAAAGTCAACAGGGAGCCAGGACACGATCGATCGAGGGGAGCCGTTCCCGGCCTTTCGATGAGCGGCGAGTCCGTCGTCAAGTTGCGGATTCTCCCCCCTTGCCCAAGCGGCGCAGGACCGCCAGGAGGATGCCGAGGAGGAGGAGGAGGAGACCGGCTGCCCGGGAGAGCGCACGCTCCCGTCCGGAGGGGAGGAGGTGGGAGATCGCGGCACAGGCGTCGTTGGCGTCACAGGCCGCCCCTACGCCGTCACCATCCATGTCGATCTGATCCCCATTCGGCGCCTCGGGGCAGTTGTCGCAGATATCCCCGGTGCCGTCGGCATCGAAGTCGTCCTGACCCGGATTCGTGACGAGGGGGCAGTTGTCACAGGCGTCGCCGAGCGTATCGTCATCGCCATTCTCCTGGCCGATGTTGGCGGTCTCGGGGCAGTTGTCGCACGGATCGCCCCAGCCGTCCCCGTCGCCATCGGCCTGGTCGGGATTGGCGGTCTCGGGGCAGTTGTCGCAGAGATCCCCAAAGGGATCCCCGTCGCCGTTGCGCTGGTCGGGATTCGCGACCTCGGGACAGTTGTCCGCGGTGTCGGGAATCCCGTCGTCGTCGGCGTCCGTGCGGAAGAGGAGGTAGGCCGGGCCGTCGAGACCGCCATTTCCGGAGGAGACGAACTCATCGATGAAGGCCCCCGTCTCCCCGTCGTAACGCAACACCCGATCCGTGCCGAAGCTGGTGACGTAGAAGCGCCCATCGGGGCCGAAGGTGATCCCCGCCGGGTATTGGAGTCCCCCACTCCCGTTGGGCACGAAGGCATCGAGAAAATTTCCCGTCTCCCCGTCGTAGCGCAGCACCCGGTTGTTGAGCACGCTCGCCACGTAGAGGTTGCCGTCGGGCCCGAAGAGGATATCGTAGGGCATGAGGAGGTTTCCACTCTGATGCGTCACGAAGGTCTCGATGAAGGCCCCCGTCTCCCCGTCGAACCGGAGGATCTCATCGCTGTTCGAGCTGGCGACGTAGAGGTCGCCGTCGGGGCCGAAGAGGAGGCCGGCAGGATCGTCGAGCCCCCCCCGGCCGGAGGGGACGAAGGCGTCGATGAAGGCGCCCGTCTCTCCATCGTAACGCAGCACCGCATCCGTGCGGAAGCTCGACACGTAGAGGTTGCCATCCGGCCCGAAGGTGATGTCGTCCGGCGTGTCGAGGCCACCGGCACCGGGAGCCACGAACCGATCGATGAATGCGCCGGTCTCCCCGTCGAAGCGAAGGATACTGCTATCCGCGTCGTTCGTGACGTAGAGGTTGCCATCCAGCCCGAAGGCAAGGCCAAAGGGGGAGACGAGACCGTTTCCCGAGGCGAAGATGTCGATGAAGGCTCCGGTCGATCCGTTGTAGCGAAACACCGCGTCCCTCCCCTCGCTCCCTACGAGGAGGAAGGGCTCCGCCGCGGAATGGGCGAAGGCAGGAAGGAAGAACAGAAGAAGGAACAGGAGCCAGGGATCGTGCTTCCCCATGGCGATGCGTCTCTTGCGATCCATGCGTGTGGTCTCCTCCAGGTTGAAATCCTCCGAACCGGGGCGAACAT
>CAZTSL010000119.1:0-5575 GCA_964616915.1 uncultured bacterium
GGCCAGGGGGGTGGGTGACCGAAAGAGGGGAGGGAACGCGTGCGCTCCCCCCCACGGTCGAGGGGGGATCAGAAGATGCGCAACAGCCGAAGTACGAGTTGCACGGCGTGCTCACTCCCCATGGCGGTCACGAGGTGTAGCCCCAGGAGGGTGAGGAGGACGGGGCTGGCAAAGAAGAGGGTTTTTCCCGCCAGACTCCAGATGCGAGAGCGGTTCAGCGACTCCGCGATCACGAACGAAGCGACCTCGGAGATGGGCGGAGCTTGCGCGGCCACTTCTGTGGGATCGAGGCGGGCGAGATCTTGCCATCCTTCCTGCGTGATCTCCTCTCCTTCCTTGGTGCTTTCGGCTGCTTCGAGGGTGGTGTTCGCCTCGTCCCAGAGACCGGAGGTGGGGATTTCATCGGAAGGGGAGGCCCATGGGGGCGTTTCTTCCGATGCACCGGTCTGCGCAGGGATCTCCTCGAGATCGACCGCTTCGATACCGGAGGGTGGCGTGGTTTCCTCTCCCGTACTTTCGAAGATGCCCGAAGGAGAGCATTTCTCCTGGGTAGCGGCCATCTTCTCGTCCGCCTCCTGGACCACGACGACATCGTCGTTGTCGGCAGCGATGATCTCATCGACCATATTGTCGAAGATCCGTTCGATCTCCGTGGCGGCGGCTGCCTGTTGGGATCCTTGCTCACTGGTCTCGGCGTCGAGGAGGGCCTCTTCTTCCTCTTCATCGAAGGATATCGCGACCTCTTCGATCCGGGGCAGACTCGTGAGGTTGAGGTCCGCATCGGGGGACATCAACACTTCGTTCATGAAACTGTCGAGATCGAAGTCGTCGATCAGGTCATTGGGGGATTCCTGCGCCGATTTTGCAGGTTTCCGATATTTTTCTTCGAGTTCCTTTCGATCGGAGCGGACGGTGTAGGCGTCCGCCAGGGAAGGGGGGTCTTTCGCCTTTTCGACGAAAGGATCGACGTTGAGCTTCCCGGCATCCGCCGTCGCCTTTTTCTCTTCTGGTAAAGACATCTTCGTGACTCCCCTTTCGATCGTGACGACTCCCCACTGGTTCAGGTCACAAGCAAGGATTCTGGGTTCCACCGAGCCGAAACCGGCTTCGGAGCACTTGCGTCTCTGGAGTCTTTATCGACAGAGGGGGGGAAAGACTTGAATCTCAAAAGAGGCTCGGGAGAAAAACGGCCTTGGGAAGCATGACGTCGAGAGAGACGTGGATCTTGTGGAAGGGCGTCGATCGAAGGGAAAATCGTGACAGGGGAAGCGTGGGTGACGATCAGAGGTTGCAGACCCCCACGCAGTTGGGATCGGTGGAGACGGGGAGGGTGACCGACTCGCTGCAGGAGGTCGCGGGGGTGCTCGCCGTCACTTCGATCGTCAAGGGATCCTCCACCCCCTCCACGGAGCAGAAGGTCGCGGAACATCCCGTATCCCCGCAGACGAGTTCCACATCGATCGTGTTGCGGCGTCCCTGCGTCACGACCGCGGTGACCTGGGAGATCTCCGTGCTCGGGTCGGCCGTGAACTCGACCGAGAGATCGACCCGCTGGCTCGGCAGGCAGATCTGATCCGCCGGGGTCGTGGAGACGGCGATCAGCTCGCAGGGGTCACCGCAGCCGGGGCCGCTGACCACGGAGACCACCGCCAATGCACCGATGACCAGAAGGACACCAAATACGCTTCGTTTCATGAACATTCTCCTTCGTTATCTCGAGGTTCATCCAACACACATCTTGCGAACTCGAACGCATCGCGCCAAGCAAGATCCCTCTTTCCTCATTCATCGGAAGAACACCCGACGTTGCGGGTGAGGGGGAAAGATGAGTCACGAACGGTGTGCGAGGATCTTCGCGAATGCCACCGTTCCCCTTTCCCTTTCAGGTTTCTGGCCGAGTGTAAACCCGACGCGCCGGAAACGAAAGTCATGATACGGCAGCCTTTGGGGAAAGTCAATACCGCCCTGGCGGTCCCAACCAGGGCATCGAACCTCCCCCGGGATGTGCTGCGAGCTTCCCAAGGGATGTCCAGACAGGAAGGGAACATCCGCGTCATCGTTGCGCATCACGTTTCGTCGAAAGGAAAGAGCGATGCCGAATCCGACTCGAATCGAGGGGTCAACGCAGCGTTGCGAGGGCCTCTCCTCGAAACGGCGCAGGGGGCGTGGGTCACTGGGGCAAGGTGAAGACGTGGATCGTTCCGGGAGCGGTAGAAACCGCGATCGACTCCCCGGTCGGTATCGAGATGAAGAGAATTTTCTCGCTTCCAGGGCTCGATGATGGGGATGTCTCTCGAAGGAGCGAATCGGGGTATCGGGATGATTGAACCCTCGAATCCTTCATGCTATGATCCCGGAAAATGCGCAAAAGATCAACCAGGAAACGGGATCCCCTCTCCCTGGCGCGGAAAATTTCGATCGCCGTCCGGGAGGCCGGGGGACGTGCCTTTGCGGCCGGCGGCTACGTGCGTGACCGCATGATGGCGCGGGTCCATCCCGAACTGGCGCAGGTCGCATCCCGATCGACCGAGATCGACCTCGAAGTCTATCGGATCCCCCCGCAACGCCTGCGAGAGATTCTCTCCCGCTTCGGGCGTGTCGATCTCGTGGGGCAGGCCTTCGGGGTCCTCAAGGTGGGGGGGCTCGACGTCTCGCTGCCGCGCCGGGAGAACAAGATCGGTGCAGGGCATCGGGGATTCACCGTTTTCTCCGACCCCTGGCTCTCCTACGAGGAGGCGTGCCGCAGGCGGGATCTGACGATCAATTCGATGCTCTTCGATCTCTTGACCGAGGAACTCATCGACCCCTACGGAGGGATGCGTGATCTCGAGCGCCGGTTGCTTCGGGCCACCGATCCCACCACCTTTGGGGAGGACCCGCTGCGGGTGCTGCGGGTGATGCAGTTTGCCGCCCGCTTCGGTTTCTCGGTGGCGGGGGAGACGCTGCGGCTCTGCCGCACGCTCGACATCTCGGAGTTGCCCAGGGAACGGATCGCGGGGGAGATCGAGAAGTGGCTCCTCAAGTCTCCGCGTCCCTCGGTGGGGCTCTTCCTCTTCGATCCCCTCGGGATTCTCCCCCACTTTCCCCCCCTCCCTTCCCTCGTGGGGCGCCACGCCGTTGCGGAGGAGATCGACGATTTTGGGATGACCGCACGTCTCCTCGATGAAGCGGCTCGGCGAAGAGACACGCTTCCTCCCTCCGATCGGCTGATCCTCATGCTTTCGGCCTGGGCGCGCTTTCTTCCCGAACCTCGCGATTCGGAAGCTCCGGAGAAGGTCGTGGCGGTCTTCCTTCGGCGTTTTCTTGCCACGAAGCGGGTGATCGAGGGGGTCTGTTCGCTCGTCGCCGCGGCTCCGCTTCCCCGAAGACTCTACGAAGCCCATGGGGGGGACGGGGAAATCCGACGCCTGTCCCGCCGGGTCCGGATCTCGCTCCTCCTTCGTCTGGCGGAGGCGGAGTATTTCGCCCATTGCCCCGGGGCAGAGGGCTTCCCCGCCGGGGAATGGCTCGAAACGAATGCGCGGCGCCTGGGCGTCATGGAGGCCCCCCCTCCACCGATCCTCCAGGGACGGGATCTCATCGAAGTCTTTGGCCTGAAACCGGGTCCCCATTTCGGCACGATCCTCGAAGCAGTCTACGAGGCGCAACTCGATGGGCGGGTCTGCGATCGTTCCTCGGCGTTACGGGTCGCGGAAGAGGTGATCGGACGCCGGCAGGGGAAGGGGGGTCAAGAGGTCGAGGAGGCGGCGGGAGACGCGGGTGAAGGGTAGGGCTTCCAGTTTCCCGGGATCGGCCCAGCAGAGCACCGGATAATGCCCGACTTCCCCCTCCCCCCCCTCCCAGGCGCAGTGGAAGGGGAAGAGCGTCATGGAGAAGTGCGTAAAGCCGTGTCGAATCTCGGGGAGGGGAGAGAGTGTCCGGACGCTCACACCGGTCGTCTCCCGGATCGCCCTTTCGCAGGTCGCTGCCGAGACCCTCTCTTCGGGAGGGAGTTCCATGGCGGGGAATTCCCACAATCCCCCCAGGAGGCCCTCCGAGGGGCGCCGGCCAACGAGGAGACACCCCTGACGTGCCACCACACCGGCGACATAACGCCGATGGGGGCGTTGCGGTCGGCGCTCCCGGACCGGATAGCGGGTCGGGTTCCCCTTGCCCCGGGCCTGGCATCGTGCTTCGAGGGGGCAACGCCCGCACTGGGGGCGTCTGGGAGTACAGAGGAGGGCGCCGAGTTCCATCATCGCCGCGTTGAAGATCCCCCCCCGGCCGGGAGGAAGGAGTTCGGTGGCGTATGCCTCGATGCGGCGCGGAATCTTGCGGGGATCTCGTTCGACGGCATAGAGGCGTGCGATCACGCGCCGCACGTTTCCATCGACCGCGGCCAGATCGATGCCGAAGGCCAGGCTCGCCACCGCCGCGGTCGTGTAGGGGCCGAACCCCGGTAGTTTCCGCAGCACTTCGGGGTCGGAGGGGAGCCGCCCCCCATGCTCGGCGACGATACGTCGGGCCGCGCGGTGAAGATTACGGGCCCGGCTGTAGTACCCGAGTCCCTCCCACGCCTTGAGCACGGCCTCCTCGGAGGCACCGGCCAGCGCCATGACGGTGGGGAAACACGCGAGGAAGGCACGATAGTAGGGAAGCACGGTCTCCACGCGCGTCTGCTGGAGCATCACCTCCGAGATCCAGATCGCATAGGGGTCATCGGTCCTGCGCCACGGGAGATCCCGATGATTCTCCGCATACCATGCGATCAAGCGATCGATGGCGTCGTCACATCGCATATCCCAACCGCCCCTGGGCAGTGTCGTGGGGAGCCTTGCCCCGGCTCAGCGTCCTCCCCCTCCCGGATAGGTGGGCGCTTCGTAGCGGCGACGGTCCACCATCGAGGCGAGCGAAACCTGGAGGGAAAGCCCGATGTTGATCCATTCCGGATCCCCGCCCCCCGCAAGTTTCTGGGTCACCTCGCTATCGTCCGGCTGGGTGTCGTAGGGACTGTTGAAGGTGTGATGGAAGCGGAAGTAGGGTCCTATCGAGACCCAGTCGTTCATTCTGTAGACCCCGCCCGCTCCGACCTGAACCTCCAGGAGATCGAGGGAGGTGGAATCGAAGAACATCACCCCGAGCCCTCCATGGGCGTAGAGATCGATGAAGTCCATATGGAGGGTGACCCTCGGTCCTATGGAGAGCGAGACGATGTCGAGCTTGCTCGTCGTCGACACCACGTCTCTCTTGAAACCGGAGCGCAGATACTCGAGGTTGAATTCCGGCGCGAAGAATCCACCGATCTCATACCCGATGTTTGCGGTAAAGTCGAAGGGGGAGGCGTTGGAGAGATCGGAAGCCGCCGAGAGCGGGACATAGCCGCCCCACTGTATGCTCGCGTACCCTTCCGCGGCCTGCGCGGAAGGAAGGGGTGAGAAAAGGAGGATTCCACTCGTCACGAAGGGAAAGAGCCAAAGGGGAAGGCGTACATTTTTCATCCCGACACTCCTCGGATCACCGTTGTCGCGTCCAAATCTGTGGATCTCGTAAGGTCTGAGCCGAACGTACGGAGGACTCCTTCATGGGAAAAAACGGC
>CAZTSL010000119.1:5675-14615 GCA_964616915.1 uncultured bacterium
ATCTCGTAAGGTCTGAGCCGAACGTACGGAGGACTCCTTCATGGGAAAAAACGGCGTAACCGTTCACGGGTTAAGTCCTTGAAATCATTGATCGTGATTTCCGAACCCTTGGAAGCGGGTTTTGACTCTCTCCGATAAAACGCAAAGTTGCGGGCGATCGAAACTTTTCATGGGATAACACCGTTGCTCGAAATATGTCTTCTTACCGAGATTTTTTCCCCGTGAACGGTTACAAAACGGCATTGTTAAAGACACCACTTCGCCCTGCTTTTCAAAAAATCTCGTCGAATCCCCCCACCGGCCTCCGAAGATGGAACGGATCTCCATGACACGATCGGGGAAGGGCATCTATCGAAGGAGGGAGAAGTGCCGCTTGGGGGGCTGGCGTTCCACGAGATGCTCCGCAGCGAAGGCGAGGCGAAAGAGACGTTCCTCCTCCCAGGGGGGCGCGATCGCCTGCAGGCCGACGGGTAACCCCTTGGCATCGTGCCCCGCGGGGAAGGAGATCGCAGGTGCACCGGTCAGATTGGCCAGAAAGGCGAAGCGCATCACCTTGCTGAGGAGGGGAAGGTCCGATTCGCCGTATCGCAGTGCATCGTTTCGGATCACCGGAGCCGTACATCCCGTCGTCGGGGTGACGATCAGATCGACCGTCTCGTAGAGCCGCGCCAAGTGGCGGACCACCCGGGTGCGGATCTGCTGGGCCTTGACGTAGTCGCGGTTCGTGAGCTGGAAGGCGATCATGAGATTCGCGCGGACATCGAGGCCGAAGTCGAAGCGGTGGTCCGGATAGTGGGGTTCGATCGAAGTGGCCATCTCCGAGACGATCGTCACGAGGTGGGCGACGCGGGCGAGATCGAGTTCGGGGATTTCGATCTCCACGACCGTAGCCCCTCGCTTCTTGAACGCCTCGAGGAGGGTGGAGCAACTCCGGACGACGTCGGGGTCGGCATCCTCGAACCAGGGACGGAAGATGCCGAGTTTCAGCCCCTCGATGCCGTCCCTTTCCCCTGCTGTCGGATCGGAGAGGGGGGGCTGCAGGGCGGTATGGGGATCTTTGGGATCGGGGCCTGCCATGGCGGCATAGGCCAGGAGGCAATCGGCGGCCGAGGCTGCGATCGGCCCCACATGGGCGACACTCCAGCAGAGGGGGAAGGCGCCCGCTTCGCTGATCCGCCCCCAGGTCGCCTTGAGGCCGACGGCGCCGCAGAACGCCGCGGGGATCCGGATCGAGCCCCCTCCATCGGCGCCGACGGCGATCGGTGTCAAACCGGCAGCAACCGCCGCAGCCGGGCCACTCGAAGACCCGCCGGTATGATGGCCGGGGTCGTAGGGGTTGCGGGGGGTTCCATGGTGGGGGTTGAGGCCGGTGACACCGAGACCGATCTCGTGCATGTTCGCCTTTCCGCAAAGAAGGGCGCCGGCGGCCCGCAGCCGTGCCACGACCGTGGCATCTTCCGCGGCGGGTCTCTTCCCGAGGAAAGTCGTCCCCACCGTGGTGGGGTATCCACGCTGGTCGAGTTCGTCCTTGACGACGACCGGAATGCCGTCGAGGGGGCCGAGTGGCGTACCCGCTTCCCAGCGCCGGGTCGAGGCCTCTGCCGCCTCGAAGATCTCCTCCGATCGCCAGGCGATCATCGCCCGAAGAGGGGGCTGATCGGCGTCCGCGGCGCGGAGGGCTTCCACGAGCCGCCGGGCGACCGCCAGGGGCGTCGTTCGGCCGGCGCGGTACGCTTCGTGGAAATCCCGGACCGTCTCGAGGGGGAAAGGGGTGGGCGGCCCTGGAGCGGCAGCGTAGATCGCGGAAAGATCGATCGGTGTCTCTCCCCCCCCTCTCCCCTCCCCTACCCCCTCCAGGGGGGGGCGCACGGAGGGAGCTTCGCAGGGGCGAAACTTCCGCATCTTTTCGATCCCCGCATCACGCAGGAGCTTGGGGAAGAGGAGTTTCTGGGTGAGGCCGTTCTCCAGGAGGCGGGTGAAGATCTTGAGCATCGTTCCCGCCAGCCGGGGGGCCTCGATCGGTTCGAGATCGTAGCTCACGACGAGTTACCTCCTCGGGGATCGGAGCTGTCGGCCCTGCGAACAGCCCGGATGAGGATATCGAGTATCCTTCAAAAGTGTTTGAGCGCGAACTTCGCGATCCACGGCATCCATGCGCGGGGCACGAGGCGATGGCTCCAGACCGCAAGACGGTTCGAGAACCCGGGGATGACCGTGGTTTTCCGTCGGCGCAGGGAGGAGAGTGCGATCTGGACGACCTTCTCCGGCGACATCGCCAGCCCGGGGAGGTCCTTCGAGCCTCCCATCCCTGCGACCGTTGCGAACTCCGTGGTCGTCGTGCCGGGGCACAGTGCCATGACCGCGATTCCCTCTGGCGCCAGTTCGACGGAGAGGGCCTCGGAGAAGGAGGTGACGTACGCCTTCGTGGCGGTGTAGACCGCAAAGGTGGGCACGGAGAAGAACCCTCCCGCCGAGGAGACGTTGATGATCGCTCCCCTTCGTCGTTCCCGCATCCCCGCGAGGAAGAGGTGGCAGAGTTCGGTGAGCGTCGTGACGTTCAGGGTGATCATCTCCACGATCTTTTCCCGGTCCTGCTCCGCAAAGTTTCCGAAGAGGCCGAAGCCGGCGTTGTTGACCAGGAGATCGATCTCGTGTCCTTGCCCGGTCACGGTCTCGAAGAGTTCCACAGCCGAGCCCTGCCGGCTGAGGTCGAGTGGAACCACCATGACCTTCACGCCGCTTTGCGTCCCGATCTCGGTGGCGACCCTTTCAAGGCGATCCCTTCGTCGGGCCACGAGGACGAGGTTCGTCCCTTTCCGGGCGAGCGCCCTGGCAAAGGCGCGTCCAATTCCACTCGAGGCACCCGTCACCAGTGCCGTATCGAATTTCTTCATCCTTCCGAGGCTCCTCGATCCTTCGGCGATCCACCGCTCCCCTTCCCGTTCCTCCCCCGCTCCAGGGCTCGACGGCGCGCTTACTCTATCCTGCGAATCCCTGGCTGTCAAGTTTCGTTTCGAGTGTCTCAGGATCGATCCATCCACCCCATCTCCCTGCCGCGCCGGCGCAAGCCGGTGAAGTGCGAAAAAGTTGCTGGTGGGTTTCATGGATCGATCGTGCCCTGGTCGATACGATGCTTGACGTACCGGTCATCCATCTGTTAGAGTAGAGATACCTTGAGCTTGCCTGCATGAAATGGGATCTTCCTCATATTTTGAGATTCATCTTCTTGCCTTGCTTCTTGTCTGTACGATTCGGTACTTCGGACCGGAGGGAAATCGCTGCCCGGCCTGATGCCAAGGTTTCAGGGTCATCCTGAACCGTCGGTATTCCGTGGAAGAGAGGGGGCGAGACGTCTTTCGGGGGTGGCGGGACGTCTTTCGTAGGTGCAGGGCTTCGATTTGGGTCGAGCCTTCCGGGGGAACGGCGAACGGGCCGTGCTCCGCGGTCGAGGCCGGGGCTGCGTGTCGGAGAGGATGGGGCCCCCCCCCTCCCACGCATCGGCCGGGAACGACGACCGCGAAGGCGTGGCCGGCGTAACGCCATGGAACCCCAGCGGTTACGACGTGGAGGGAGGTCGTTTCATGGATGAAAAGAGAGAGGCGCAACTCACACGGATCGTGGAACGCCTGCGTGGGATCGTGGAGATCGAGGAATCGACCCCTGCGGCTTCGTCAGGGGATCGTCTCGATACGATCGAGCAGCTCGTCGAAGCCTTGATCCGAAGACTCCCCCGCACGCCCCTCTCCGCAACCGGTGCGCCGAGCACCCAATGGTCGGCTTTCTCCTCCAACACCGTTCCTCCCCCCGAGCGAAGAGGGGGAGACTTCTCCCCCCGGGTGGTCCACGGCATCGCAAGCCTGATGCTCGAACGCCTGCGGGGGGAGATCGCGCAGCTCAAAAGAGAGAACGAACGCCTCCGGGCAGAGGACCAGGAACGCAGGCTGGAAATCCGAAAACTCAAGCGGGAGCGGCAGAGACTGCAGGAAGAATTGCGTCATCTTGCAGCTTCGGCCATGCTTGGAACGCATACCTTCGAGATCGTCCACGAGTACAACAACTTCCTGGCCAGTATCGCCGGCTATATCGAGGCTCTACGACACGACCGAGGGAGGGAAGCGATCGGCGAGGCGATCGAGGTGATCCTACAGACCACCACACGCGCCCAACGGATCGGGCGTAGTCTCCTTGGCCTTGCCCGAAAAAGACCTCCCGTCTTCGAATCCGTTCGGATCACCGACCTCCTCGACGATGCGCTCCTCCTCCTGCAACGTTCCTGCGCAAAGGCCCATATTTCGATCGAACGGCGTTATACCTGCCATCCCGTGGTGGAGGGGGATCCCGCTCTACTCTTCCAACTCGCGCTCAATCTCCTTCGAAACGCCTGTGATGCGATGGCGCCCCAGGGGGGAAAGATCACGATCTCGGTCCATCGGGAAGGAGAGGACGTAGCCCTGCGCTTCACCGACACCGGGCCCGGTATTCCCCCCGAGATCGAGGCGGAGATCTTCTCCCCCTTCGTCACCACGAAGGGGGAGACCGACGATCGAGGACGTCATGCCGGTCTCGGCCTGGCCATCCTCCAGAAGATCGTGCTTCAGCATCATGGCACCCTCGAACTCGAAAAGACCTCGGAAGGGGGGACGACCTTCGTGGTCCGTCTCCCCTTCCTCGAACTCGAGCCGGAGCCGGCCCCATTGCCGGAAGAGCCAGAAGAACCGAAAGAGAAGGCATCTGTCAGGCAGGAAGGGTTACGGATCCTTCTCGTCGAGGACGATCCCTTCCTCTGTCAGTTGCTCCATCGGGTGATGACGAAGGAGGGACACGAGGTCGTCATCTGCGGCGACGGCGCCGCAGCGCTCGGGATCATCTGGCAGGAACCCTTCGACCTCATCCTCCTCGACCTCGTATTGCCCGAAGTGACAGGGCTCGAAGTCGTCTCGATCCTCCAGCGGCAGAAGCACCGGAAACCGGATCTGGGAAAGATCGCCGTCATGACGGGGGAAGTCTTGGAGGAAGCAGCCGAGAAGAGTGTCGTGAAGAAGGCGGATTTCGTGCTGCGCAAACCCTTCCGTCTCGAGACGCTCCAGGAGATCATCCGGCAGATCACCCCGCCCTCACCGCGTCCTCCCAACCGGGTCGGAACGCTGTAAGAGAGATGCGCCGACGACTTCTTCCCGCGCTGCCCGCTCTGCGCCTCTCTGGGGGAAGCGAGTACGTCGTTCCGAACGACGAGATCGACGTCCTCTGGTCTCTGCGGAGAAAGAGGGCTTGTCGGTGGAGATGAGGCCGGCGGGTGACGAGGAACGTCATACGCTCCTCGTCACGTGAAAGAGGGCTCGTCGGTGGAGATGAGCGGGAAAGGGATCCGGTCAATGACCGCGCGAAGCACAACGCTGCGGGACTGGACGGGTGAGACCGAGCATTGCGCGCCAGAGGGCTGGAATCAGGAGCATCAGCCCGAAGGGAAGCGCCATTCCCTTGCCCCCGGTCGCCGCACACGTCGGAACAGGATCCTCGCCCGGATCGGAAGCGCCCAGATAGACGAACTTCACGGCATCGGCGATCACGACGTAGCCGGAGGGCGCGTCGTTGCTCAGTTCCACCCGCGAGACTCCCGGCAGAAGCGCGGTGGTGGCGATCTTCAACCACCGGCTTCCCGACTGCTGCTGATTCACGAAGAAGCTCTCTGCGCCGTTTCGGCCGTAGATCGTGTATTTCGCCCGCGTAGAACGGTTCGAGCCGGTGTTGTACCAGACGTAGATGTCGTAGTCGCCCGGTTTCGCGAGCCCTGGCGTCCAGGTGGCCACGGCGCTTCCCCCTTCGGCGGTCTCGGTCCAGCGGTAGTCCCCTTCCCAGCCGCCGGCGTAATTCCCCGTTTTCCAGTCTCCGCGGGTGACGAAACCGGCATCGAGGTTGTTGACGATGATCTCGTTCTCATCCCCGGGATCGGGGTCGGGATCGCCGGACCCCCGGACGAGTTCCATGTAGCGGGTCCAGTCCCAGCAGGGCCCCGGATCGGTATGGCAGCTCGCTCCCCCACCGCCGCCGTTCGGGCACCCCGGCACTTCGTTGTGACCGATGATATGGGCCCGGTCCTTGGGGAATCCATAGGTGTCCGCGATAAAGGCCGTGAGATCGGCGGAACTGCGGTACATCGCATCGGTGAACCAGGAACATTCCGAGATGAACCCTTCGTGTTCGATGCCGATGCTGCGCGTGTTGTAGTCCCAGTTTCCGGCATGCCAGGCGATCGCGTTGTTGCCGACCATCTGGGTGACGGCCCCATCACTCGAACGGATCACGTAGTGGGCGCTGGCTCCGGCAGAACAGTTCTTGAACCAACTGATCGTTCCCGCGTAGCTTCCCTCGGTCACGTGGATCACGACCATTTCGATCGGATAGGAGGCGGGGCGCTCCGACCACGTGTAGTTGCAGGAGGCTGCGGGATCCCAGGCCGCCGGGGGATAATCCTGGGAGAATACCTTGTCCTGCGGTTCGATATCCTCGAAACTGGCGAGATCGATCTTCACCGGACCGAAGTGGATCCGTTGCCCCGCATCGTTCATTGTATCGATTCCCCGGTGGATCGGGGTATAGAGCTGAAGGACGTAGGTGGTGGCATCCGGCATCCCGCTGTATTGCCGCAGCACCGGCTCCCAGGCCTCGAGGGGAAGCTCCCTCACCGATTCCACCTCGAATTGATAGTAGTTTCTCGCAAGCGCCTCGAGCACCGCCGCGGCCCCGAAGATGTTCGCCCTTGGCTCCCGCTTCAGGCGTTCCCGTGGGAGATCGAGGAGTTTTGCGGCGAATCCGAGGGTATCGATATCGTCACGCTCACGAAGTCCCATGATTCCGTAGGCGAAATCGATGCTCGGAGCACCGTCGCGCATCTTCCAGTGCGACTCGGTGTACCCGAGCGCCATCAGGATCTCGACCGGAACGCCGAACGCCTCCGAAGCCTCGAAGAAGAGATCCTCGAGGTCCAGCGCTTCTCCCACCGCGCTCTGCGTCGCCACGCTGCGGGCCGCATGGGCCGGCAGGACGGAAAGGGAGAGCAGGAGCACCATCGCCGTAACCCCCCATCGTTCGATTCTGCACGTCATCTTCGATCTCCTTCCAATGAAAAGCATGATGGTGGGACAGGCTGCTGCCCTGTCCCCTTCCCAGCCTGAGGGCGTCCCTCAGACGGCGATTTGCCGGTCATCTGGGGCGACATCCTTCGTGTCGAACATCGTCCTGGAAGAAGAAGCAAGGGATATGCCGCTCTTCATGCTTCATGTGCCAACCCTTGGACCTGTAAGGGGAATCCAAACGAGTCGGCGTGTTCTCCCCCCTGGGGTCGTGGGGGGAGGCGGTTTCGGCTCGGTGTCGGTTTTTCCCGCATGGGGTGTCGAAAAGGGGGACATCCCCAACGCCCCCTGTCGTAAAGTCCCACAGGGAAGGGGAACGACCGGGAGCGGAGAAGCCCCGACACCCGCATCATCCGAAAGGTGCCACGAGGAAGGAGGCAAATTCAGGAAGGAGGGAGGACCACGTCCCCGAGAGAGCGGCGGGAAGAAGCGCTACACTCAACCGCGGAAGCGGCGGAGCACGAAGGGGAAGAGGAGGACGGGGAAGAAGAGGAGGGCGGATGTGGGGGACGAAGCGGTCAACTGCGCGGCGCAGGGAGCGCAGAAATTGCTCTGGTTCGGATCCTCGGGCGCACAGTCGCACACGTCGCCCACGCCATCCTGATCGAGGTCGCTCTGGTTCGTGTTTTCGTCCTCGGGACAGTTGTCACGCTCATCGACGATCCCATCGCCGTCCCCATCGGCGGCCGCCACGATCTTCACCGGTTCCGAGAGGCTCGGAAGCTCGGCGAGTTCATCCGCCTCCATCCCGACCCGGGCGGCCAATTTTCCGATTCCCTGGAAGGCGCTGGAGATCGTGATCCAGAAGGTGAACTCCGTATCTTCGAGGCCCTTGATCGCCCCGCCATCCGTACAACAGGTCGCCCAGGCCCAGACCCCCTTGGCCTCGGGGGCCGCGACGGTGAACTCCCCGCTGTCGTCACTCACACCCAGGGCAGCGGTATCGGGGAGACCGCTGTCCCCTTCTTCCTTGGGACCGATCGTAAAAGTGACCCTGCCCCCATCCCGGTTCGAGGGTTTGTCGTGGATCATCACGAAGCCGAGGGTGCCGTCGTCCGTGTCCCGGTAGAAGAAGAACTGGCTCAGCTCCGCAATTTCGAGGCCCGTGTTCGAACTCGCGCCGGCAGGAGTGTTGTAGGAGTAGAACTCGGCCAGGCTCTTCGTCCCTTCGAGTACGGGCAGATCGACGGAAAAGTCTCCCTGCTCCGCGTAATAGCCGATCTGCGCGGAGAGGATCGCGGGGAACGAAAAGACGACGAGGGCAATCCCAGCCATGAGAAACCTTTTCATGGTCATCCTCCCTTCGAACTGCGGACCGATCGAGCGATCGACCTGCCGTGGACGCCACGGTATGCGGCGGATCCTCGATCGTGTCCCGACGAAAATCGAGCAATCTTGTCATGCGTACTGCCCTACGGATAGCACAGGGGCTCGATGGGGTCAAGCGCAGGATCCTTACCCACCAGGACCTCGGCAAAGGCACTGGTTGTCGAGGGCGCATGAACCACGACGCCAAGACTCCCGAGGCGTTGGTTCGTGCCCTGGCGCTGCAGCAGGTGGCGCACAACGGGCTGACCCCCAAGGAAACCCATGAGGCCACGCCCGCCATGAAGCGGGGATCGACGGATCGACCGTGGACGTTCGAAGAGATCCTGCATTGGCGCTTCCGGCCTCCATCGCCGATCCCAAGCGTGTCACTTGTTAACTAACCAGTGCGGTGCCCGGTCAGATAAAGAATAAATGATTGAGGCTCAGGGGGCGATTTTGGTGATTGACGAATGAGTTGGCGTATGGTACCCTGGAGTCCTTA
>CAZTSL010000120.1:0-14514 GCA_964616915.1 uncultured bacterium
GAGGATCTCGACCGGGACGCACGCCAGATCCTGGAAGCGGTGGGCCTGGTGGCGGTAGCCGACGACGGGGGAAGCGTAGTGCATCGGAATCGCCACTTTCGGGCGGATGTGCCGAAGGGACATGGCGGCCTCGAAGGGGTCCATCGTATAGGTCCCTCCGATCGGAAGGAGGGCGACATCGGCCTCGATCCCGTTCATCTCCGGAATCAGGTCCGTGTCGCCGGCATGGTAGATCCGGACCCCGCCGACGGTGAAGACGAAGCCCACGCCGCCGTACCACTTCGGATGGAAGCGGCGGGTGAGGTTGTAGGCGGCAACGACCTCGACCTCGATGCCGGCGGCGGTGAGCCGGTCTCCCGGCCTGACCGGGGTGATCCGATGCCTCGGGAGCTTGAGGGCACACGAAGGGGGGGCAAGGATGATGCTCTCGGACGTGGCGATCCGGGCGACATCCCTGGCGGAACAGTGATCGAAGTGATCGTGGGTGATCAGGATCAGATCGGCAGGCCCCCGGGCATCGATGCGCCAGGGGTCGGTATAGAGCGTCTTCCTCCCCGTGATGCGGAAGGTGTCATGCCCCAGCCACGTCGTATCGGCAAGGAGCGTATCTATCGTCATCGGCACGTTTCCGGGAGGGGATCCCGGCGATTTGCGCGGGATCCCCCCTCCACGACAGGGACGCTCCCGTTCACTTCTGGTAGTAGGCGGCGTTGCGTTCGATGAAGTCCGCCCATTTCTCCGGAAGTTCGTCCTCCGCGAAGATCGCGCTCACCGGGCATTCCGGCACGCAGGCACCACAGTCGATGCACTCGTCGGGATCGATGTAGAGCATCTCCTCGTCCTCGAAGTCGGGATCCGATTTCGTGGGATGAATGCAATCGACGGGGCAGGCATCGACGCAAGCCGTATCCTTCGTTCCAATACAGGGTTCCGCGATGATGTAGGCCATGATGAACGATCTCCTTAAAACAGCGATCTCTGGATACCTGTAGGACGAACACGTCCCAAACCACAAGGAAGACTTCACAATCTCGTCGTTTGCGTTGGAAAGTCCCCGCTCTGGAGGGAGAAAGCTCTCCCCTCTCGAGAACAGGCGCAGTCTAACACAAGGATTTCTCCTTCGCAAGAAAATTCTCGATCTCCCCGGATGATCCTCCCCGTGATCCTTCTCCACGCGGCCGGAGCGTCGAACCCCCGATCCGATGGGAAAATCTCGCTCGGCTTCGAACGGACCGCCGTGGAGGAAGCCAATGGCCTCCTGGATCGAGATTCGTGATCGCTCGAGGTTCCTGGACGCCGGGCATGTGGCGGTCGGTACAGGCGCGACGCCCACGGTTCCAGCCCCATCCCATGATATGGACGTTACGGTACCTCCAGGTGGCGGTCGGTACAGGCGCGACGCCCACGGTTCCAGGGCGTGGGTACCGGCGGCTATTTCTTCAGACGCTCGAGGAGTTGCTCGAAGCGTTCCTCACCCCGGATCGCCTCGAGGTCGGGATCGTTGCGAAGCATCTCCACATCGCCGAAGCCGGCAGCGATCGCCTTTTCGAGGGCGTCGAGCGCCTTCTCCTTCTCGTTCTTCCGTGCATGACCGCAGGCGATGTTGTAGTTGGCCGTGGCGGGAGAGAAGCCCAGCGCCGCGGCATGGGTGAACGCTTCGATCGCGCCGTCGAAATCTTCGAGGAGATGGCGGGCGTAGCCGAGGCGGAACCAGGCTTCCCCATCGTTGGGGTTCTGCTCGGTCACGATGGCGTAGGCTCGGGCGGCCTCTTGCCATGCGCCGGAGGCGAAGGCGGCCTCTGCATCCTTTCGCGCCTGCTCCTCCTTCGGCTTCCCCTCGACCCGTTCGAGCAGGGCCTGGAAGCGAGGATCGTCCCGGAGTGCGGCAAGATCGCTGTCGGTCTCGAGGTAGTCGGCAAAGGACTCGAACTCGGCCGGATCGATCTTCTCCAGCCACTCGAAGGCCTGATCCTTCTCGCCGAGGAGGGCATGGGCACAGGCGATGTCGTAGGCGCAGAGCGCAGCGTTCACGCCCCCCGCCATCGCCTTGCGGTAGGCGTCGATCGCCCCCTTGTAGTCCTTCTGCTGGTGGAGGCAGATGCCATAGTTGAACCAGGCTTCTGCCGGTGACGGATCCTTGGCCAGGGCCTCCCGGTAGGCCTTGGCGGCTTCGTCCCATCGGCGTTCCGCAAAGAGGCGCTCCGCTTCCTCCAGACGTGCCTTGGTCGCTGCTTCCTCCCCCTTCGAGATCAGGGCCTCGAAGCGTTCATCCCCGCGCAGGGGCGCGAGATCGGGATCCTGCGCCGCGTAGTCGAAGGCCTCGAAGCCGGCTTCGACCGCCTTCTCGAGCGCCTCGATCGCCTTCTCCTTCTGGGCGAGCCGTGCGTGGGAACAGGCGATGTTGTACCACGTGACCGGGAGTTCGAAATCGAGCTTCACGGCCTGGGCATAGGCGCGCAGCGCATCGCGGTAGCGCCCCATGTAGTGGAGGGTGAGTCCGAACTGGAACCAGGCGTGCCCGTTTCGGGGGTTTTCCTGAATGACCTTTCCATAGGCGCGCAGCGCGGGCTCCCACGCCTCCTCCTCGAAGAGCGCGTCCGCTTCCCGCGTTTCGCTCTCCCCTGCTTCCTGCACCTCCTCCTTGGCCGGTTCCTGCGCTGCGGCCGGCGTGAGGAACCCAAGGGGAGAGAGGAGCAGAAGGGCGAGGACGATGGGGGAAACATACCAGAAATCGCGTCGCATGATCGTAACCTCCTGGGGTGAAGAGAATGAAACCGGGAATCTCCTTCGAAGTGACGGTTCAACGCGGAGGAGAGGGATCTCCTTCGAAGTGACGGTTCAGCGTGGAGGAGAGGGGGAATCCTCCGATGTCGGCGGAACCTTGGGGATGGAGAAGAAGAAGGTGCTCCCCTTCCCCACTTCCGACTCCGCCCAGATCCGTCCCCCCATTCGTTCCACGATCCGCTTGCAGATCGCAAGGCCAAGGCCGGTGCCGGGAGGATCTCCAGGGGGGTGGAGCCGTTCGAAGGGCTCGAAGATCTTCGAGAGGTACGCCGCCTCGATCCCGATCCCGTTGTCTTCCACGAAGAAGATCACCTCGTTCTCCCTTTCCTGGCTCCCGATCCGGATCTCCGGCGGAAGATCCGGTTTCGCATATTTGAGCGCATTGCCGATCAGGTTCTGGAAGATCTGGAGGAACCGGACCGGATCGACCGTAAGGGTGGGGAGTGGCTCACAGGTGATCCGCCCCCCCCGCCGCGTGATATCGGGACGAAAATATTCGAGAATCCGTTCCACCTCCTCCCTGCAATCGATGAGGACGGGAGGCGTCGTCTCCCGATCGAGACGGGCATAGGTCAGGAGGCTGGAGATGAGTGCTCCCATCCGTTCCGCGGCTCCTGCGGCGGTCCGGAGATAGTGTTTTCCCTTCTCGTCGAGTCGGGGGCCATACCTCCTTTCGAGGAGTTCCGTGAAACTGACGATCGTGCGCAACGGCTCCTGGAGATCATGGGAGGCCACGTAGGCGAAACGGGAGAGTTCCTCGTTGCTCCGTGTGAGCGCTTCGATCAGCCCTTCCCGCTCCACGATCCCCTGGGCGAGTTCATCGCGCGCCTTCCCGATCTCCCGGGTCATCTCCCTCGCCAGTTCATACGCCCGTCGATGGAGGAGGAGGAGGGTGACGAGGACATAGAAGATGACGAGATCGACGATCCCGCCGACGATCGCGATGAGGATCGGTTCCCGTCGTTCCGCCTGCGTCACGAGACCGGGTCGGGAGACGAACACGAGCGTCCACGGATGGCCTTGAAGATGCAACGTGGCTCGTTCCTCGAAGCGGAAGTCGCCTGCGCCCTCTCCGCCGTCGGCCTTTTGGCTGTCGTACATGAGCGTTTCGGGGGTCGCTCTTTCTCCATCGTAGATCTGGAACGCCACCCCCTCGAGATCGGGGCGAAGGATCCCCTTCATCAGTTCGTCGATCTGGAAGGCGCCGAAGACCCACCCTTCGAGTCCCTCTCTACGGGCCTCGAGCGTATCGATGGGATGGTTGCGCAGATAGAGGGGGAGGAACATGAGAAAAGTGGGACGCTGGGCGACCGGATCCGGGAAGGTGAACCTTCCGGATGTCGCGGCTTCTCCCCTGTCTCGCGCTCGCTCCATGGCCACACGCAGCACATCGCTCTTCCAGAGGTCGTAGCCGATCAGATCGGTGTCCTCCGGTCGATCGGATTCGAGATAGATCACCGCACTGTATTCGGGGGCCCGAGCTTCCCGGCGGGACTGGGGAAGGGGTTGGGCGCGGCTCGTTTCTCTTCCTCGCTCCTCGTTCATCACCGGGACGCAATATCCGATCTTCTCGATGCCGGGCCAGTGCGTGCCGAGCTGAAGGGCCGTGAGGTAAGCGTGCCACTCCTCGGGGGTGACGAGTTCCGAGGCGTTGAAGAGTCCCACGCATCCCCACAGGACCTGCTCATAGACGGTCATGTGGGCGGCGATCGTATGCTTGATTTCCTCTACACGGCGGAGGAAACGCTGCCGAGCGGTCTCCTTCAGGTAGGTGGTGGAGAGATGCCAGCCCGCGAAGGTGAGCACCAGCCCCACGAGGAGGAAAAACCAGGCGGTGGCGGGATTGCGCAGAATCCGAATGTGCCGGCTGCTCGTCGGGACTCGGCGATCCTTTTCGCCAGACATCTTTCCCCCTCCTGGGTGCTCCCTTCCTCACCTCGGGCGGCTTCACGCAAGAGATTCCGGTTCAGAGACCCATCTTTCCCGGATTGAGGATACCGTTGGGGTCGAGGGCATCCTTGACCCGCCGGTATACCCCCATGAGGGTGCCATGCTCCTGTGCCATCCAGGGCGCCTTGGAGTACCCGATCCCATGATGGTGGCTGATCGTTCCCCCCGCCTCGAGACAGGCCGCCATCGCCGTCTCCCAGATCTTGCGGTAGTAGGCTTCGTCCGTGGTCTCTTCGGCATGGCCGATCACGGAGAAGTAGATCGATGCCCCCTCGGGATAGATGTGGGAGAAGTGAGCCAGTGTCGTGACGATCGGGGAGAGGGCTTTCCGTACGGTCTCGTAGAGGTTGACGAGGTTCGACCAGACCGTGGCGACTTCGATCGTGTCGAGGACCATCCCCTCGTTGGAGAGGATCTCGCTTTGCCGGTAGGAGATGTCGTATCGGTGTTCCCACCAGTGGCGGGCCGGTCCCGCTCCGAGGTCCTCGCACGGCCGTTCTGCGCAGAAACGCGCGGTAAGCTCGTGCTCGAGCGCCACGATCTCGCTTTCCCCTTCGAAGACGAGGATGAGGAGGTTTCCGGAAAGATCCTCGGCCCCGAGTGCGGTCATCGTCAGCGCGGTATCGACTTCGTCGTAGAGGCGCACGACCGCGGGGAGCACCCCGTACTGCACGGTGGCGCGAATCGCCTCGAGCGCGGTGGGGACGTCGGGGAAGCGGTAGGCCTGGAAGATCCGCGCCTGCGGGAGGGGATGGAGCCGCATCGTCGCGGTGGTGATGACCCCGAGCGTCCCCTCCGAGCCGACGAGGAGGTGCTTCCAGTCGGGGCCTGTCGCGGAACGGGGGGTCACCCGCGTCTCGATCACCGTGCCGTCGGCCAGGACCGCCTCGATCGCGATGACCATGTCCTCGATCTTGCCGTACTTCGTGGAGAGCTGTCCCGCGGAACGCGCCGCCAGCCATCCCCCCAGGGTGGAGCAATAGATCGAGGAGGGGAAATGTCCCAGGGTGAAGCCTGCAACGTTGAGTTCCTCCTCGAAACACTCCCCCATGATGCCGCATTGCGCCGTGACCGTCATCGAGTCCCGATCGATGGCAACGATCCGGTTCATCCGTTTGAGATCGAGGACGATCCCCCCGTAGAGGGGGAGCGTCCCGCCGCAGACCCCCGATCCCGCGCCGAAGGGAACCACCGGGAGGTGGTGCGTATTCGCGTAGGTGAGGATCCGGGAGACCGCTTCGGTCCCCTCCGGCCAGACGATGAAGGAGGGGGCATAGGGGAGCTTCCCCCCTCGCATCCAGAGGATGCTTCCCGGCCACAGATCCCGGGCGTAGGCGAGCCGATCGAGGCGTCCGGCCGAGACGCCTCCTTCCCCCACGATCGAGACGAGATCGCGATGGATCGCTTCGTCGGGAACAGGAAAATTCGCAGTCAGTGTCATCTCGTGCACTCCCCGCTCTGCGGGAAAGGCTCTCGCTCCTTTCCCAAAGAGGCGTTCCGCGAAGTTGGAGGATTCCGGGGGCAGCGGCCGGCCAGGCCCCTTGCGTGCGAGATCACGGCGCTCTCATGCTTCCTCTTCTCCCTCGTGCGCATCGGGGGTGGGCGCTTGGAGGGAAAGACCGAGTTCCGCGAGTTGCTCCGGCGAGACGGGGCCGGGGGCCTCGATCATGAGGTCGGTGGCCTTCTGGGTCTTCGGGAAGGCGATCACGTCCCGGATCCCACGGGCGCCCACGAGAAGGGCGATGAGGCGGTCCATCCCGAGCGCGATTCCGCCGTGGGGGGGCGTGCCGTACTGGAGCGCTTCGAGGAGGAAACCGAACTTCTCGCGCACCTCCTCTGCCCCGAGCCGCAGCACCTCGAAGATCTTCTCCTGGAGTGCGGCGTCGTGGATCCGGATGCTCCCCCCGCCCAGTTCCCAGCCGTTGAGCACGAGGTCGTAGGCCTGGGCGCGCACCGCGGTGGGGTCCGTGTCGAGGAGGGGGATGTCCGCCGCCACCGGCGCGGTGAAGGGGTGGTGCATCGATTCGCATCGTCCCTCCGTTTCGTCCCAGGCGAAGAGGGGAAAGTCGGTCACCCAGAGGAAGGCGTAGCGGTCGGGAAGGAGGGAGAGCTGCTTGGCGAGATGGAGCCGCAGGGCGCCGAGGGCCGCGTAGGTGACGGGCGCCGCGTCCGCCACGATCAGGATGAGATCACCAGGGCCGGCCTCGAGCCGTCTCTCGATCGCTGCGCGGGCCGCCTCGGAGAGGTGCTTGGCGGCTGGCGACTGCCAGGTGGCTTCTTTTTGCACCTTCGCCCAGAGGAGGCCGCGCGCCCCGTAGGGCTTCACGACCTCGGTCAGTTCCTCGATCTCCCGGCGGGAGAAGCGTCCCCCTCCCGGAACCGACAGCGCGCGGACCGATCCTCCCCTCTCCAGGGTTTCCGAGAAGACCCGGAAGCTCGAGTCGCGTACCTCCTCCGAGATGTCGGCCAGCTCGAGGCCGAATCGGATGTCGGGCTTGTCCGAGCCGAAACGTTCGAGCGCCTCCGCATAGGGCATCCGGGGGAAGGGGCGCTCGATCTCGATGCCGTGGACCTCCCGGAAGATTTCGGCCATCAGCCCTTCGAGGATCCCGAAGAGGAGGTCCTGGGTGGGGAAGGAGAGTTCGATATCGATCTGCGTGAACTCGGGCTGCCGGTCCGCCCGGAGATCCTCGTCCCGGAAGCAGCGGACGATCTGGAAGTAGCGGTCGAACCCCGCGACCATGAAGAGCTGCTTGAAGATCTGCGGGGACTGGGGAAGCGCAAAGAACCTCCCCGGATAGAGACGGCTCGGAACGAGGTAGTCGCGAGCACCTTCCGGGGTGCTCTTGATGAGAAAGGGGGTCTCGAGTTCGAGGAAGCCGTGGTTGGAGAGGTAATTGCGCGTGATCTGATTCACCCGGTGCCGGATGATGAAATTGCGTTGGAGCCTGGGGCGCCGCAGATCGAGATAGCGGTATTTGAGACGGAGCGTCTCACTCACCTCCCCCTTCTCCTCTTCGATCTGGAAGGGGAGGGTTTTCGCCGTGTTGACGATCCGAAGCTCTGCCACGGCGATCTCGACCTCACCGGTCGGCAGTTCGGGGTTGATGGCATTTTCCGGACGGCGTTGCACCGTGCCCCGGATACCGAGCAGGAATTCGCTGCGGATCTCCCGGGCCTTGGTGTGTGCCTCGGGGGCGTGCTGGGGGTTGAAGACGACCTGGGCGATACCGGTTCGATCGCGGAGATCGACGAAGACGAGGCCGCCGAAATCGCGCCAGTGCATCGCCCATCCGACGAGGATCACCTCCTTGCCCACGTCGCCGGTGGCGATCTCTCCGCAGTAATGGGTCCGTTGCCACGCTGTCGTTCCTGAATCCGCAGGCGAATGTGTCATCTCGTTCCTTCCACTCCGATCTCACGCCCCGAGTCGATCCTGCATCCCGAGGTTCCCTGTGAATTCCGGATCCACGGAATCGAAGGAGGGACGAGGGTTGCCAGGGACTCCCCGCTACGGTCACCCTCGACTCGTCTGGATCGTCCGATCCCTCCAGCGGGGCAAGAAACGATTCTCCCGGTTCGTCGCAGGACGCTCTGTCTTCTCGTATTACCAGAAAGCCCCTCCCCTGTCAACGAGGCGACAAGGCGACGGCCAGGCGGACAGCATACCGAGAAAGAAGCGGGCATGATCCGGGCGGGCTTCTTCCCCACGGAGAGACACGACGGGGGTGGATCTGACGAGGGTTCTGCCTCTCGATGGCAGCCAAAGCCGCCATCGAGAGGTTCGGGAATGGCGGGAAGGGCGCGGTGAGCCGTCAGGCACTCCGGCGGGAAAGGAGCATTCCAGCGATCGGAAGGAGAAGGAGGAAGAACGCAGCCGGAAGGCTCCCCTTCCCCGAGGTTCCCGCCGTGGTGGCAGGCATCGGAACCCCACATCCTGCGCAGTTGCCATTCTCGTCGGGCTGGGTGTTGTCGTCGGGTGCGCAGTCGCACACATCCCCGATCCCGTCGAGATCCCGGTCACTCTGATCCTCGTTCGCATCCTCGGGGCAGTTATCGAAGATGTCGCAGATGCCATCGTCATCCCCATCGGTACAACCCGCGTACGCCACGGCCTGTTCGAGGAGTCGGTCGGGTTCTCCGCTGCGCAGATCGCCCACGTCGTATCCCGAGGAAGCCATGTAGACGTGACCGAGATAGACGATGTTACCGAGACCGTACTCTCCGACGGCGACGAGGGGATGCGGCTCATTGGGGGGACCCCAGGTGGCGAGCACCGCTGCGTCGTCATCCGCACCCGCCGAGGAGGATTCGAGACAGCAGGGATCGCTGCCGCTGCCCCCCGTCAGATCGTAGTCGGAGATCCCCTGCGTGATCGGATGCGTGTCGTCGAGGATCGAGACCGTTTCCGTCCGGGTGAAGATGTAAGGAGCCGTGGTCTTCATCGGCACGACCTTGTCGATGTCGAGCGCCACTTGCCCGGTTCCGTTCGTGCTGTAGACGATCCAGGCCGTCGATACGACGTTGCCCCCCTGTTCGACCCACTGGGCCAGCGGCGCGGCGAAGGTCGCATGATCATTGTCCTTGGTCCCCGAGTCCCCGATGACGACGACATCGAAGGCGTTGAGTTCATCGAGGGTGTTGATCTCCTCCCCATAGACCTGCACCGCCTCGAAATCGAAGACTTCGCTGTCGTTGAGCTGGGCCACGACACTCTCGGCGCTTCCGGAACTCCACAGCCCCTGTTCGACCGCCACCCGGATCTGGGCATTCCCCCCCCCCGCCAGGAAGAGGGAGAGTGCCAGGGCACCAAAGAGCGCTGGAAAACGTGGAATGCGTCGCATGACATCCTCCTGTTGCAAAAAGCATCGTCATTCGTGGAGTACCGGACACCAGGGTACTCGAAACATCGCCGCAAGTCAAACGACTACGGGCCGGGCAATCGCATGAAATTTCCCGATGAGATCTGCGATCCCGTAGGATCTCGAAAGCAAGGGACGCCTCACATGACAGACGCCGGTCTCCATGGCGTCTGGTCGGTAGATGCGTTCCACCCCTTTCGCGCCGGATGCTCCGATACCATGCGGATTCCGCGATTCAATGCGATCGCCCTGGATTGCCCTGCGTTTTTTTTCTTGACACGTTCCGCTCTATGGTGTATAATAGTTTGAGAATTTTTGTGCAGCCGGTGATCGGATGAAAAACGTCAGAGAAGACGACGGTACCACTTCCATATCGACCATGGTCGTTACCATGGCCGTTGGACGAATCAGGGAGGTCGGTCATGATGAGGAATTCAAGAACCAGGACAGTGACGCTGCTCTGTCTCGTCATCCTTGCTGTTTCCACTGGCTGCGACAGTCCATCCCTCGAGTCTGGGATTTTGGATCTCACCCTTACGCAACTTCAAGCTGCCCCCGAGCGAGTTGAGATGGGGGATCAGAGTCTCATTCTCGGTGCATCGGCCTGGCGTGATTTCATGCCGATATTGCCGCAACCGGATAGTCCTTTACTCGCCGTACTGGTGGAAGTCATCGAGAAGAACCGGGAAACCATCTCGCCTTCGATCGCATTAAACTATCTATGGGTCGTGCAAGAAGATGAGATATGGTCATATGTCTTCTCTGAGGAGGATAAGACCGAAGCTCCTGGATATATGATCCGTAGCTTCGCCAGCGGTGGACCGAAATGGGACTGTGGTTCACCTGTGGATATCATTGTGGGATTGAGTGATCAAACGGGCGATCTCACATTGCTCAAAGCAGCCAGAGATCAAATAGAATGTCCACAATGAGGAGGGAGGAAGTGGGGGGCGAACCCCTGCGAGTCTCCTCGACCGATCACGGATGGTCATGCCTATACCGAACAGCAGGTTCCTTGCGTCTGTGCGGTCATACAATCCACCGATCACGTCCCTCTCAACCCCTTTTTCCCGGAGTTCTCAGAAGAGCGACGCTCGCAGCCCCTCGCCATCCTAAGAACGGACAGACGAGGAGAAGCTCGTTGCGCATCTCGTGGGTCGCACATCCTGGACGAGGGTGGTAACCATCGAGTGAAGCGATTGCTCCTCAAACGGTCAAGAACGAGCGAGACCTAACGGGTCCCGCGTGCTGAAACCCGACTCCCGGCCTTCGAGACGCGCTGGCCTTCGTTCCCTCGGCTCGACGGAGCGTATCTCGAATCGATCGAGTAAGGTTCGCCTTCCGCCCACAAATGAAATTTCCCCAATGGACGGGGGGGATGGATGAAAGGGATCGAAGCGACAGAGAAAGACGAGGCGCGGCGAAAGCGGATCGAAGCGATCAAGGCGGCGATCGAGAAGGGGACCTATGAGATCGACGCCAAGGCGGTGGCGAAGAAGCTTTTGGCCGCGCATCTCACGGAAGCGCTCCTCCGCGTTGCCGTCGAGCCGCCGCAAGCGGAAGAGGCCGAGGAGGAAGGGTGATCCCGGATCCCCCGCATCTTTTCTGCCCGAACCGATGCTTCGAGCCCGCCGGCTGCTGCGCCGGGAGAGGGATCCTTCCCGCCGGTGGCCTCGGGCTGTTTCCAAGACCACCGAGCCTATTGCGATGCTTCCGGTGTGGATCCGGGAACGTCGAGTGTTTCGACCCCTTCGTGATCGATGATGACGGTCGTGGAGAATCCGATGGCAGGGACTTCGACGCGGTAGGTTCCGAAGGGGAGGGTGACCGCTTCCCCGCCCACGGTTCCCATGGCGATGGGGGCATCCCCTCCCCGGTCGGGATAGACGGCGAAGGGGAGTTTCATGGAGGTGGCCAGCGCCTGGGAGAGCGCCTCGGGACTCCGGGCGTCGAAATAGGTGCCCCCCCCCGCCTCCGCGATACAGGAGAGAGATCTGCGGACATCCGGGGCCTGGATATCGAAGCCGACGACGTGGATGAGGAGATCCGCCCCCGCCTCCCGCAGTCGCCGGACGACGGCACAGGGATCACCGTCGCAACTCTCCTTCCCGTCGGTGACGAGAACGATGACGGGATGAGAAATCCCTCTCGAAGCATCGGCCACACGGCTGAGGGTGTCGGCCAGGGGGGTCATCCCGCGAGGTCGGATCGTCTCGATCGTCCGGATGAGGGCGGCACGATCGACCGGTTGCATCGGAACGAGTTCCTCCACGTCGCGGCAATTCCGGGCCCTGCGAGGGGAACGGCGGCCGTAGACCCAGAGTCCCACCCGTTTCCCGTCGGGGATCTCCTCGACGACCCGCACGAGCGCCTGCTGGGCGATCTCGATCTTCGTCACCCCGCCGATCCGTCCCCACATGCTCCCCGAGGCATCGAGGATGAGCGTGAGATGTGGCGGGAAGTGGAGCGCCGGGTCGTCGGTGCGCAACGCGAGGCGGCCCCGGGCGATATGAACCTCGATCTCCTCGGAGACACGCGCTCCCGCTTCGTTCTCGGCATAGGCCGCGATGCGATGGGCACCGGTGGGAACCTTCGCCGTGTCCCATCGGGCGGTGAAGCGGGTGGGGGGGGATGCTCGCCACGTTTCGAGGGGGGTGCCATCGACGAGGATCCCCACTTTTTTGAGGGGGCAACGGCCTGCGACGACCTCCCCCTCGATCGGAACGACGCCGGAGAGGTATGCCCCTTCTTTCGGCGTGCGGAGGGTGAGGGCAAGGGGGGGACGGATTTCGACATGGATCGCATCCTTCCCCTCGATCCCGGAAGGGGTGTGCGCCACGGCGGAGAGCGTGTATTCCCCTCCCAAGGTGACGACCCGCCGGAAGAAGTCGGCCGCTTCCCCCTCCTTCCCGGAAGGCGCCTCGATGTGCCAGGTGAAGATGTAGGGGGCTTCCTCGACCTCGGCGAGGAGATGGCCGTCGAGACGGAAGCGGACCGAGGAGACCGGTTCGTTCGTGAAATTCTCGACGCGTGCCTCGATTTCGAGCACGTCGTGAATTTCGGCACCGTCCGTGGGGTGGAGGAGTTCGAGGTCGAGTGATCCGAAAGAGCCGGCCAGCCCGAGCGCGGCCCACATCGTGGGGGCGAAACGGGAGGGGCGGCGCGCATCCGTGTCCACACCCTTCTCGTAGCGCCACGATCCCCACCGCTCCTGCCGGGCCATGAGAAAGCGCACCCCCGCCTGGAAGCGGGGATCCCCCGTGCGACCGCTGCATCGTTTGAGCGCATAGAGCGCTTCTCCCGTGGCATAGGCGTTGCTGGGGAGCCCCGGGCGTTCGCTCCACCCCCCATCGTCGTTCTGGAGGGCGAGGAGTTCCCCGATCCGCCCTTCGAGGGGATCTTCCTCCCCCCCCGCGGGGGGGGGAGACGCACAGAGCGCGAGGAGGGAGAAGGCATGATCCTGCGTCGTTTTCCGTGGTCGGGCGAGGAGTTCTTCCCGCACATCCTCGATGCGTGCCAGGATTCTGTTCTCCCCGGTCCGTTGGAAGCGATGTTCGAGCCCCAGAAGGTACTGCGCCGTCACGGCGATCTCCCCCTGGACGATCGGGGGGTCGTCCCGCACGGAGAAGGTGCGTCCTTCGAGGAAGTCGAGCGCCCGATCGAGGTGCGCTTCGTAGCGGTCGTCGATGTGACGGCCATAGGCGACGAAGGCGTGCGTGGCCATCGCCGTTCCGACTTCGACGACTCTCGGATCACCGATCCCCCCGCTGGGGAGTTCCGCCTTGACGATGCGGTCCATCATCTGCGTCAGGATCGCCGGATCGACGGTGTAGCCCTGGGTTTTTCCCACCGCGATTCCGACCGCGGTGACGGCTTGGACGTGGCAGCCGTAGCAGCGGTGTTCCCGATCCCAGGCCGCGGCGGCCGCGGAGAGCCAGGAGAGGCCGAGTTGCGCGGCATCGCGGGGGGAACGGGGAAGCCCCTTCGTCCGGAAGAAGTAGGGAGAGATCGGTTCGGGCTCCTGATGCCCCGGTAGACGCCAGAGGAGCTGGATTCCCTGGGTCTCTCTCGCCGTATGGAGGAAGTGGAGCGGATGCCATCCCCGCTCGAGTCCCGTCTCCCCGAATTTCTCCCCCCCCCCCTCCACGAGGAGACGGTTTTGTACGAAGAGTTCGGCATCCCCCCGACTCCGGAAACCGATCGCGTACGTTCCCGGAAGGGGCGCATAGAGTTCTCCCTGCCACTCGGCCCACGTGCCCTCCGGCGCCGATCGGTATCCGCCGTATGTCACGCCTTCTGCGAGGAGGGAGCCGAAGGTCGCATCGCCATAGGTCCGGCAGGTCAATCCCGGCCGGAATCCCTGCAGGAGCCCGAGATCCTTTTCCGCGAAGGGCAACGCGGGAAGGATCGCAAGCACGCCCAGGAGGAGGGAACGCGTACCTTCCGCGAAGGCCCCCCGCAGCATCTGGAAACCGCCCGCCACGATCATCCCCCCTCCCCAGAGGGGGAGGAGGCCATAGAAAACGACGAGTGGGACTGGAAAGGGCAACCGCCACGTCGAGGTCGCAAGTGCCTCGTAGGGGACGTTGCGTGCAAGCACGATCCCGAAGGGCAGGAGCGCCACGGCCGCCAGCAGGAGCATCCCCCAGCGCACACCCTTCGGGACGGCGCGCATGCTCACCACGCAGAGGAGAACCACGATCAGGATCCCGCATCCACCGGCCAGCTCGGCCACCGTCACCCCGGCGGGCGGGAGGGACCGTTGCGAGTCCCAGAGGAGGAGGGCGAGAAAAACCTCCGAGGCAGCAAGGGTGAGCAACCCCAGCACCTCGACGGAAAAGGGGATGCGGCGCCGCAGAAGGTAGAGGAAGAGGAGGCTGCCCCCCACCACGCCCCCCCCGACCCAACGCCATTCCTC
>CAZTSL010000121.1:0-14356 GCA_964616915.1 uncultured bacterium
CGTCGAGCAGCAGAGGGGTCTGCGCCACACCCGAGGGACCGTTGACGAGCTGGCAGAGCGTGGAGGTCCCCGCCGTGCAATCGATTCTTCTCCACACGCCAGGTCTGCTCGATGAAGTAAAAATCAGGATTTTCCGGATCGATCACCTTGCGGTAGGAGACCCAGTAGGGCAGATCGGGACAGGCAGGGGGGCCCATGTCGAGATCACCGCTCTCGAAATCACCGGAAAGATCGTAGATGCCGGCGATACCTGGATTCTGATCGTCTCCCCCGATGAGATTGCTGGTTCCGGCATCCACCATCCAACCGAGGAGAGGGGGCGTCTCGGCGGGAACGATCCGGTAGGCATACTCGGAGAGGGAGGCGGCATCCGCTGCGAGCAGAAGCCGGGAGAACGCATAGGTGACCGGATCGAAGGGTTGCGTGTCGCACGACGCCCATCCGGAGGGAATACCACAGCTTTCCGGAAGGGAATAGGCCGAAGCGACGCCGGCATAGGTATCCGCGAGGAAGTCGATCACCTGCTGGGACGAGGTTTGCGCCCAGGCCGCAGGAGAAAAAGAGAAGACGAGCGCCAGGAAGAGGGGAAGGATGGAAGGGAAAGTCTTCATCGGGAGTTCTCCTCGAACCTCTCTCCTCCCTGTCGTGAGCATACTCGTGCTGTGCGTTCGGACAGGGATGGATAAAATCAGATCCTCCGTACCGCTTCCGGATTCTGATCGGAGGATTCGAGAAAAACTTGAGAAAAAAATTCTGGCACGCAGAAGTCTTGCTCTCGTCGTTTCGGAAACCGCATCCCCCCCCCCTCGGCTCCCCATCCGCCTACCACTCCCCAGGAACCGTCGAGAGACACCGATGCTTGGGCATCACGATTCTGAGCAGGGCGATCGCATCTCGGTACAACCGGACGGACTTGGGCCGGAGTGGAAGCAATACGCTTCACCACTCTTGGAGCACCCTTCCATGCAGATCGAGTTGGCGACGCGGTAGCAGGTGCCGTGAAAGCGCGACATCTCCACGAAGGTCTCGGCCGGCACCAGCGGATGACCGTAGACCTCTCTCCTCGCCTCGCTCAGGGGCCGCAGACCGACCGCCAACACCCACGAGGCCAGGTGGGGGCGGCGTGCCCACGGCAGGATGAGGAAACGTGCGTCATCGACGACCAGGGCGCGCTCCTCATCCCCCAGATCATGCCACGACGTGGACAGCGACGCCAGATCGTACCACAACGTGGACCGCGGCGTCGGTTCCCCGCCCATCTCACCGGATACCTGGAGGATTCACGACTTTGCCGGGGCCCTGGACACACACGAACGATCCGATTCCGAAAGTCGCGCAGGACACGACACCCGCAACCCGCCACCGTCGCTTCCCGTGACAGGGGATTACCGTTGCGGTAGAATGAGAAGGGAGAGATGAAAGAGACCGGAAGGAAGGGGACATCACAGGATTCGAAAAGTCGGGAGATCGCGGCATGCCATGTTCGGATATCACGGAAGAGATCCAGGTCGTCCTCGATACGGCGGAACGCCTCGAAGACTACCGCTTCGTGAAACGCTCCTGCGGCCAGGGGATCGGCTCCGATTCCCTCCTCCTGGGAACGCTTGGGGGGTGGCCGGCCGATGCCATCGTGGCCTGCCCCCCATCCGAGTTGCTCGAACGCTTCGCCCGCACCGACGAAATCGAGACCTTCCTCCTCCTCAAGCATCTCTTTGCGCTCCAGGCCACCCTCGAAATGTGGATGGGACGCCTGGAAGGGGGGAACAACGCCCCCTGCACGGCCCTCGGGATCGAGTTCGATGGGGAAAAGACCCGAATCGAGGCCGAGATTCCGATCGATACGCTCACCGAAAGGATCAAGGCCTGCGGGGCTTGCGCAAGCTGCGGGAAGAAAGGAGATGTCGCAGCCTTGCCCCCACGGCCCTCGATAGACGATCGGGCCTACGGCTCGAAGGGGTGATATTCGAGGTCGAAGGCCTCGGCAACCGCAGGGTGCGTGATCTTCCCATCGATCACGTTCATCCCCTTGCGCAGCGCCTCGTGACGGCGCATCGCTTCCCGGTAACCGTGATCCGCCAGTTCGAGCGCGTAGTTCAGCGTGACGTTCGTCAGCGCGAAGGTCGAGGTCCTCGGCACGATCCCCGGCATGTTCGCCACGCAGTAGTGGACCACATCATGCTTGATGTAGGTCGGATGGGAGTGGGTCGTCGGTTTCGTCGTCTCACAGCACCCTCCCTGGTCGACGGCGATATCGACGATCGCAGCGCCCTTCTTCATCCGGCGCACGAGGTCCTCGGAGATGAGTTTCGGGGCCTTGGCTCCGGGGATCAGCACGGCTCCGATGACGAGATCGGCGTTCAAGACCTCCTCCTCGATGTTGGCGCTGTTGGACATCACGGTCATGACATGTCCCTCCATGATGTCCTGGATGTAGCTCATCCGGCTGGGATTGATGTCGAGGATGCTCACCTGGGCGCCGATCCCTACGGCGAGTTTACAGGCGTTCAGACCGGCCACCCCCCCCCCGATGATGACGACCTTGGCGGGCCGCACCCCCGAGACGCCGGAGAGGAGGATTCCGCTGCCGCCGTTCTTCGCCTCGAGACAGTGCGCCCCCATCTGGATCGAGAG
Organism: uncultured bacterium; assembly: GCA_964616915.1. Taxonomy (GTDB): domain Bacteria; phylum Myxococcota_A; class CAZTSL01; order CAZTSL01; family CAZTSL01; genus CAZTSL01. Next base: position 2,632 of record CAZTSL010000121.1, read on the forward strand.
GCGGCCGGCGACCTCACTCATCGGCGTCAAGAGGGGGAGGGAACCGTCGGGTAGCTGGATCGTCTCGTAGGCGATCCCCACCACGCCCCGTTCCATCATCGCAAGCGTCAGCTCCCGGTTGGCGGCGAGGTGGAGATAGGTGAAGATGATCTGTCCCTCTCGCATCCGATCGATCTCCGGTTCCACCGGTTCCTTGATCTTGAGGATCATGTCGGCCCGCTGCCACACCTCCTCCGCCTCCGGGAGGATCCTCGCCCCGGCGCGTTCGTAGTCCGCATCCTCGATTCCGCTCCCCACGCCGGCGCTGCGCTCGATGAGCACGGTATGCCCCCGTGAGACGAATGCGTTGACCCCGGAAGGGGTGATTGCGACCCGATTTTCATCCGTCTTGATTTCCTTCGGTACCCCGATGATCATATCGCCAAGCTCCTTCCTTGATCTACCCGACCGCCCGATCGGTGGGGGAGCCCATCCGATCCTGCCGTTCGAGGGTCCGTGCGCATCGTGTGCGCTCCATTCTGCTTCGTAGGCTCTCACGCTCTTTGGGATCGACCCGCAGGCTGGAAGGGCCCTCCAGCTTTGCGCCCTTTGGGCGCAAAGCCCGCTCACGCTCTTTGGGATCGACCCGCAGGCTGGAAGGGCCCTCCAGCTTTGCGCCCTTTGGGCGCAAAGCCCGCTCACGCTCTTTGGGATCGACCCGCAGGCTGGAAGGATTCTACATGGGATGATGCTGGAAATCAATGATGTGTGACGTCTGGTTCCCCTTGACAAGATGTGCCAGAAAAGGATATATAGGCAATCGAGTTCTGGTTTTCTTTTTTTCTGCGCAGGAGACGAGAAAGATGCTACGGCCCTTCGAAGAGCGTTACGAACTTCCGCCGATCGTGCCGACCCTCGATTCACCGGAGGAGATCACGCGCAAGCAGCAGCGGATCGAGGAACTCAAGAAAGCGCGCAACGCGGTGATCCTGGCGCACAACTACCAGCGGGAGGAGGTTCAGGAGGTCGGAGATTTCGTGGGCGATTCGCTTGGGCTTTCGCTCGAGGCGGCTGCGACCGATGCCGATGTCATCGTCTTCTGCGGGGTTCACTTCATGGCGGAGACGGCGGCGATCCTCTCCCCCCGTCAGACGGTCCTCCTGCCGAACCTGGCGGCACAGTGTTCGCTTGCCGCCTCGATCACCCAGGAGGAGTTGCGGGCGTTCAAGGAACGCCATCCCGACACCGTGGTCGTCTCCTACATCAACACGAGCGCGGCGATCAAGGCGGAAAGCGACTACTGTTGCACCTCGGCGAACGCCGTGCAGGTGATCGAGGCGATTCCTCCGGAGCGGGAGATCCTCTTTCTTCCCGACAAGTTTCTCGCCTCGGTCGTGGCGCGGCAGACGAAACGCTCGAACATCATCGCCTATCCCGGCTATTGTCACGTCCACAAGACGATCGAACTCGAGGATGTCTCGAGGATTCTTGCCGACCATCCGGAGATCGAACTCCTGCTCCACCCGGAGTGTGGCTGCGTCTCTTCCTGCATGGCGCGGGTCTACGACGGAACGCTTCCCGAGGAGCGGACCTACTTCTTCTCCACGGAGGGGATGGTCCGATACATCGGACGGGCGAAGGCCAGGGAGTTCGCGGTCGGAACCGAGGTCGGTATCCTCCACCGCCTGCGCAAGGCGTATCCGCAAAAGACCTTCTACCCCGTCAATCCGAATGCCGTCTGTGCCTTCATGAAGTCGATCACGCTCGATCATGTGATCGAGGCTCTCGAAACCTTGTCACCGCGGGTGACCGTGCCGCCGGAGATCGCCGAGCGGGCGGCGGTCGCGCTCAACCGGATGCTGGAGTTACGCGGATGATCCGAATCGGACTCGTTGGAGCAGGAGCGATCGGAAGCCGGATCGCGCGCCTGATCGACGGAGGGGGACTCCCCGCCCATCTGGTTGCCCTTCACGACCTCGACGGGCCAAAGGGGGAACGGCTGCTGCGGGCGTTGAAGACACCGCCCCCTTTCTCCACCCTTCCGGAGGTCGTGGAAGCGGCGGATCTCGTCGTGGAGGCGGCCAGTCAGCAGGCACTGCGCGATCTCTTTCCCCTCGTCGTGGAGGGGGGGAAGGATATCCTCGTGCTCAGCGTCGGCGCGCTGCTCGATCTCGAAGCGTGGTTGGAACGCGCGCGGGAGCGGGGATGCCGGGTCCATATCCCCTCCGGTGCGATCGCAGGACTCGATGGCCTCGAAAGCGCCCTGCGGGGAAAGGTCACCACGGTCCGCCTCGTGAGCCGGAAACCGGTGCGAGCACTCCGAGGATCTCCCTACGTCGTGAACCGGAAGATCCGCCTCGAGGAACTCACGGAAGAGACGGTGATCTTCGAGGGCTCGGCCCGGGAGGCGTGCCGGGCCTTCCCCGCCACGGCAAACGTCGCCGCCACCCTCAGCCTCTCCGGAATCGGCGCGGACCAGACCTTCGTCGCCGTCCATGCGGTCCCCGAAGGGAATTGCAACCGGCACGAGATCGAGGTGCGGGGTGATTTCGGAATGATGCGGATCGTGGTGGAGAACGTGCCGGCTCCCGACAACCCCCGAACTTCGATGCTGGCCGCCCTCTCCGCCGAAGCTGCCCTCATCCGGATCTGCGGAGGGGAAAAGGAATAATCCACGGAGATCCTCACTTCCCGATGCAGAAGGTCGAGAAGATCCGATCGAGGAGATCCTCGGTCGTCGTCGTCCCGGTGATCTCGCCAAGCGCGTGAAGGGCCGCAGAGAGGTCGAGCGCGGCGAACTCGGGGGAACATTGCGCTTCGAAGGCGTCGTATGCGTTCTCGAGATGCGCGATCGCCCGCCGAAGCGCATCGCGGTGCCGCTCCCGTGATATCATGACCCCTTCTCCGGGAGAGACCTCACCCCCGAAGGCCACGGCCACGATCCGGGCAGTGAGTTCCTCGAGGCCGAGTCCGTGCGTCATCGAGGTGAAGATCGGATCGGAAAGGGGGAGCGCACGCAGCGGGGGAGGGATCTCCCACCCGCTTCCCGCCGGGAGGCGGTCGATCTTGTTGAGGATGGGGATCACACGCTTCCCCGCGATCTGGCGGGCGATCTCCGCCTCCGCCTCCGGCTGCGGATCCGCGGCGTCGAGAACCCAGAGGAGGAGGGAAGCCGCTTCGATCGTCTCGCGGGTTCGTTCCATCCCCGCCGCTTCGACGAGATCCTCGGTGGGGCGCAGACCCGCGGTATCGATGAGCCGGAGGGGAACGCCCCCCACCATGGCGTAGTCCTCGAGCGTATCGCGCGTGGTCCCCGGAATATGGGTCACGATCGCCCGGTCGGCCCGCAGGAGACGGTTGAGGAGACTCGATTTCCCCACGTTGGGTCGGCCGACGATCGCAACGGAGAGCCCCTCCCGAAGGATTCGTCCCTCCCGGAAGGTCGCCAGGAGACGCTTCATCCCGGAAAGGAGGGGGGGGAGTTCCCGCCGGATCCCTTCGCTTTCTTCTCCGACGTCATCCTCCTCGGGAAAATCGATCATCGCTTCGGTACGGGCCAGGAGCGTGAGGAGGCGATCATGGAAGGCTGAGAGTCGTCTCCCCAACTCCCCGGCAAGCTGACGCTGGGCCAGGCGCAGGGCCCCTTCGCTCCTGGCATGGATGATATCGGCGACCGCCTCGGCCTGGGTGAGATCGATCCGGCCATTGAGGAAGGCGCGGCGGGTGAACTCCCCCGGTTCGGCATGCCGGGCTCCCGCTGCCAGAACGGCGGAGAGGATCCTCGACATCACGAGCGCACCCCCGTGACCGTGAATCTCCACCACGTCTTCTCCCGTGTAGGAGTGGGGCGCATACATCACCACGGCAAGGACGTGATCGATGACGCCGCCGCCTTCGGGATCGATGAGCGTTCCGGGGTAGAGGCGGTGGGAGGACATCCTTCCCCCCCCCCGCCGGAAGGTGCGCTCGAGGATCGTGAGGGCCCGGGGACCGCTGATCCGGACGATCCCGATTCCTCCTGTCCCCGGCGGGGTGGCGATCGCGGCGATCGTATCGTCGAGGAACATCACGCTTGCAGGTCTACGAAGATCTGCGCCGTCTCCCTCGTCCATTCCCCCGGCGGGGCGGGCGTTCGTTCGTCGGGAAGACCACGACCTTCTTGAGGGGACCTTCTCCGAAACTCTCGGTGCGCACCTCGCGATCCCGCTCGAGCGTGATGTGGATGATGCGCCGGTCCTGGGCACTCATCGGAGAGATCGAGATCGGACGGCCACACCGCTTGACCTGCTGACTCGTCTTGCGGGCGAGCGCGATGAGGGATTTGATCTTTCGCTTCCGGTAACTCGCGACATCGACGACGATTCGTTTCTCGCTCTTCTCCTCCTCGTTGTGGTGAACGATGCGGGTGAGCAGGTATTGGAGGGCGTCGAGGGTCTCTCCTTGCTTGCCGATCAGGATGCTCGAGGCGTCCTCGTCGGAGACGGCGATGTTGAGATAGATCTGCTCGTCGTCCTCGGAGACCTCGATTTCGAAGGGAAACTTCAGTTTCTCGAGGAACTCGGCGAGGGTGCGTTTGATCTGTTCGGACTGTTCGCTCAAGGGGAGGTGGGGCGCTGCGGTCTCCTCGGTCTCCTGTTCGTCGTCGGAAAGGAAGGGTTCGGGTTCGGGAAGGGGTTCGGGGTGTTCGAGTGCCTTTGCCACGACGGTCTCTCGTTCGTCCCGGGACTTGCGCCGGCGCTCCCGGCTGCGGGGCTGTTCTCTCTTCCCCTTGCTACTGCCGCGCGTACGCGATTTCCTCGGAGGTTCCGCCGCCTCGCTCGGTTCCGGTAGGCGCTCGGCCTGAGGGGGAGGAGACTTGCGCAGCATCGCCTTGATCCGCGCGCGCTGGGCGCCGAACCCTGTACCCGAACCACTGTTGATCACTTCGATCTCGAGTCGATCTTCCGTCACGTCCATGAAGCGACAGACCTTCTTGATCGCTTCTTCTACGGTCCTTCCTTCCATTTCGAGGTATTCCATCTGCATTCTCCTCAGAGTTCCACGGGATCATCTCCCACGCTTTCCTGGGGTCGCGGCCATGGCCTCTTCCCTGGCGTACTGCTTGTTCATCCAGTATGTCTGGGCAATGGATGCAATGTTGCTGACGAGCCAGTAGAGGATCAATCCGGAGGGCAGACCCAGGAACATGAAGGTGAAAATGATCGGCATGACGGTCATCATCTTCTTCTGCATGGGATCCGTCGTGGTGGTGGGTGTCAATTTCTGACTCAGATACATGGAGATCCCCATGAGGATCGGGGTGATCAACAGCGGATCCTTGGCGGACAGGTCTTGAATCCAGAGGACGAAGGGTGCATGACGCAGTTCGATCGCGTTGTAGAGCGCGTAGTAGAGCCCGATGAAGACGGGGATCTGAAGGAGGGTGGGGGCCAGGGAGCCGACACAGCCCACGGGGTTGACGTTGTTGCGCTTGTAGACCTCCATCACTTCGCGCTGGTACCGCTGCCGGTCGGTCTCGTAGTATTTCTCCTTGACCCGCTCGAGTTCCGGCTGGATCTTCTTCATGTCCTCGGACATCTTCTTCATCGACCGGAAACTCTTGGCGGAGAGGGGATAGAGGGCCATCCGCACGAGGAGGGTGAGTAGAATGATCGCCACCCCGTAATTCCCAAAGATCCGGTAGAAGAAGTTGAGGATCTTGAGGAAGAAGATCGAGATCCCTTCCACCCAGCCGAAACGGATCGCGTGCGAGAGCCCGAAGTCCTTCTGCTCGAGGAGATCGAGCTTCTTCGGGCCGCCGTAGATCATGTAGGAGAGGGTGACGGTCTCCCCCGGCGCAACCGTGCGCGCCGCCGAGGTCGTCTGGATCTGGACCCGATCGCCGTAGAGGTTGCGCAGCGTGGTCGTCACGTTCTCCTGCTCGAGGGGAACGACGGCGGTGAGGAAGTACTTCTTGTCGAAGCCGAACCACACGACCTGGGATGCGGGGAAGAAGGTGACCGGTTCCTTGCGGATTTCCTTGAGCCGCGGCTTGTGGAGCTTCTTCTCCGCGAAGACGAGCGGGCCGGGGAAGAAGCGTCTTCTTCGGCGCGTTGGCGTTCCGAAGTCCCGGGAGAGGAAGATCTCCGGAATTCCCGAGATCGCTTCTTCCGAGCGATTCTCGATGGCGATGGCCAGGGTGGCGGAGTAGTCCTCCCCAAAGGTGTAGGTCTTCGTGACCTGGACACCCGCCGGGCTCTGCCAGCGGAAGGAGACCTTTTCCCCGGTGGTGGGGAGGTGCTCGTAGGGGACGAGACCCGTTTCGAGGAAGCCGCTGCCCCCCAACCGGAACTGGCCGAGATAGTCTCCCGGTTCCTTTTCGTCGAAGAGGACCACCCGTTTTCGGTCCTCACCCAGGCTGTCGTAGTAGTGCTTCAGCCGCCAGGCCTTGACGCTTCCGCCCAGCGTGGAGAGTTCGACCACATAGTGTTCGTTCTCGTAGGGGACGATCTCTTCGGCAGCCCGGTCGATTTCCGGGATTTCCTCGCCGGGGGTGGAGGGAGGGGACGCCCCATCCCTCCTTTCTGCTCCCCCCTTCGGGGAGGTGGATGGAGGGGCTTGGGTCGAGGAGTATTGCGTGGCTGCGCGTCTTCGTTCTTCCGAAGGGAAGAAGTTGCCCCACTGGATCCAAAGGTAGAAGAGCACGGTCATCAGAATCATACCGATTACGAAATTTCTGTCCATTCTGTTCCTCTCGACGGGGGGATCGCGGCTGCGCCGTTCGTATCACCTTCCCTTTCCGTCGCTTCTTTCCATCATCGTCTTACGAGGGGAGGTCGTCCCCGTGGCCCCCGCCGGTGAGGATCCCCGTCACCGTATATGGAGAACGGCCCCATGCCTGCTCCTGTCCGGTTACACGAGGGGATCGAATCCTCCCGGATGAAAGGGATGACACTTGAGGAAGCGCCTCATGAACTTCGTGAATCCCCGCAGGAATCCATAACGCCGGATGGCCTGAAGCGCATATTGCGAGCAGGTGGGTTGGAAACGACAGGAAGGAGGGGTGAGGGGTGAAAGATATCGCTGATACAGGAGAATCAATGCGATGGCCATGCGGCCGACGATTCCCTGTTTCGGATCCGTTTCGACATGCCGCTCCTGCGGTTCGTCATCCAATGCATCCAACAACGACATGCCCTCGCCAAGAGCCAATTCAACACCTGGGCCCGCAGTGACGTCGCTTCATCGAGCCGCCGACAATCGTCTCTCCTTCGCTTCATCCGATCATCGTCTCCGGCCGCGGGCGCTCCAGAAGGACGCAACCGACCTTCTCCTCTCGTGACCGGAAGCTGTCGGCGTTTTCGAATGCTGACTTCTCTTCTTCTTCCCTATCAACTTACCATAGGGAGGAGGTTCGTGCAAGCGGTTCGGATGATTCCCGAAGATTCCCGAATCGTGGGCTCTGACGCACGCATACGGTCGTCCTGGAGGAGGCTCAGGCGTAACCATGCTCGCGGAACCAGCGGATCGCCTTTTCGAGGGTCTGCCGGATCGGCGTCTGGGGGAGGCCCAGTTGCGTGCGTGCCTTGGTACAGTCGAAGTACATCCGTTGGGAGGTGAGCTTGATCTCCGCTGCGGTGCCGTAGGGGTGGCGGTGGGTGAGGTGGTCGGCGAGGAATTCGGAGAGACGGCCAAGAGCGATCGCTACGGAGCGGGGCATCTTCCACTTCGGGGGGGAGACCCCTGCGATCTCTGCGGCCATCCGCAGGAAATCCACGATCTCGATGTTCTCGTTGCCCAGGATGTACTTCTCGCCGATTCCCCCCTTCTCTTCGGCGAGGATGTGTCCTTCGGCCACGTCCTCGACATCGACGACATTGATCCCGCCGTCGTAGTAGTAGGGGATCTCCCCCTTGAGGAGCATCTGAAGGATCCGGCCGGTGGGGGTAGGACGGATATCCCCCTCGCCGAAGGGGAAGGCCGGGTTGACGATCACGATCGGAAGCCCCCGTTTCACCCCTTCGAGCGCTTCCACCTCGGCCTGGTACTTCGAGAAGACGTAGTCGTTGCCCACCTTCCAGAGATTGAAGGGGGTTTCCTCGTTGGCGAGGGAGCCATCCTCCGGTTTTCCGAGGGTGGCGATCGTACTCGTATGGACGATCCGCTCTACCCCCGCGACTTCAGCGGCTTCCAGCAGGCGTTTCGTCCCTTCGACGTTGATCTCGTAGATCAGCCGCCGGTCGGGGAGCCACGTCTGATACATCGCAGCCAGATGAAAGATCCGATCCACCCCGGCGCACGCGCGCCGCATCGCTTCCGGATCACGGATATCCCCTTCGAGGACTTCGCAATCGAGTCCCGCGATGTGGTCGCGACGGAAGCCGGGTTCCTGGAGCACCCGGACCTCGCGCCCCCTGGCCAGGAGCCGTTTGAGGACGTGTGATCCGATGAATCCCGAGGCGCCGGTGACGAGCGTCTTCACGAATCCTCCCTTCCCGATTCATCCCCGAGTCGGTTGCATCCTTCCCGATCGACCCGACCACCGGCGGGAGGGCCTCCCCCGCGCTCGGGCCGGAAACCAAGGAATTGTAGCGACCATACGCTGACATTGTCAAATGTCCTGGTGATCGCCGTCTTGCCGATGGAACCCCGATTTGCTAGACTTCTGGAGGGGGTTTCCCATGGCGTCGTTCAGACGAGATGGAGGGTTGGCGATGTGCAAAGGAAAACTTCTCGGCCTGACGTTGGCGGTGCTTCTGGTCACGACGGGACCGACTTGTCTTCCGGATCGGGCGCCGGTTGCGCGTTTCGATCTCTCGAACCCGGGAGGAGCGGTCTTCGGTCTGCTCCCCTTTCCCAACGATCTCTTCCTCGACGAGGATGCGCATCCCGATGTCCCGGGGCTCACGGCGTATTTCTCGGTGCCCGGTGCGAAGATTCTCCATGACGGCCTGGCGTCCGCCGATGGGTTCGGCACGAGTGCCGCGGTTTTCTTTCCCGTTCGGGGAAGCATTTCCGAGGCGAGTCTCACCCACTCGATCGAACCGGGGACACCGAGCAGCGTGATCCTCGTGGACGTGGACCGGAACTCTCCGGAGCGGGGGATGCGCAAGCGGATCGAGGTGCGCTACGACGGGGATGCCCGGATGATCGTCCTCCTCCCCTATCCGGGGATGCCCCTTCGGCCGGCGACGACCTATGCCGCGCTGCTGACCACGGGGGTGGTGGGCGTCGATGGCGCATTGACGCCCGATGAGGATTTTCTCGTCGTGCGGGATGATCTTCCCACCGACGATCCGCTCCTCCTTCGGGCCAAGGCGATCTATCAGCCGGTTCTCTCCTTCCTGGAAAGCGCGGGGATCGTGGAGGATCGCACGGAGATCGCGGTGGCCTCGATCTTCACGACGCAGACGATCGACCGGGATCTCGTGGCGATCGCGGACTTCCTGGCCGGCGAGCCCGCTCCCCAGGCGCGCTGGTCCACCTTCCGCTACCGGAGTGCGGAGGAACTCGACCGCCTCTTCGGGGTACCGGAGGAAAACCTGCCCGGTCTCGACAATCCCGGAGGGGTGGCGCATCAGAACATCGGGGGGGTGGCGCTCGGTTCCTATCTCTCCCCCGACTTCCGGGACGTGGAGAGCGGGCGCTTCGTCTTCGTGCAGGGACGTCCCGTGGTCCAGGGGACGGCCGAGGTTCCCTTCGTGCTCGTCGTCCCGAACCGTCCCCCCCCGAGCGAGGCGGGGTATCCGGTCGTCGTCTTCCAGCACGGGATCGGGGGGAGCCGGGTCTCCGCCCTTTCCGTGGCGAACGATCTGGCTGCCATCGGCGTGGCCACGGCCGCCTTCACCGCGGTGAGCCAGGGGGAGCGCTTCGACCCCACCGACGTGATCTTCAACCTGACCGGCGCGGAGGGTTCGGACGGATTCTCGGACAACACGACCGACTCCTCCACCGCCTTCTTCGCCAACTTCATCGATCTGCCCCGGGTGCGGGAGCACTTCCGGCAATCGGTGGCCGACGGGATCATGTTCCTGCGGATGATCCGCAACCCCGAGTGGGATCTCTCCCCCCTCGGCGACCCGCCGATCGATCGGAGCCGGATCGCGCTCCTCGGCGACTCGCTCGGGACGATGATCGGGGGGGATCTCATCGCCGTGGCGCCGGAGATCAGGGGGGGGATCCTCAACGTGGCCGGGGGGGGGCTGGCCAACCTCCTCTTTCTCTCTTCTCCGGTCGAGTTCGGCCCGAACGTGGAGACGCTCGCGCGTCTCTACGGCTTCGATCCGGAGGCCCCGCTCGATCGTTTCTCCCTCTTCGGCAATCTCGTGCAGAGCGTGCTCGATCCGGCGGATCCGATCAACTTCGCCCCCTTCGTGATCGCTCGGCCGCTCACCCTGACCGCCGGCACGGCGCCGCGGCGTGACATCCTCCAGATCATGGTTCACAGCGACGAGGTCGTCCCGAACATCTCGAACGAGGCGCTGGCCCGGGCCCTGGGGCTCGATCTGCTCTCCCCTGCCCTCACGGAGGTTCCCTTTCTCGCTTCGACGCCCTCTCCGGCGGCGGGGAATCTCTCCTTCGAGGGGGAGGGCGTGACCGGGGTGCTCGTGCAGTATGCTCCGGCCGATCATGGGGGGAACATGACCCGGCAGTGGGGGGAGAAGGAATACTACCCCGGCTTCCCCTTCCCGCCGGACCAACCCCAGGAGCGTTTTCCCAAGTTCGACACACCGATTCCGATCCGCAATCCGAACGGGGCCACGCTCGAACAGATCAAGACCTTCCTCGAAACCCTCTTCTTCGAGGAGGCCCCCCGTGTCGTCACGACCGAGGTCCCCCGTCCCGACTTCGACGACGACGGTGTGCTCGACGATGCCGATGCCGATCCGTACGATCCCTCGGTGCAGTAGGGCGTTCCCCATCCGGGGGAGCGTGGGGCGGAGCCCACTGCCCGAGATGCTCATATCGGGGCGTCTGCCGCGCCCCTTCCTCCAGATCGCACACGCTTTCGCTCTCCTCCTCCTCTCCCTTTCGTCTCCCTCTCCCCTCTGGGCGCTTTCCCCGACGCTTCCCTCGTCTCCCACTGCGACCGAGGAGGCATATACTTTCGAGGGGGGATCGATCGAGACCCTCCTTCCCCTCTATTCCGGACATCGGGCGCTCGTGGCAGAGATCCTCCGTTTCCCCCTGGAATGGGATCGTCGGCTCTGCCGTGCGGCCAACGGGATCGCGGCGCGTTTCCTCATGGAAGGCGCGCTCCCCCCCATGGAGGTCCTCGACGAAGGGGTATGGGCCGAGGGGTTTCCCGGAACCTCGATCGAAGTGGCCGCGATCCGGGGGGAGATCCCGGAAGCCGGAGAGGGAGAACGGGTGCGCGAACGCCTCCTTTCCCCCCTTCGAAGCGGTGGAGGGCGGGCGTTCTACGGCCTTGGCCTTGCAACGGCAAGGGGGCGTCATCCCGCCTTCGGCGCGATCGTGCTCCTCCGGAGCGCTCGTTACTTCGAGCGCATCCACGCCCCACGTCGGGTCCGCAAGGGGGAAGCTGTGCGCCTGAGCGGTGTTCTTTCGCACCCCTGGAAGGGGGTCGAAGCTCTCCTGCTCGATCCGGATGGCGCGATCCGTCCCCTCCCCCTTCAGGAGAAGGGGAGGGGACGGATCTCCCTCGTCATCCCTTCCCTCGCGACCTCTGGGACCGGCTATCTCGAACTCCTGGGTTCCGGGCGGAGGGGGGCCGAGGTACTCCTCCTCCTCCCCCTCGCCTTTGGGG
>CAZTSL010000122.1:0-4308 GCA_964616915.1 uncultured bacterium
GAGTTCAAGTATGTCGATCTGGCGGAAGCGGGCGTGACGGGGGAAGGGGCCAGAGGGCTTCCGGAAGGGGAGATCCGCGCCCTTCCCGCGGTGAAACGCGCCTTCGAGGATGCAGGGAAGCAACTGGCCCACTACGCCGCGGGGCTTGAGAGGAAGTATGGCGAGACCTTGCGCCTCCGCACCTTCGCCGTCGTCTCGCTCGGCTTCGAGCGCGTCGTCGGGGAGGAAGTGATGCGGAGGGAGGAGTGAGTGAGGAAGTGAGGAAGTGAGGACGTTGATCGAGCTTGCCTTGGCGACGCCGGTCTGTCTCTGGTCGGCGTGGCCCTTCTATCTCCGTGCCATCGCATCGGTCCGGCGCAAACGTCCGAACATGTTCACCCTGATCGGGCTCGGGGTGAGCGTGGCCTACCTCTACAGCTTCATCTCCTCTTCACGGAAGTTCAGGGCCACGATCTCTGCCGCATCGTCGTCGAGCCTTCCGGGCATCCCGTCTTCTTCGACGATGGGACGCGAACCCGCTTCTTCTTACGTACGGGGAATGCGACCCGGGAACTCGACGCCAGGGAGACCCTCGAATACGTGTCGAGCCGATGGAAGGGGATGCGCTGCGGGCATCTCTTCCCTCGGACCGACTTCGAATGACACGTTCCCACTTTCCTCCTTGCCCTCGACGAAAATTTCTGATAGATTCCGGGAGATTCCGAGCGGGGGAGGGCTGCTCGGGTGCTTGCGTGGCAACGGCCTTCCCGCACCACGTCCGCCAGCCAAGGGGGAATCTCCGATGGAACTTCTCGCCTGGTGGAATCTCGTCTTCCTCATCCCGGGGAGTATGGGGATCATGCTGGCACTCCTCTCCGCCATCGGCCTCGGGGAAGGAGGGGAGCACGATCTCGCTGCGGATGCAGACCACGACATCGACGTGGCGCCAGACCACGACATCGACGTGGCGCCAGACCACGACATCGACGTGGCGCCAGACCACGACATCGACGTGGCGCCAGATCATGCGGGAGCGGTCGAGATCGGGGAGGGGGGGGAGGCCTCGCCCGATTCGGGCTTCCTCTCCGATATGCTCTCGCTCCTCGGGTGGGGGCGGGTGCCGCTCATGCTCTTCCTCACGATCTTTTGCCTCTCCTTCTCCTTCCTCGGATTGGGACTGAACCGCTTCCTCTCGGCATTCTTCTCTCCGGCCGCCTTCTTTCCCCTCTCCCTCCTCGGCGCAGCGGCGGGGGGGGGATTGTTGACGGGGATATCGAGCCGGACGATCGCGCGCTTCCTTCCCAAGGAGGAGAGCTATGCGGTAGGGGTCGAGGCCCTGGTAGGGGAGATCGGTCACGTGGTCGCTCTCCTCTCGCCGCAGGAGGGCTACCTCCAGGTCCGGGACCGTTTCGGAAACCTCCACGAGATGCGCTGCAAACGTCTCGATGGCAAACCCCTCTCGAAGGAAGGCTCCGTGATCGTCGCCCGCGTCGATCCCCAGGAGCGGCTCTGCTTCGTGATGGAGAACGAACTCGACGCGATCGAAGAACCCAAGGGGTGAGGGGGAAGACCCGGCATCCCCGTTTCGAGGAGGAGAGAGACATGGTCAAGATCACGCTCTGGATCTTCTTTGGGATCATCCTCTGTGTCCTGGGAATTCTGGGAACGGTCGGCCTCCTGCCGATCGGCGGGTTTGCCCAGTTGCTCCTCATGGCCTCTGGCGCGGTCGTACTCGTCAGTGGCGTGATCCTTGCGGTCTTCACGAAGCTCTACGTGCGCGCCAAGGCCAACGAGGCCTTCGTCCGCACGGGGAAGGGGGGGGCCAAGGTCTTCATCGACGGAGGGGCGATCGTCATCCCCTTCCTCCACGAGATCGCCCGGATTCCCCTCGAGACGATGCGGCTCGATGTCGATCGTACCGGCGCCGATGCCCTGATCACCGCGGACAAGCTGCGTGCCGATCTCAAGGCCGAGTTCTACATCCGCGTCCAGCCGAACAAGGAGGACGTCCTCAATGCCGCCCGTTCGCTCGGAGAGAAGACCTTCAACCTCCGATACATCGAGGAACTCGTCCGCGACAAGCTGATCTCGACGTTGCGCGCCGTGGCTGCGACCCGGCAGCTCGATGAACTCAACGCGAAGCGGGAGGCGTTCGCCACCGAGGTGAAGAAGGGCGTCGAGGCGGATCTGCGCCACAACGGACTCACCCTCGAGTCGGTCACCGTCTCCAAGCTCGATCAGACCGACACCTCCCTCCTCAACCCCAACAACGTCTTCGACGCCCAGGGACTGCGCCGCATCGCCGAGATCACGCAAAACGCCCTCGTCGAGCGCAACAACATCGAACGGGAAGCGGAACGGGCCAAGACCCAGAAGGACGTCGAAACCCGAAAGCTCATCCTCGAACTCGAAAAAAACCGCGCCGAGGCCGAGGCCGCCCAGAAAGCGGAAATCGCCGAGATCCAGGCGAAACGCGAAGCCGAAGCCCGGCAGGCCGCTATCGAACAGGAACAGTTCGTCGAAGCCAGGGAAGTCGAAAAGTCCCGCGCCGTCGAGGAGGCCAGGATCACGGCCCAGAAGAAGATCATCGAGGCACGACGGGAGCAGGAATTGACCGAAGTCGAACGCGCAAAATCGATCGAGATGGCCGAACGACAGAAACTCTCCGCCATCGCGGAGGCGGAGGCGAAACGCGCCGCCGCCGAACAGGCCCGCTTCGAGGCGGAGGCGAAACGCGCCGCCGCCGAACAGCAGGTCAAGACCGTCGAGGTGACCGCCGCCGCCGAGCGGGAAGGGGAAGAGAAGCTGATCGCCGCCAGGAAGGCCGCCGAGCAGGACCGCTACCGCAAGCAGGTCGAGGCCGACGTCGTCGCCTATGCCCTCCAGAAGGAAGCGGAAGGGAAGAAAGCCGCCGCACAGGCCGAATACGAAGCCAGGGTCCGACAGGCCGAGGCCGAGGCCGAATCGGCACGCAAGAAGGCCGAGGGGGAGACCGCCCTCAAGATGGTCGATGTCAACGTCGCCCGCAGCCAGGTCGAGGTCGAGGCCGCCCGCGTCGAGGTCGAAGCCCAGCGCGTCGATGTCGAGGCCCAGGCCCTGGCCAACAAGGAGAAATACGCGAAGGCCGCCATCGACTTCGAACTCGGAAAACTCCAGGTCGAGGCCGCCCGCGATACCCAGGTCGCGATCGCCAAGGCACTCGCCGAATTCCTCGGCGCCTCCTCCTTCACGATGTTCGGTGATCCCGAAAGCGCCCGGAAGATGATCGATGCCTACTTCCGCGGAATGGGGCTGGGCCGAACCCTCGACGGCTTCTTCGCCGCCACGAACGGGGATGCCCAGAACTTCGTCGGAGAGACAGGGCAGAACCTCTTCCACCTCGTGCGCGCCGTCGCCCAACGGATCTCGGGAAAACCGATGACGGACGCCGAGGTCGCAGAGGTCCTTCGGGAGCAGGGGAAAGCGGAAGGAAGAAAGACCGCTGACCCCACAGAGACACCGCCGGTCCAGACACCGGAGGCGTGAGGTCACTGCGCGAAGGGGGCGCGCCACCTCTCTTGGCCTCCCTGTCGATTTCGCGTATGCTGGGTTCGTAACGGTGTGTGAGGATGCATGGGCGGCAGGTCTCCTTCCGGTAGCGGAAGATTTCTGCGCCCCCTCGGCATGGAAAGGAGGTTGCTCCAATGAAACGAAAGGTGATCTTCCTCATCGCCCTCTGCCTCGTCTTCTCCGGCCAGCAGAGCGGCTGCAACACGGACACCGACGGCGACGGCATCGCCGATGCCCGCGACAACTGTCCCGACCTTGCCAACCCCTTCCAGACCGACGAGGATGGCGACGGTATCGGGGATGCCTGCGACACGCTTCCCTCCTGCCGGGCGATCAAGGAACTGACCGCCGATGTCGATCCGCCGCTGGAGAGTGGGCGTTATACGATCGACCCCGACGGCGACGAGGGGGAGATCGAACCCTTCGAGGTCTACTGCGACCTCTCCACCGAAGGACGCGGCTGGACGCTCGTGCTCGTGGCGAGCGACGACGGACGAAATACCTGGACGATGGACGAACGTGCCCGCCTGACCACGGATACGACGCCGGTGGGAACCCTCGATGAACCGAACAAGGACTTCAAGTCCCCGGCCTACCATCTCCTCCCCTTCGAGGACCTCCTCTTCGTGCATCATCCCTCCGGCGTCTGGGCGATGTACGACGGCGTGGGGGACGGCTCGGGGACGCTGCCCGATCTCATCGCGGCGGTCCCCTACCCGAACTGCGATCTCGACATGGCCGACAACGGCTTCGAGTTGACCGCCGGCACCCTCACGAAAA
>CAZTSL010000122.1:4408-14197 GCA_964616915.1 uncultured bacterium
TGAATACCGGATCGGCGGGTGCCGCGGAGAATTACCTCCAGATCTATGTCCACTGATCCACCCCGGTCGCGCCTTCTCTTCCTCCTCCTTCTCGTCACGGCGATCCTCCTTGCCGCGTTCACCTTCGACCATGGTCTCGTGATGTTCGACGAGGGGCACCGCCTCGCCTATGCGGAGCGGATCCTGGCCGGGGAGCGGATCTATCGGGACTTCTGGAGCGTCTATGCGCCGGCGCAGTTCTACCTGATCGCGGGGGTCCTCGAGGGGTTCGGGCGGGATCTCCTCGTTGTCCGCCTTCTGTGGGTCGTGGTCCGGGTGGGGACGTCGCTGGCCCTCTTCCGGGCGTCGTTGCGGCTCCTGCCCGCTCCCCTGGCATTCCTGGCCACGCTCGTGTGGCTCCTGGTTCCCGGGCATCTGCACAAGGCTTTCTTCGTCTTCTTCCCCGTGGTGGGGCTTCTGATCGTCCTTCGTGTGGCGGAGGGGAAGTCCGCACCGTGGCAGGCCGGGCTCCTCTCCGCGGTCGCGCTCCTCTTCCGCTACGATGTGGGCGTCTTCACCGCGGTTCTCTTCTGGGGGATGCTCGCTTCATCGACCGGGACGGAAGGGGAGCCGAAGGGTTCCTCCCCCTTGCGGCGCCTTCCTCCCAGAGTGAGCGCGGGCCTCGAATGGAGTCTGGCCTTCCTCCTCCTCCTGGGCGTAGCCCTTCCGTTCTTCGGAGTGACGGAGATGTGGACGCAGGTGCGGATCCAGGCCCGGGTGATCGGCGGGGGCGTGAGCCGGGTGTCGATCCCCTATCCGAGCCTCACGCGTCTCCTCGACGCCCCCTTGGGGTGGGAGGGGTTCCGGGTTCTCCTCTTCTATGTCCCCCTCGTCGTCTATGCGGGGGGCGCATTCCTTCTCTTCCGGTGCTCGGGGAGCGTGCGTCGTGCCCTGGCCCTCTTCCTCCTCCTTTCGCTCTGTCTCTTCAACCAGGTCTTCTGGCAGTCGAATCTTGCGCATTTCCTTCAGGCGACCCCCCTCGTCCCGGCACTCCTCCTCTTCCTGATCGTCTCGGGGATGGCGCGGTTGCGCCGAAGGTGGCGTTCGTGCCTCCTCCCCCTGGCGGTGGGGGGGTGTCTTGCCCCTTTTCTCTACTTTCATCTCTTCGTGTGCGAGGATCCCGCCACCGGGAGTCTTGCGATGCGCCGCTTCATGAAGGGGCGTCTTTCGATCCCCCATGCGCGGGTGGTGTACTTCTCGGCACGGATCGCGGAGATCGAGGAGACGGTGCGTACGATCGAGCGCCTCACCCGGCCGGAGGAGCCGATCTTCGTCTTCCCGCAGGATGCGCTCTACTACTTCCTGGCCCGGCGGAAAAACGCGACCCCGTACGATTACTACCTCCCCGGGATGTTCCGCCACTTCGGCGGGGAGGGGGAGGAACGGGTCGTGGAACGGCTGCGATCCCATCCCCCCGCCCTCTTCGTCTATACGGAGCCGGCGACCTATCTCGGCGCCCCGAGGGGAAAGGCACAACGCTTCTCCCACGATGCCCCTCGGATCTGGCGCTACCTCGTCGGTCATGCCCGGCTTGCCGCAGAGATTCAAAACACCCTCGTCTTCCGGATCGTTCCGGAGGAGACCCCGGCCATGATCCCCTTCATGACGGGGTACGAGGCGATGAAATATGGAGATGTCTCCGGGGCGATCGAAGCCTTCTCCACCGCGATCGCGATGGGGGGGGCGGAAGCACACTTCCATGCGCATCTTGGTTCCGCTCTCCTGGCGGCTTCCCGATGCTCCGAAGCGGAAGGGGCATTCGCGCAGGCGCTCCGGCTCGATCCGGCCAACCAGCGTGCCCTTTCCGGGATGGCACGCTGCGCAGGACTCGCCGGTCGATGGGGGGAGGCCGTGGCGCTCCTCTCCCGCCTCCGTCCCCTCCCCGAGACGCCAGACTATCCCCTCCAACTCGGGGTCGCCCAGCGCAACCTCGGGGAGCTTCCCGCATCAATCGAGACGCTGAGCGCGGCGGTGCGTCGTTTCCCCGATCACTTCCCCCTTCTCGAGCAACTCGGTCGTTCCCTCCTGGCCGCCGGCCAGGCAGCGGAAGCGGAGACGGTCTTCCGCCGGCTTGGCAAGATCGCAGGGGTCGAGTCGAAGCGGCGGCGGCAGAGCGCGCTCCTCCTTGCCGAGGCCCGTCTCGCACAGGGGAACGATCCCCGAGCGATCCGACGTCTCCTTCGCTTGATCGAACAGGATCCTCGCGATCTCGCCCCGTACGATCCGCTGATCGAGGCCTGGTGCCGCACCGGAGAGTTCGATCGGGCGAACCGTCTTCTCGAATCGGGCGCTTCCCATGCCGAAACGCGGAGCGAGCGCGTCACCTTCCTCGAGTGGTTCGGCCAGGTCGCTAGAGCCGCAGGGGAACTCGATCGTGCGGCCGGGCTATGGGAGTCGGCGCTCGAGATGGCGCCCCCTTCGCGTAAGGTGAGGCTTGCGCTCATGCTCGGTGACCTCCTCCTCTCCATGGGGCAGCCCCGCAAGGCTGCGGCCCTCTTCTCGGCGGTCTTCGAAAACGATCCGACCCATCCGAGGGCTCCGCTCAAACTCGCACAGGCGCTTCGCTCCGCCGGCGATCTGGAGGCCGCCGTCACCCTCCTCGAATCGCTCGTCGATCGTTTCCCCGAAAGGGGAGAGATCGAACGCCTCCTGGGCAGGATCGCGCTCGAAGCCGGACGCTGGGAAGAAGCCCGGTACCGCTTCGAACACCTTCTTTCCCGTGATCCCCGAGACCGCGAGGCCCATCTGAGCCTTGGGATCGTGTTGCGAAAGGAGGGGAAGCTGGCGGCGGCCGAAGCGCATCTTGCCACGGCCGTCACGCTCGATCCCGAAGATCCGACCGCGCATCTGCAACTCGGCATCACCCTGGCTGCCCAGAAGCGCTACACCTCCGCGCGGATGCATCTTCAACGGGCCCTCTCCCTCGATCCGTCCAACGTGGAGGCCCGCTATCGGATCGCCCTCACCTATCTTGCCGAACGGCGCTTCGCAGAAGCCAGGAAGTTTCTCGAGGAGATCCTCGCCATCGATCCGGATCATGCCAGGGCCCGCCGGAAACTGGAAGCCCTTCCTCTCCCTTCCCGATTCTGAGTGGACGAATCAACGACCCCCCATTTCTTTCTTCTGCCCCCCGCTTGAATATACCCCGTACCTCCTGGAGAGGAAAGCGGCCTGCGAAACCCGGGCAATCGCATGAAATTTCCCGCTGGGATCTGCGCTCCCGTGGGATCTCGAAAGCCAGCGACTCCTCACGTGACAGACGCTGGTCTCCACGGCGTCTGGTCGGTGGATGCGTTCCAGCCCTTTCGCGCCGGATGCTCCGATGCCATGCGGATTCCGCGAATCATGGGGATTGAAATGCGATTCCCCGCTCCATCCGTAGAAACCTCTGGAGGATTTTCCGGATCTGTGGTAGGTTCCAGAGCGTAGTTGCAGGACGACGGCTCTCGAAACGGTAAATCTCAATCGCAATCTGGAAAGGAGAGAACGCTGATGGCTTCAAATCAGACGGCTGCGATGAGGTCTTCCATTCTCCGCAAGACGGTGATGGGGATAACCGGCCTCTTCTTGTGTCTCTTTCTCCTCGTCCACCTCTCGGGGAACTTCCTCCTCTTTCAGGGTCCCGATGCCTTCAACGCCTATTCGCAGTTCATGGCGCACAACACCTTCATCCGGGTGAACGAGTTCGTACTCCTCTTCGGCTTTCTCTTCCACATCGTGGATGCGCTCCTGCTGACGCTCAAGAACCGTTCGGCCAGACCGGTGGGCTACGCCGTGGGGAGCGGGAATGCGAACAGCGCGTGGGTCTCCCGCAACATGGGACTGACCGGAAGCATCGTGCTCGTCTTCCTCGTCGTTCACCTGCGGACCTTCTTCGTCGAGCATCGAATCCTTCACGTGGAGAAGACGATGTACGACAGCGTCGTGGAGGCGTTCCGCTCTCCGGTCTACTCGGGATTCTACGTGCTTGCGATGATCCTGCTCGGATGCCACCTGAACCACGGCTTCCAGAGTGCCTTTCAGACGCTTGGCCTCAACCATCCGCGCTACACGCCGTGGTTCAAACGGATCGGCACGCTCTTCTCGATCCTCGTGCCGGCAGGTTTCGCTTCCATGCCGATCTACTTTTACTTCTTCCAACCAGTTGCGGGGTAGAACGATGAAAAGACTCGACGCCAGGATCCCGGAAGGGAGAATCGAAGAGAAGTGGTCGAAACGCCGCTTCGAGGTGAAGCTCGTCAATCCTGCCAACAAGCGCAAGTTCGACATCATCGTCGTGGGGACCGGACTGGCGGGCGCCTCCGCCGCCGCCACGCTGGGGGAACTCGGCTACAACGTCAAGGCGTTCTGCTACCAGGACAGTCCCCGCCGCGCGCACAGCATCGCGGCGCAGGGGGGGATCAACGCCGCGAAGAACTACCAGAACGACGGGGATTCGGTCTGGCGCCTCTTCTACGACACGGTCAAGGGGGGGGATTTCCGCTCCCGGGAGGCCAACGTCTATCGGCTGGCCGAACTGAGTGCGAACATCATCGACCAGTGCGTGGCGCAAGGGGTCCCCTTCGCGCGGGAGTACGGCGGGCTCCTGGCCAACCGATCCTTCGGCGGGGCCCAGGTCTCACGGACCTTCTACGCCCGCGGGCAGACCGGCCAGCAACTCCTCCTCGGCGCGATCTCGGCGATGAACCGTCAGGTGAAACTCGGCAAGGTCGAGGTCTTCCCCTACCACGAGATGCTCGACCTCGTGCTGATCGACGGCCACGCCCGCGGGATCGTCACCCGCAATCTCGTCACCGGCGAGGTTCGCTCCCACGCGGCCCACGCCGTCGTCCTCGCCACCGGTGGCTACGGCAACGTCTTCTACCTCTCCACGAACGCCAAGGGGTGCAATGCCACTGCGATCTGGCGGGCCTACAAGCATGGCGCCTGCTTTGCGAACCCCTGCTTCACGCAGATCCACCCGACCTGCATCCCCGTCTCCGGGGAGTACCAGTCGAAGCTCACCCTGATGAGCGAGAGTCTGCGCAACGACGGCCGCGTGTGGGTGCCGAAGAAGAAGGGGGACCATCGTCCCCCCGAACAGATTCCGGAGGATGAGCGCGACTACTTCCTCGAACGGAAGTATCCCTCCTTTGGCAACCTCGTCCCCCGCGACGTGGCCGCCCGAAGCATCAAGGAGGTCTGCGACGAGGGGCGCGGTCTCCCCCCGACCGGCCAGGCAGTCTACCTCGACTTCGCCGAGGCGATCGGACGGCTCGGCGTCGATACGATCCGCCAGCGCTACGGCAACCTCTTCCAGATGTACGAGAAGATCACGGGGGTGAGCCCCTATGAACACCCCATGAAGATCTACCCCGCCGTCCATTACACGATGGGGGGACTCTGGGTGGACTACCACCTCATGACGACGATCCCCGGCCTCTTTGCCCTCGGGGAGTGCAACTTCTCCGATCACGGCGCAAACCGCCTCGGCGCAAGCGCGCTCATGCAAGGGCTCGCCGACGGCTACTTCATCATCCCCTACACGATCGGTGACTACCTCGCCACCCTCGGATTCGACCCTGTCGATGCCCGCCATTCGGCTTTCGCCCAGGCGCAGAAGAACGTTCACGACCGCGTCGAGCGCCTCCTGGCCATCAATGGGAAACGGACCGTCGATACCTTCCACCGGGAACTCGGGAAGGTGATGTGGGAACATGTCGGCATGGCACGAAGCGCAGCAGGCCTCGAAAAGGCCATCGGCGAGATCCGCGCCCTGCGGGAAGCGTTCTGGAAGGAGGTCAAGGTCGTCGGATCTGCCGAAAGCCTCAACCAGTCCCTCGAAAAAGCCGGACGGGTCGCCGATTTTCTCGAACTGGCGGAACTCATGGCCCATGACGCCCTCCACCGCGACGAGTCGTGCGGCGGCCACTTCCGGGTGGAGCATCAGACCGAGGAGGGGGAGGCCAAACGCAACGACGATGCGTTTTCCTACGTGGCCGCCTGGGAGTTCCAGGGAGAGGACCAGCCCCCTCAGCTCCACAAGGAGCCTCTCGAGTTCGAGTACGTCAAACCGTCGCAACGCAGCTACAAGTAGGAGGTCGTCATGAAGCTCCACCTCAAGATCTGGAGACAACCCAACGGCTCCGCCGCCGGTCGCTTCGAGAGCTACGACGTCGAGAACGTCTCCCCTCACATGTCGTTCCTCGAAATGCTCGATGTCCTCAACGAATCGCTGATCGAAGCGGGGAAGGAACCGGTCGCCTTCTCCCACGACTGCCGGGAGGGGATCTGCGGGACATGCGGATTCGTCGTCAACGGCCGTCCCCACGGCCCCGAACGGGGAACGACCGTCTGCCAGCTCCACATGCGCCACTACAAGGACGGTGACACCCTCGTTCTCGAGCCCTGGCGCGCCCGGGCATTCCCCGTCATCAAGGATCTCATCGTCGATCGCTCCGCCTTCGACCGGATCCTTCGGGCCGGCGGCTACATCTCCGTCAACACCGGCGGCGCACCCGACGCCAACACGATCCCGGTCCCGAAGCCCGTGGCCGACGAGGCCTTCGACGCGGCCACCTGCATCGGGTGCGGCGCGTGCGTGGCCGCCTGCAAGAACGCGTCGGCGATGCTCTTCACCTCGGCCAAGGTCTCGCAACTGAGCCTCCTTCCCCAGGGGAAGGTCGAAAAGGACGCCCGTGTCCTCGACATGGTGGCAGCCATGGACGCCGAAGGATTCGGCGCCTGCACGAATACGGGGGCCTGCGAGGCCGAATGCCCGAAGGAGATCTCGCTCTCCCACATCGCCCGGATGTTCCGTGACTACATGACCGCCCTCCTGCGCTTCAAGAAGACGGGCTGACGCCTCCCTTCCGCGGCGAGGCCAAGGGACGCATCTTTCCCCCTTGGCCTCTGGTTGCAATCCCGACACGCCTGTGCTACCTTCTCCCCGGGTGGGGCGCTTTTCGATACGGCTCCGCCAAGAGACCCGATCGGAATGGACGCATCCGTATCCGTCCCGATCGCTGTAAATCCCTACGAAGAGATCGTCGAAAAGCCATGGAGGATGACGATGGGTCGAGGAGATTCGAGGCGCTCGATGAAGATGCGCGCCCGCAGGGCGATGAAGAAGAAGAAGGAACGCGAGAAACGAAAGATCGCTGCAGGGAAGGAGAAGGGGAGATCCTCGTCGGCCTCTGCCTGACGATCGCATGAGGTGCGCGAACGATGCGCCACCGAGGCAAGCTCCTCCGGCTCCTCCTCCTCCTCCTGACGGTCGCCGGAGCCGCCGCAGGGGTCGCCGCATACCGCCTCTACGCGTTCTATCGTTCTCCGGCAGACCCGGCGGCCGATTCGCGCATCGTGGAGATCCCAAAGGGAACCCCTTCCCGTCGGATCGTCTCGATCCTCGCGGAAGGGGGGATCATCCGCGAGGAGCTTCCCTTCCTCCTCCTCCTTCGGTTGACCGGTCGCGCGGAAGCGTTGCAGGCCGGGGAGTATGAACTCTCCGCAGCCCTCTCCCCCGAGGAGATCCTCGAAATCCTCACATCCGGGGGGGTCGTGCAGCGTTCGCTCCTCATTCCCC
The DNA here is from genome assembly GCA_964616915.1 of uncultured bacterium. Taxonomy (GTDB): domain Bacteria; phylum Myxococcota_A; class CAZTSL01; order CAZTSL01; family CAZTSL01; genus CAZTSL01. The sequence goes on from CAZTSL010000122.1 coordinate 12,012, forward strand.
CTGGCTTCAACCGTTATCAGATCGCCGCCCTCTTCGAACGCGTCGGCCTCGCCTCCCGGGAAGCATTCGAACGGATCGTCACGGATCGTACCTGGCTTTCGCAATTCGGATTGGAGGACGTGGAGGGTTATCTCTTCCCCGATACCTACAGCTTCACCCGTGACACGACTCCCGAGGATCTCCTCACCCGGATGGTACGCAACTTCTTCGACAACTTCACGCCCTCGATGGAAGCGCGTGCCCGCGCGTTGGGCCTCTCACGGCACGAGATCGTCACCCTTGCCTCGATCATCGAGAAGGAGACGGGACGAGCAGAGGAACGACCGCTCATCTCGGCGGTCTTCCACAACCGGCTGCGCAAGGGGATGCGGCTCGAGAGCGATCCGACTGTGATCTACGGCATCTTCCGGGAGAAGGGGATGCCGGAGGGGGGGGAGATCCGCCTGCGCAAGCGGGACCTCCAGCGCTATACCCCCTACAACACCTACGTGATCCGGGGCTTCCCCCCCGGCCCGATCGCCTCGCCCGGGCGGGAGGCGCTCGAAGCGGCCCTCTACCCCGCAGATGCCGATTACCTCTTCTTCGTCGCGAAGGGGGACGGAACCCACTTCTTCTCCCGAACCTACGAGCGGCATCGAAAGGCCGTGTACGAATACCAGATCCGACGCTCTCGCCGCTCTCCCCGACACTGAGGCTCCCTGCAACGACGAAGTTTGGTGGCAGACCCTACTTCGAACGGGCCTTCGTCTTTGTCCCCCCCTTTTCGTCATGAAGGAGACAGACGGAATTGATGCAGTAGCGCAGTCCGGTGGGGGGAGGACCGTCATGGAAGAGATGCCCGAGATGCGCTTTGCACCGGCTGCACACGACCTCGGTGCGAACCATGCCAAAGGAACGATCGGTACGCAATTCCACCGCATCCTTCGCGATGACGTCATAGAAGCTGGGCCATCCCGTCTGGGAGTCGAATTTCGTCCTGGCATCGAAGAGGGGTGCCCCACAGCACGAACAGCGGTAGATCCCTCCTCCCTTCTCTTCGAGGAGCGCACCGCTCCAGGGACGCTCCGTTCCCCCCTTGCGGCAGACGCGGTACTGGAGCGGGGTGAGGATCGCCTTCCACTCGTCGTCCCCCTTTGCCGTCCAATCGACCTTTTCCGGATCGACGGCGGAGAGATGCGCGCTGTTGCTCTCCTCTCGAGCCTCGCCGGCCCGGATGCCCGGCCGCAACAGGAACAGGACGCCAAGGAAGATCCCGAAGAGCAGGAGGAGAGACACGATCGGTTTCATGGAACGCGTTCCCATCGGATTCCTCCAGGGGACTCAGGAGAATCGGGAGAAGTCGGGTTGCCGCTTCTCGAAGAATGCCTGGAGCGCCTCCCAGTGTTCCGGGGATTGTAGACGCTCCTGCAACTGCTGAAGCTCATGGAGGATCACGCTCTTGAGCGCCTCTCGTTCCTGAGGTGGACGGGTGAGCGCCTTGATCGCGCGAAGTGTCGCCGGAGGCGCCGCGGCCAGCCGCCGGCATACCGATCGTGCCGCTTCATCGACCTCATCGTCCTCGCAGAGGAGACTGATCATCCCCATCTCGAAAGCCGTCGCTGCGTCGAAACGTTCCCCGGTCATCAGGTAGTGGTGTGCCCGGATCTTTCCTGCCAGCCGGGGAAAGAGGCGGGTCGAACCGAACTCCGGCACGAGCCCCAGTTGCACGAAGGGGAGTTGGAAGCAGGCGCCTCTTCCGGCAACCACGGAATCGCAGTGGAAGAGCATCGTGGTCCCGAAACCGATCGCATATCCCTTGACCGCGGCCACGATCGGTTTCCCGAAATCGACCATCGTGTTGATCAGATGAACCACATTGAGGTCGTCGAGCTTCAATTCTCCCTGGACCACGGCGGCGAAATCGCTGAGATCGTTGCCACTCGTGAAGTTCTCCTCGGCTCCCCGGATCAGCACCACCCGGATCTCTCCCTCCCGCTCGGCCCGGACGAGACCTTCGTAGAGGAGACCGTACATCTCGTTCGTCAGGGCATTCTTTTTCGTGGGGCGATTCAACGTCATCGTGAGAATCCCCCCCCTCACCTCCGAAATCACCGCTTTTTCCATATCGCCTCCTTATTCGTTTCCTCCAGTGTAACACATTTCCCCTCGGAGACGAAGAGATCGCGATATCGGGTCAGGATCGATCC
>CAZTSL010000123.1:0-6241 GCA_964616915.1 uncultured bacterium
GTTTTCTGCTTGAAAAATTCCCAATTCTGCGTTACCTTGGGGGGCATCGATGCCCCCTCTCGGACCTTCTGGACATTCTCCATTCCATGTAGCGAGGGAGACGGATGAAATTGCCGAAGACTTACGATCCTGCGCAGGTGGAAGAACGCTGGTACCGCCACTGGATGGCCTCGGGGTACTTTGCGCCTCGCAAAGCGGGGGGGAAACCCTATTCGATCACGATCCCTCCGCCGAACATCACGGGGAGCCTGCACATGGGGCACGCGCTCTGCTATTCGATCCACGATCTCCTCGTGCGCCGCAAGCGGATGGCGGGTTTCCACACGCTCTGTCTGCCGGGGACCGATCACGCAGGGATCGCCACGCAGAACGTCGTGGAGAAGGAACTCGCCCGGGAGGGACGGAATCGGCACGAATTGGGGCGGGAAGCGTTCCTCGAACGGGTCTGGCGCTGGAAGGAGGAGTACGGTTCCCGGATCCTCCAACAATTCCAGCGGATGGGCTTCAGTTTCGACTGGTCCCGCCTCCGCTTCACGATGGATCCGGGCTATGTCGAGGCGATTCTCGAGATGTTCGTGAAGTGGTGGGAGGATGGGCATATCTACCGCGGCAAGCGGGTGATCAACTGGTGCCCCCGCTGCCGTTCGGCGATCTCGGACATCGAGGTCGAGATGGTGGAGCGGGCGGGACACCTCTACCACTTCCGCTATCCCTTCGCCGACGGCAGCGGCTACGTCACGATCGCCACGACGCGTCCGGAGACGATGCTCGGGGATACCGCAGTGGCGGCCCACCCGGAGGACGAGCGCTACAAGGGCCTCTTCGGGAAGAAGATCCGGCTCCCCCTCACCGACCGGGAGATCGAACTGATCGCCGACGCGTATGCCGACCCCGAATTCGGCACGGGCGCGGTCAAGGTAACCCCGGCCCACGATCTGAACGACTTCGAGATCGGAATGCGCCACGATCTGCCCCGTGTCGTGGTGATCGGGGAGGATGGTCGGATGACCGAAGCGGCCGGTCCCCGCTACGCGGGGCTCGACCGTTTCGAGGCCAGGAAGCGCGTCCTGGAGGATCTCGAGGCCGAGGGACTCCTCGAAAAGGTCGAGGACTACCCGATGCAGGTGCCCACCTGCGAACGGTGCCATACGGTGATCGAACCCCTCCTCTCGGAGCAGTGGTTCGTCCGGATGAAGGAGATCGCAGCACCGGCGATCGAGGCGGTCGAAGCGGGAAGGATCCGCTTCGTGCCGGAACGCTACACGAAGATCTATCTCGACTGGATGAAGAACATCCGCGACTGGTGCATCTCCCGGCAGCTCTGGTGGGGACATCGGATTCCGGTCTGGTACACCGACGACGGGGAGACGATCGTGGCCCGAAACGAGGCGGAAGCCCGAAAGAAGGCGGGGGGGAGGAACCTGCGCCAGGACCCCGACGTCCTCGACACCTGGTTCAGTTCCGCGATCTGGCCCTTCGCCACGCTCGGATGGCCCAAAGAGACCTCCGATCTCGAGACGTTCTACCCCACGGACATCCTGATCACCGCCCAGGAGATCATCTACCTCTGGGTGGCCCGCATGATCATGACCGGCCTCTACTTCATGCGCGAAATCCCCTTCCGCGAAGTCTACATCTACGCCACGGTCTTGAACGAGGAGGGGCGCAGGATGTCGAAGTCGCTCGGCACCGGGATCGACCCCCTCGAGCTGATCGAGAAATACGGCGCAGACGCGCTGCGCTACGCTCTGCTCGCCCAGACGGGAAAGAACCAGGACATCCGCTTCTCGGAGAAACGGGTGGCGGTTACGCGGAACTTCTGCAACAAGATCTGGAACGCGGCCCGTTTCGTCCTCATGCACCTCGAGGCGGGGGAACCCGTCTCCCCTGCGGCAATCGAGGAAAGGATCTCGAAGGGGGAGCTGCACCTCTCGGACCGCTGGATTCTCAGCCGCCTCCACCGCACGAATGCCTTCATCGACGAGGCGATCGAGGCCTACGACATCGACAAGGCGTGTCAGGCGCTCTACACCTTCCTCTGGGACGAACTGTGCGACTGGTACCTCGAACTCTCCAAGCCGCGTCTTGCGGCGGGCGGCGAGGATGCCGCGTTGACCCGTGCGGTGCTGGCCTACACGCTCGAACGGACGATGCGGCTCTTTCATCCGATCATGCCCCACATCACGGAGGAGATCTGGCAGGCCCTCCCGCACGAGGGGGCCTCGATCATGATCGCGCCCTGGCCGGTCCCCGATTCCGCCTTCCTCGATGATGACGCCGAGGAAGAGATGAGCCACTTCATCGCAGCGGTCCGGGCGATCCGTCACCTCCGGGCCACGGCCGGGATCGAACCGCAGCGCCGGGTTCCTGCGATCCTCGTTCCGAAGGGGGCGCAGGCGCAGGAACGCTTCGCCACGCTCGTCCCGGAGATCGAGACGATGGCCCGGGTCAGCGAACTGACCCTCGCCGACAGGCCCCCACAACGCGCGCAAAAGGCGATCTTCGAACATACCCCGAGCGCCGACCTCTATCTCCCCCTGGCCGACCTGATCGACGTCGAAGGGGAGATCGGCCGCCTCGAGGGGGAACTCTCCACTACCCGCAAGGAGCATGCACGCGTCGAGAAGAAACTCGCCAACGAACGTTTCCTGACCCGCGCTCCCCAGGAGATCGTTGAACGGGAGCGGAGAATCGCTGCGGAACTGGCCGAAAAGATCGAGACCCTCATCCAGCGGATCGAAACCCTGCGAGGCTGATCGAGACGATCCCGGCCATCTTCGATCCCTGGAGAACCACACCCCATGCCGAAGTACCTCATCGATACCGGGAAAGAGCCACGGGTCATCCACAACCTCGATCGGATCCGTACGAAGAGCCAGCGGGAACTCTGCCAGATCATGGAGATCCGTAAACGGGGGGAAGACCGCTATTTCCCGAAGGAACTCGACAACGCCGCGACGGTCGAGCGTTACGTCGCGGAATCCCCGATCCATGGCCACAACTACGTCCGCTGTCTCTTCTGCAACCGGGAGGAGAAGGAGGGAGAGGGCGGACCATAGCGATCCCGGGAAGATCTCAACCCCACGATGGAATCGAATGATGAAATGGTCTCGTGTCGTACGTGAATGTAGCTTGCTTTGTGCGCTTCTGCCCCTCACCTTCGCCCTCCCCTCGGAGATCGAGGAGATGATCGAGCGGGGGGAGACCTTCTCCGCATTGCAGCGGATCGAACGGGCGCTTTCGAAAGACCGGGCGGACCTTTCCCTCCACGAGCTTCGGCTGCGCGCACTGGCAGGGGGGGGGCTCGTGGCGGAACTCTTTGCCGAATACGAGCGGCTCGCACGCCTCTCCGCGCGCCATGAGCCTGGATGGATCGAGACCCTCCTTTCGGGGATCACAAGGAGCCCGCGCTACCACGACCGCAATCGGTTCGTCACCGCGCTCGACACCCTGAAGACGGCGGCGGCGGAACCCCATCTACGTGGGGCGCTCTCCGACCCTCACCCCCTGGTGCGTAGCAATGCCCTCCTTGCGCTGGGGCGACTCCCCAGCGTGGACATCGTAGCGCTCGCGAAGCCTTTCGTGGCGGATCCCGATCCGAACGTTCGGCGCTCCGCGGTGCTGGCCCTCCAGGCCGTGCTCAAGAATGTGGCGAAGAAGACGGCCCTGTTGCGGCCGTTGCTGCACGATCCCGACCCCCAGGTGCGTCGGAGTGCGGCCGTGGGTCTCGGCAGGCTCGGGGTCTATCTCCCCGACCGCCTCGAGACCGTGGTTGCGCTGCGGGAGGTGCTCTACGGGGATGACCCGGTCTTCGATACGCTGGTGCGCCTCTCGCTCCACCAGCTCGGAGATCGCAAGACCGTTCCAGACGTGGCCACGCTTCTGGAGGGCGGGGATCCCGAGACACGGGGCGCACTCATCCTGGCAATCGGACAGATGCAGGACATGCGTCATTTTCCGATCCTCCAGGAGATGTTGCGCAGCAAGGAGCCGATGCTGCGCATCCAGGCGGTGATCGCCTTCGGGGATCTCCACGATCCACTGGCCGTTCCCCTGCTCGTTCCGCTCCTTTCCGATCCCCTCCCCGCGATCCGCTGGACCGCGGCGCAGGCGCTGGGGAAGCTGGGAGAGCAAAGCGTCCATTTCGAACTCCTCGAAGCGCTCGAGGATCCGGTCGCCGCGGTTCGGGCGCGCGTCCTCGATGCGATCGGCGCGCTCGGGGATGATGAGGCACGGGGAGCGGTCCGGCGCGCCGTCACCGATCCCGATCCCTCCGTTCGCCAGAGTGCCCTCCTTGCCCTGGCCCGGATCGGCGGGCGACCCACCGACTTCGTGGCCGCCTTCCACGATCCGGAACTCGAGGTCCGTATCCCGGCGGCCGTGGCCCTCTGGTATTCCCTCGGGGCGAAGGGGGAGAAGCAACGTCCAACCGGCGAGACAGGAAAATAGCGATGGGAAAGTTCTACATCACCACGGCGATCGATTACGTCAACTCCCTTCCGCACATCGGAACGGCCTACGAGAAGATCGGCGCGGACATCCTCGCCCGTTTCCACCGGCAGGCGGGGGATCGGGTCCACTTCGAGATGGGGACCGACGAGCACAGCACGAACGTCGAGAAGGCCGCACGGGCGCAAGGGAAAGACCCGAAACGCTACTGCGACGAGATGGCGGAGCGATTCGAGGCCGTCTGGCGCTCCCTTGCGATCTCCTACGACGACTTCATCCGTACGACGGATGCGCGCCACGTCCAGGGGGTCCGGAAGCTCTTCCAGGTGATCCACGACAAGGGGGACATCTACAAGGGCTTCTACGAAGGGCTCTACTGCGAATCGTGCGAGGCGTTCTATCAGGAGAAGGACCTCGAGGAGGGCTCCTGCCCCTTCCACCCTGGAAAGCCCCTTTCCACGATCCGGGAGGAGAATTATTTCTTTGCCCTCTCCCGCTACGCAAAGCCCCTCCTCGATCATATCCGTGCGCATCCGGAGTTCATCATGCCGGAGACCCGACGTCACGAGATCGTGGCCCTGATCGAGCAGGGGCTCAACGACATCAGCGTCTCGCGGGCGGGGGGACGGTGGGGGATTCCGCTGCCGGTCGATGAATCGCACGTGGTCTACGTATGGTTCGACGCGCTCATCAACTACATCACCGCGGTGGGCTACGGTTGGGACGAAGCGCGCTTCCAGAGGTGGTGGCCGGCGGAACTCCACGTGATCGGCAAGGACATCACCCGTTTCCACTGCGTGATCTGGCCGGCGATGCTCCTTTCCGCGGGGATCGAGCTTCCGCGAACGATCTTCGGTCACGGCTTCGTCTATCACCGGGGGGAGCGGATCTCGAAGACGCTCGGCAACGTCATCAATCCCCTCGATATCGTGGATCGTTTCGGTCCCGACCCGCTCCGCTACTTCCTGATGCGGGAGGGGAGTTTCGGCAAGGACTCCGACTTTACGTGGGAGAACTTCATCAACCGCTACAATCACGATCTGGGGAACGATCTGGGGAACCTGCTGCAACGGACGTTGGGGATGATCCGGCGCTATCAGGGGGGGACGATCCGGCGGCCGGATCGCCTCAGCGCGCTTCGGGGAGAACCCTTTGCCGAACTCGAGGCGGCCGTGGAGGGCGTGCTCTCCCGGATTCGGGAGGCGCTCGATCCCACGCAGAAGGATATCGATTTTCCCGTGGCGCTCCAGGAGATCTGGAAGCTCGTCGCGCTGGGCAACGCCTACCTCGATCGGATGAAGCCGTGGTCGCTCCAGAAGGCGGGAGAGGGAGACGCCGTGGCCGCGGTCCTTCATACCGTCGCGGACCTCCTGCGGATCGTGGCCGGCCTCCTCGACCCCTTCCTCCCCCATACCGCCGTGGCGATCCGGCGGCAACTCGGCCTCTCCGATCCGGAAACGCCCCCCCCCTTCGATCGACTGTGCCAATGGGATCGGATTCCCGACGGCGTGCAAACCGCCTTTGCGGGGGCCCTCTTCCCCCGGATCGAACCTCCGCGGGAAAGCATCCCGGCCGCAGGGGAAGCGGCGGAGGAAACGAAGCAGGAAAAGGGGAACGGCACGGGTGAAGGAGAGAAAGAAAGCCTCGTGTCGATCGAGGATTTCCGCAAGATCGACCTGCGAATCGGTGTCGTGCAGGAGGCCAGACGAGTGGAGAAGACCGACAAGCTCCTCCAGCTCACGGTCGATCTCGGCGGGGAAACCCGAACCCTCGTGGCCGGAATCGCCAGGGC
>CAZTSL010000123.1:6341-14064 GCA_964616915.1 uncultured bacterium
TCACGGTCGATCTCGGCGGGGAAACCCGAACCCTCGTGGCCGGAATCGCCAGGGCGTTTTCCCCTGAGACCCTCATCGGTCGCCGTGTCGTCGTCGTCGCCAACCTCCAGCCCGCAAAAATCCGGGGGATCCGCTCGCAGGGGATGCTCCTGGCCGCCGGGGAATCGGAGCCCCTCGCCCTCCTCACCGTCCCCGACGATATCCCGCCCGGCACGCCGGTCCGTTGAAGATCCGTGGCCCTCTCCCGCCCCGAGGCCAAAACGAGGCACCCGAAACCCCCCAGAGGAAGGGGAGGGAGGCCACTCCCCGAAACGATCCGAAAGGGGAAGAAGTATTTGACTGTCCCGGAGTGCTGTGCTAAAATCCTCTCTGGATTCGTGAGGCTTCGGGCAGTTGCAGGGAGCCGGAAGGGAGATGGACGAAGGCGATGTCACGGGGCATTGAGATCAGGAATGAAACGAAGGGGCGACTCCTCGCCGATCGCGGGGAACTCGCCTCCTCGATGCGCGAACGGATGGTCGGGCTGCTGGGACGCAAGGAATTGCCGGAGGGACATGCGCTCATCATCGATCCCTGCAACTCGATCCATACCTTCTTCATGAAGTTCCCCATCGACGTCGCCTTCGTCGACCGCAGCCACCGTATCGTGTCGGTCATCGAAAAGATGCGCCCATTTCGGGTGAGCCGGATCTATCCCCGGGCCCGCTATGTGATCGAACTCCCCTCCGGTGTTCTGGAACGAACGGAGACGCAAAGAGGGGATCGGGTCTCCTGGTCGTTTCCCGGCGATCGGGCCACGAGTCAAAGAGGGAAGCCGTAAAGCATGGCTTCGAAAAAGCATCCGGATAAAGACGAACCTCGAATGCGCTGGTTCATCGAGGAAGGCGCCATGACCGACGTCGGGCGCAAACGCGAACTGAACGAGGACAACTACCTCGTGGCCCCCGACTATGGACTCTACCTCGTGGCCGACGGAATGGGCGGGCATTCGGCGGGAGAGATCGCCAGCGAGATGGCCGTCTTCTCGATCTCCGAGTTCATCGAGAAGACGAGCCAGGATCGGGAGATCACCTGGCCCTTCCAGCGGGAGGAGCGATACAGCGACGATGCCAACCGCCTCATCGTGGCCACGAAGTTGGCCAACCAGCATGTCTGGAACCGGGGACAATCGCAGGCCAAGTATCATGGGATGGGGACCACGATCGTGGCGGCGTTCGTCTCCGGGGACCGGGTCTACATCAGCCACGTGGGGGACAGCCGGGTCTATCGGATCCGTGACCGCCAGATCGAGCAACTGACCGAGGATCACTCCCTCCTGGCCGATCATATCCGGATGCACAAGCTCACCGAGGAGGAAGCCGCCAATTTCCCCTTCAAGAACGTGATCACCCGGGCGCTGGGCGTCGATGAGGAGGTGGAAGTCGATATCCAGGAACATCCCCTCCAGCCCGACGACGTCTATCTCCTCTGTTCCGACGGCCTCAGCGGGCTCGTGAAGGATCAGGTGATCCTCCAGATCGTCCTCGAGAATCTCGACGACCTCGATGAGGCGTGCCGGCGTCTGATCGCGGCGGCCAACGCCAACGGGGGGCCCGACAACATCACGGTCGTGATCTTCCGAACCCGCTACCTTCCCGAGGCGGAGGCCCTTCGCCTCCAGAAGGCCCGGGAAGCGATGAAGCACGCCTATCCCCGCACCCCTACGAACCAGGCCTTCCACCTCAAACGGGCCGCCGCGGCCCGGGTCGCGGAGCAAACCGAGCCGGCGCTCCACGACGTCCAGCAGAAGGTCGAGCAGAAGCTGACCCAGGCGCGAAGCGCCCTGGCACAGAAGCAATACAAGGAGGCCGTCTCCCTCCTGAAACAAGTCGCCCTGCTCGAACCGGAGCACGAGGAAGGGCAGCGCCTCCTGGCCGAAGCCGAGCACCAACTCGCGGCGCAGAACGCGCGCCGCCATGAGACCGATCCGGCACTCCGGGCCCGACGGGTCGTGGAACTCCTCGAAGCAGGGAAGGGGCATCTTTCCGAAAAGGCCTTCGCCAAGGCGGAAGAATGCTTCCTCGAAGTCCAGCGGCTCGACCCCACGAACGAGGAGGCGCAGGCCCTCCTGGCCCGAACCCTCGCAAGCCTCCAGGAGGCGGCGGAGGAAGACGAGGCGACGGGCGGAGAAGAGCGCGCTGCAGAAGCCTTCATCGAGCGGGAGGCAGCCACGGCCCTGCGCGATCGAAAAGCGCAGGTGGAAGCCCTCGATCCCCTCGTCCGGCCCGCGGAGGAAGCCGCCCAGGAGATCCTCTCCCTCGATCCCTCCTTCGAGGAGGCAGAGATTCTCGAAGAACTCGAGGAAATCGAGCAGGCCCCTCGCCCCTCGCAGCGCAGCGCCCCCGATCTCGAGGCCGAGGAACGCGCTTTCTACGAAGCCGAAATGGCGGCGGGCCGGCAACGTGAGAAAGCATGGGAGGAACACCCTCCCGAAGGCACCGCCCCCCCGGCGGAGGCGAGGGAGAGCGCCGAAGCTCCGATCGGGGAGACCGGCGACGAAGCCCTGGAAGCGGCTGAAAACCCCACCCTTCAGACCCCGCTCCCCTCCGAGACCCCCCAGGAGGAACGCCCCACCATCCAGGTCCTCTCCCCCTTCGCCGAAGTGCAGGAGGAAGCCCCCGCCTTCGACGACATCCTCTCCCTCGACGTCAAGGAGAAACTCGCCCAGGTCAAGGAGCACTTCCGCATCGGCCTCAAATGTATGGAGGAGGAGGAATACGAGCGGGCGATCCACCACTGGAAGATCGTCCGGACCCTCGACGCCGAGGAACAGACCCGCTACCACCGCAACGCCAAGGTCCTCATCAAGATCGCCACGATGAAGCTGCGGGAACGAACCCAGCCCCTCCTCGACCAGGCCAAGCGCCACTATCAGAAGGGAGAACTCTACAAGGCGTGGATGATCCTCAAACGGGTGCTCGACGAGTACCCCGACCACAAAGAGGCCCGCCGCTACTTCAATCTCACCCAGGAGAACCTGATCAAGCTCGACAAAGTCGGGGAATGACGATCTCCATCCCGATCGGTCCGGCCAGGAGCGCAAGGGCGTGCGAGTTCACACCCTGGTCAACGTTCATCACCACAACGCGGAGAGAGGAGCCGAACCGCAATGAACGCGAACCTTTGCTTCTTCCATATCGTGGTCACCCTCCTTCTCTGCCTCTCGGGGCTCGCCGGTTGCGGCGGAGACGACGAGGAGCGGCTCGGCACCTTTGCCGATAGTGTCGCCGCCAGCGGCAGTGACGGAGAAACGGGGGCACAAAGCGGGGAGGGAGGAGCGTCCACCGGTATCGAAACGGGCTCGGTGGATGCAACGGCGGAGAACTTCGGGGTCGAGTTGCTCGGCCGGGTCACCTTCCCCGAGTGGATCGCCGACGTATGGGGAGCGGGTGATTATGCCTACGTCGCCGGTGGGGGGAGCTTCACGACGGAATTCGGGTTCTACGTCGTCGATCTCTCCGACCCGAAGGCCCCCCGGGTCGTACAGGCCGTGCGCAACATCGGCCTCGTGCTCGACGTCAAGGTGGCCGACAACCTCCTGGTCACCGGCCAGGAGGACGTGGAGGAGAGCGGGGGAATCGGGATCTTCGACGTCCGGAATCCAGCAGCTCCGGTGCAACGAAGCGCTTTCCGGACTTCGACCTTCCGCAGCGTCCACAACGTCTTCGTGAAGGACCAGCTCGTCTATGCGGCAGAGGACGAGGTGACCGCCGACCTGCGGATCATCGATGTCCATGATCCGGAAAATCCCACGGAGATCGGGCATTTCACGCCAGATCCCCACACGAGCTACCTCCACGACGTCACTGTGGTCGGCAACGTGGCCTATGCGAGCTGGCTCGACGACGGCTTCTACATCCTCGACGTCTCCGATCCGGCCCATCCGGTGGAGCTGGCGCACCACAACTACCCGGGGAGTTTCACGCACAACGCCTGGCCGACGCAGGACGGCGCCTACCTCCTCACCACGGACGAGATCCCTCCGCGCAACGATACCCCCGGTGGATTCATCCGGATCTGGGATATCCGTGACTACGGCAACATCGAGCAGGTGGCGACCTACGCCTCGAACCCGGATGCCGTTGTCCACAATGTCGTGGTCTCCGGCGATTACGCCTACATCGCCTACTACGCGGAGGGACTCGTCGTTCTCGACATCAGCGATCCCACGCAGCCCAGACGGATCGCCCACTACGACACCTTCCCCGATCCCGACGATACGGAACTCTACCAGAATGGCCGTGGCTTCGTCGGGGCATGGGGGGTCTATCCCTTCTCCGCCCCCTATATCGTGCTGAGCGACATCTCGGAGGGACTCTTCATCTTTCGACGCGCTCCTTCGTCCGAGGGATCGGAAAAGTCGTTTGGGAGCCTCCTTGCAGGGGGGAGGGGACGTGGGTCATCCGTCGTGACGACCTTCGGGGAGTAAGCCCGAGGACGAAGGGCGCGCGGAAAGAAGGCGCAGGGGGCGCAAGAGGTAGGCGAGCCAGAGAAACGGTGGAGGGAAGCGGAGCATCTCTTCGAGATTGGGCGTAAGGAGCCGCCGGACCTTGTCCCCGAACCGTTCCCGCATCCGGAGGTGAAAGCGGAGGGCATCACCCGGGGTGGCGGGACGGTGCCCGAAGAGCCCCCCCGCCACACGCCCGGCAAGCCGGGAAAGATGCGGCTCCTTCTCCACTTCGCCCCTCACCCCTGCGGGAAGACGGATACCGCAGAAGCGATGGGCGAGGAAGAGGGCAAGAAGGAGCATCCGGCGAGCCCCACATCCACGGGCAAACGCCAACAGGGCTCCCCAATCGAGGTCGGGACGACTGGAAACCAGGGCGGCGATGTCACAGATCCAGATCAACCGCGTCCACAGATGCTTGGAGGCATGCACCGCAAGCATGAGGAGGAGATCGGAGGGCGCAAAGGTGGGGATCTCCTCATCGAGGAGCCGTACCAAAGAGAGCCGTCCCGAAAAGAGCGCAAGATCGAGGTCAAAACCGAAAGAGCGTTGTGCCAGCCGCCAGTGAAGATCCAACTGGATCTCTCCCTTCTCGAGACTGTAGGCGTGATAGTTGTCGAGATAGATCCCCTCCCGATTTGCGGCGAGGGGACGTGCCGGCATGAATCCCATCTCCGACAAGAGGTCGCGCGCCTTCCTCACATCCCTTCGCGGGACCATGAGATCGATGTCTCCGAACTGCCGGAGGGCAAGGTCGCCGTAGGCGAGAACGGCGAGCGTCGGCCCCTTGAAGGGAACCGCAAGGACGTCGTTCTCGCGCAACAACCGGCATGCGGCCAGGAGTTCCCGGGCCAGCAGCCGGTTGTGGAAGCGGGTCGCATGACAGTAGGCGGGAAGCTGCCGCAAAACACCCCGGTCCAGGGCGCCAGGCGCGTGCGCATCGAGGTGACGGTAGAGAAGGGGCATCATTCCGTGCCGCGCGGCGAGATCCATGAGCCGCAACGGATCGCTCCGCTCCGCAAGGACTTCCGAGGTGGCCGCCGCCCTTTGCCCATCGTCGTGGAGACGCGCACACCGGAGAAGGAGCGCTTCTTCCGCCGGACGTGAGGGATACGGTTCCATGGGTGCCATGTTACGGAGGGATCTCCCAACGGTCAAGGGGAGAGGCGCGCGCGGATCTCGTCGGGAATCCGGTCGAAATCCCGTCCCGTTTCGAGCCGGTAGACAGGACATCGCTCCACGAGACGCGCCAGGAGATCGAGATGCGCCTGCGTGGAAGTCCGCTCGGTCAGCAGCACGTTCGGCACGAGTTCCCGGAAGGCCTGCGCAGGGCGGAGGGGAAAGAAGCGGCTCTCCTCCCGATCCGAGATCCGCGGCAGGATCAGGAGCCTGGGAGGGGCGCTCATCCGCACGGCGGTAGAGAAATGTTCCTCCGCGCGCACCTGCCGCTTGAGGAGTCCGGGGATCTTCTCGCCTCCGTACTTTCCCGCCAGTTCGGGGAAGAAGGCGAGCGTCTCCTCGGAGAGGTCGCACAGGTCGGGGAGTGCCCGGATCTCGATCCCTTTTTCGCCCGAGACGAGGTAGTTCATATCGTCGCTCAAGAAATCGAACCCCCCTTTGAGGAGCGCCAGGGTCAACGTCGATTTCCCGCAACCACTCGTTCCTGCAAGGAGCACTCCCTCCCCTTTCCAGGCGAGCGCCGCGGCATGGAGGCTGAAATAACCCCACCTCTTGAGGATCTCCATGAAGGAGAGGGTGAAGAAGAGGTGGGCCGTGAGCCAGAGCCGTGCTTCGTGGGGGGCCAGGATGGAGAAATGGATCCGTCCTCCCCTTCCCTCGGAACGGACACGAACTTCCTCTCCGTACCCGAGGTGGAGGATGTCCCGATGATCGTCGTAACGAACCGCGCCGCCGGGCAACTCGTAGACCGGCCGGGCATGGGAGGGGGGGAGGGGGACGACGTGATCCTCGGGACGCGGCACCGTCTCGAATTCGAACCGGAGATCGACGAGTGGAGGGCTTTCCGGGAAATATCGGAACTTCTCGGCGTAATGACCGACGATGCCGACAGGCCCTCGGATTTCTACGCCAAGCCCGTGGAAACGCCACGACCGCGTGATCCGTCGCGCCTCTTCCTCCCTCCCCTGCCCGCTTTCCCGAATCCACTCCCCGCTCATGCGGTTTCTCCCGGTCTTGCGCCTTCCCGTTCGGGATAGACGTAGGTTTCGGCGTAGACGGAACGGGGATCCTCCGTTTCGAGGTAGGGAACTCCACCTTTCATCAACCAACAATGTCCGATCATATCTTCCCCCCGCCTTCCCATTCCGAAGCAGACCTCGAGTTCGAGACCGGCGCGGCTCAGGAAGAAGAAATGCGTGAGGGTACGCGTAAGACAGCGCGACCGGATGAGGGGTTTTCCCGTCTCGATCACGGCATCGACGCACCGCTCGATCCTGGCCACTTTCGCCGGATCGACCGAATGGGGCTTCCTACGGGGTTCGAGACGTCGGAGGAGGGTGGGGAGGGGAATCCGCAAAAGGAGGGGAAGGATCGCGGCAAAACCGAAGATCTCAAGAACGAGAAGAAGGCCGTTTTCCGCCTGCAGACGATAAAAACGGAAGACCCTATTTTTCACTTTCCACCACGAGCCGATTCTCCGTCGTGGAGGGAAGACGACTCTCCTCATTCTCGATTCATCGGCCCCTCTCCCCGCTCACATGGCCACCCAACCCACCACGATGGGCCTCCATGAACAGCCCTTTTCCGGGTCGGCTGTCCTTCCAGCAGGCCCCCTTCGGTGACGTTTCGACACCACGGGTGTTGCGGGAGGAGGGCCCCCGACAGGGCAGGCATGGCCGGATGGGGAGGGGAAACGATCCGGATTACTTCGCGGCCTGAACGATCTTGCGTTCGAGTTCCTTGTCCCGCATCGTCTTGCTCGTCTTGGAAACCTGCGTGAGATGCCGGAGCAATCCGAGCTTTTCCAGTTTCGGCTTCTTGTAGCTCTTCTTCGTCTTCACGATATGCCCTCCGATCTGTCGTCATGGGGATCACCCGCTCCGTTCGAAACGGGCGAAGGTTCGTCGTCACTTTTCGTGGTATGGATCGTTTCGCGTGCTTACGCTGGCTGAGTTCATTGAGAAAGGCTATCACAGATATTTCCCACAAGTCAAGGAGATTGTTTCAGGGGGCCACGTCAAAATCGTGATGCCCGAGCCGTAGGTCTCTCTGGGCGGT